>PVWI01000098.1 GCA_003003725.1 filamentous cyanobacterium Phorm 6 | reverse complement strand
GATGGAAATGCACCCCCCCTAACCCCCCCTTGTCAAGGGGGGGGACAAGATGGAATTATGCCTCTTCTTAGCAACGAAGAAAACAAAGAAATTACTCCCCCCCTTAGCAAGGGGGGGCAGGGGGGGGTTTCCTATGTTTGCGAGTTAAAAATTGACGGTTCTGCTTTAGCGTTAACCTATGAAAATGGGATTTTAGTTCGCGGTGCGACGCGGGGAGACGGCGTTTCTGGTGAGGACATTACTCAAAATGTTAAGACTATTCGCTCGATTCCTCTCAAGCTGAATTTAGATAATCCGCCGCCTGTTGTGGAAGTGCGCGGAGAGGCTTTTTTGTCTTTGGCTGTGTTTGAGGAAATTAATCGGGAACGCGAAAAAACGGGGGAACAATTGTTTGCTAATCCTCGCAATGCGGCGGCGGGTACTCTGCGACAGTTGGATTCTAAAGTTGTGGATAAACGACGGTTAGATTTCTTTGCTTATACTCTGTATTTAGATGCGGGTAATGAGCAGAATACGCAATGGGATTCGTTGGAATTGTTGCAGACAATCGGATTTAAGGTAAATCCAAATCGCAAAGTTTGCTATTCTTTGGATGAGGTTCGGGAGTATTACGAATTTTGGGATACTGAGCGGCGAAATTTGCCTTACATGACGGATGGGGTTGTTGTTAAGATTAATTCGGTTTTGCTGCAAAAACAGTTGGGTTTTACTCAGAGATTTCCACGTTGGGCGATCGCCCTGAAGTATCCGGCGCAAGAAGTCCCTACAATAGTAGAAGCAGTCACCGTACAAGTAGGGAGAACCGGGGCTCTGACTCCCGTAGCGGAACTAAAACCGGTGCAGTTGGCGGGGACGACGGTTTCGCGGGCTTCGCTGCATAATGGCGATCGACTTTCCGAGCTCAACCTCCACATTGGCGATACTGTAATTGTCAGAAAAGCTGGGGAAATCATACCAGAAGTTGTGCGAGTTTTAGCAGAACTTCGTCCCCAAAATGCTCAACTTTTTCAAATGCCTAGCTGCTGTCCCGAGTGCGCGCAGCCTGTGGTTCGGGAAAAGGGGGAGGCCGTGACTCGCTGCATCAACACGTCTTGTCCGGCAATTTTGAGGGGTTCCCTGATTCATTTTTGCAGCCGGGATGCTCTGGATATTAACGGTGTTGGGGAAAAGTTGGTGCAGCAGATGGTTGATAGCAATCTGCTCACTTCTGCGGCAGATTTGTACGATTTGACTGCGGAAAGATTGATGGGTTTGGAACGCATGGGTAAGAAGTTGGCGGACAAGTTGGTAAGTGCGATCGCCCAATCGAAAAATAAACCTTATTCGCGGGTACTTTACGGTTTGGGCATCCGCCACGTCGGCACAGTAAACGCGCAATTGCTGACAGAAAGATTCACAAATGTGGAAGACTTAGCAACGGTATCGGCGGCAGCAATTGAGGGCGTGTACGGCATCGGGCCGGAGATTGCACAATCGGTTTCTCAGTGGTTTAGAGTGCCGGCAAATCAAAGTTTAATTGCACGGTTAAAAATTGCGGGTTTGCAATTGCACTCAGAAATTAAAAGTCAGAATTTAGCAGACATAAATTTACAGTTTGCTGGCAAAATTTTTGTATTGACTGGAACTTTGCCTACTCTCAAACGAGATGAAGCTAAAGATTTGATTGTCAAAGCGGGAGGGAAAGTCACAGGTTCGGTGAGTGCTAAAACTGATTATGTGGTTGTGGGTGAAGATGCGGGTTCTAAGTTGGAAAAGGCTCAATCTTTGGGAATTAAAATTCTTTCTGAAGCTGAGTTATTGGAACTTTTGGTAACTTGAAAATTTGTAATTTTTAGTAATATGCGCTCATCAGCAATGTTCGTAGTAAGGACTTCAGTCCTCTGACTTTATGCGGACTAAAGTCCTCACTACGAACCAGTTTAGTGTTCGTAGTGAGGACTTCAGTCCTCTGACTTTTATGAGGACTAAAGTCCTCACTACGAACCAGTTTTGTGTTCGTAGTAAGGACTTCAGTCCTCTGACTTTTATGAGGACTAAAGTCCTCACTACGAACCAGTTTAGTGTTCGTAGTAAGGACTTCAGTCCTCTGACTTTTATGCGGACTAAAGTCCTCACTACGAACCAGTTTAGTGTTCGTAGTAAGGACTTCAGTCCTCTGACTTTTATGAGGACTAAAGTCCTCACTACGAACCAGTTTAGTGTTCGTAGTAAGGACTTCAGTCCTCTGACTTTTATGCGGACTAAAGTCCTCACTACGAACCAGTTTTGTGTTCGTAGTAAGGACTTCAGTCCTCTGACTTTTATGAGGACTAAAGTCCTCACTACGAACCAGTTTTGTGGCAGGTACAAAATAGCCGATCCTCTTCGAGGCATCCGCTAACGCGAATTGGGCAATACCTCAAAAGGCATAGAAATCGCAATCGCGATCGATCAATATACAGACTTCCAGGGCGCTAGTGCCTTTTGAGGTTGCCAGTACAGACGAGTTTTGCTAAAATCTTAGATAATTTGCAAGAGCGCGCCATCGCCTCCGGCAATTCCCAGCAAGTCGCAAAAATCAGAGGAGCTACGTGATGTCGGAAATCCCAGAACAAACACAAACAAATTTGCCGCCTCCAGAAATAAGTTCCGAAGCCTCTATTTCTTTGACGGAAAACTTAAAAAGTAGCCTGGGAAATATCCTGGGTAGTTGGAAGTTAAAAGCAGGATTAGCAGTTGCTGTACTGTTTGGAGTGTTGCTATTGGGTTTCTACTGGCAGCACATAATTGCAGTCGCAGGTATGAAGAGTTGGGCGAGTCGATCGGGTGCTAAGGCGATCGAATGTATGGTAAGAGATACTAACAACGACGAGTATGTCAGTTGCAGCGCCCTCCTCGACCAGCAGATTGTCCCTCTTGAGTGCAGTTCGAGTTTGTTCAACATCGGTTGTCGAGTCAATTATGGAACTGCGGCACCTAATCTGAGAAAGCTCAACTCTAGATAGAGCATCTGCGGGTTAGAGATAATTTTTGACTCGCTCTGCAATCAGAAAATTATGATTCCGATGCCAATAGAAATAATCTAAAATGTGGCTGCTTACCACGGATTTCCGATGAGGGTGAAACTACTCCAGTAGTAAGGATGGGAGAAATTTTGGTTTTGTTTGTGGTGTATTAGCCGATAAATTCAACTTGCCCGCTGTTGTTACTAACTGCCCGTTTTCAATCTGAACTTTACGAGCAATCATCGCCTGTTGAGTAAGTTGCAAAGTTTCTGCCTTAGTTGTGGCTCCTCGCAACTGATGGTAAAATTCGCTCATCAGCGCCAAAGTGCCTCGTCGTCTACATACCACAAACTCCCTAAGGCAGATTTGGCGCCGGATTTTACTGCTAAACCTCCAAAACCTAACTCTGATTCCCGATCGCCCAAAACAGTTCTACAAGCACTCAATACTAATAAGTCTACCTGCGGATTGCGCCAATTTAAACTTTCCAGGCGAGCGAGCTGCAATTTGGAATTCCACAGTTGAATGTAAGAATTACTTGGTTTTCCCGGTTTGAATTCAGCGTGGGTTGCGAGGTGAACGATCCGAAATCCTCGCTTTGTGTGTTCCGAGTTGAGATTGTCTAAAGTGAAAGTTGAATTGAGGAAAGATGGGCCGTGCCACTGGGTAGAAATCGCCTCTAATTCGATCGGCACACTGAGCAAGGGTTTTTGGTTAACAAATTCTGACCTTCCCATTGCTAGCACTGTGGCATCTGTAACTGCTTTATAATCGCTATTAGTCAAGCTAAAACTCGGAATGAGGCTGAAACTGTATTTTTCAATCAAGAAGCCTTTACCGTCGTGCAAAGCGGCAAAGGGCATACTCCTCAATCCGGGATCGACTGACAGTAACAATGTCTGAATTCCTAAGTTTTTTAAGTCTTTGTCTAGGGGTGCGATCGCCCATTTATAGAGTTGCTGCGCGGAGGCTAGATAACTGGTAGTACCGAGTTTGGTGCGATTGGTGATTTCATCGCGCAACTCCTTGACAACTGGGAAAAGAGCTGCTCTGTTGGCTTCGGGGACGCTGTAGTGAATCGGCCGCCCTACGGGGGGAACTAAAATTAGTTCCAGTCGATCTGCTCGCGAGATTATGTAGATAATACCAGAACGCTTGCCGGTTTGCTGTTCGATATTTCCTAATGTTTGTTGGAATGTCGCAATCATCACTTTTTGGTCTGGAAGGTTGGCTTTGACGCCTAAGTATTCTCCAAATTCTTGATTCCTTGTTTGTTCAATTCCCCAGACTGTTTTTTCTATGTCGTTACCTTCAAAAAGTCGATCGGGAGGCGGAACATATCCCAGCACTAAATTAGAACTAGGGTTGACTCGTGTCGGTGTTTCGCTGGGGGGAACTGGTGACGGTTGAATCGGCGCCCCTTTATCTCCCCCAGCGTGGACAATTGTAATTTTGCCACCGCCCGCGCCGCCAGCAGTAGAAATGCTAGCAAATCCCGTCGGCGAAAGTGCAGTTGAAAAACCACCCGTAGCGCGGACAAATCCCCCCGTCGATGAAACAAACACCTCGCCACCAGTGCCGCTAGAACCGCCTTGGGCATTGATCGAGTCAACTTGAATATCGCCGATCGGATCTAAGGAAACATTGCCACCATTTCCCACTGTACCGAAGGAAGTAAGTTTTCCCGCCGTAATTGAATTTAAAGCTTTAACGGTGATGTTCCCGCCCGTACTTCCCACCGTATTCAAATCTCCAGCATTCACTTTTCCTTGCGGACTCAAAAGCTCGATCGTTCCTCCCTTTCCGGCATTTGCAGCAGTGACATTTCCCAACAAAGTGATATTTTCCGCGCTATCTACTTCCAACTTTTGCGCGTTAATCGTCGAGTTTGCTGTCACGTCGCCAGCGTTTCCAATTACAACATTTGCTAACGGTGTGGTGGCGCCGACGGCGGCGCTGAAAGTGATGCTACCGCTACCTGCATCCAGATTTAGGTTCCGGGCCTCATCGATGCTGTCGATCGCACCTCCAAACGCAATATTTCCCCCAGCCGTGGTCAATATCGCATCTTTCGTCAATCCTAAAACACCGCTAATAGTGATATTGCCCTTATTCGTGGTGACATTGCCACTCAAGCTAGTATTTAAGGCAGTAAAATTCAAACCAGTCAGTGGCGTGGTTTTGCCGATATTTCCTTGCAGCAGCACATTGCCTTTAGTAGCATTGATGTTCAAGCGCTGATTGCCATCGATCGCACCTGCAACACTAACATTACCTGTGTCACTACTGAGAATGACATCACTGCCGAGTTTGACATTATTGGCGTTCAGAGTAAGACTGCTGTTATCATTTCCGGTAATATTGGCGTCAAGGGCGATCGTACCCGTTCCCCCTTGAATAGTTACGGCGTCTAAAAAAGTGAGATTATTGGGAATACTAACCTTCGCCGTACTATCCGATCGTCCGATCGCAATACTGCTAAACCCATTTTGAATCAAACCAATTTCCGATGCCGTCAAATCCAAAGCTGGAGTATTGTTAGCAGTGCCACCAATTGCAATATTTTGTGATGTTGTTGCGGGTTGCAGCGTCAGCGCCCCAGTACCAGAAACTGGCCCAGAAAAATCAATTTCACCTGCTGTTAAATTCAGCGGATTACTTCCTGCCGCTAAACTCGAACCGAAAGCAATAGTTGCATCTCCCAGTGTAAAAGTTACAGGAGCTTTTAATGTCACTGGGCCGCTAAAACTAATATTATCATTGGTTGTGGCGATATTTCCGCTAAGCGCCACAGTTGCCGCGCCTTTTTGAGTAAATGCACCATCTAAGTTCAGGTTTTTATCAATATTGAGATTAACCTGATTGGTAATTGTCAGCGTGCCATTATTGGTGGTTGTGACAATTCCTTTGATATCTACATTATCACCAACAATCCCCAGATTGCCAGCTACGTCAACAGTCTTGTTAAAAGTAATGTCTTTGCCTGCGAGAATCGGATTGTTGGCAATCGTGACTGCATCTGCGTAGGTTTGATTGCCCGTTGTCGTGACACTGCCGCCTAAAGATGTCTTGCTGTTAGCAGTTAAATTTTTCAGCGGAGTTGTACCGCCAACTGCACCGCTGAATGTAATATTGCCGCTAGTCGCATTCACCGTCAAATCGCTGCTACCGTCAACAGTCTTGTTGAAACTAACCTCACTACCTGCGAGAATCGGATTGTTGGCAACAGTGACAGCATCTGCATAGGTTTGAGAGCCGGTGGTTGTGACATTGCCGCCTAAAGATGTCTTGCTATTAGCAGTTAAATTTTTCAGCGGAATTGTACCGCCAACTGCACCGCTAAATGTAATATTGCCGCTACTCGCCTTCACCGTCAAATCGCTGCTACCATCAACAGTCTTGTTGAAACTAACCTCACTACCTGTGAGAATCTGATTGTTGGCAATCGTGACTGCATCTCCGTAGGTTTGAGAGCCGGTTGTCGTGATATTTCCCTTGATTTGAGTTTTGCCGCCCGCATCTGTTGTCAAACTCGCGGCATTGACTGCTTGATTGAATGCAGTTGTTCCTTGAGAGTTAACTTTAAGATTGCCGATCGAGTTGTTGCTGCTGCCGATCGCACCATTGAACGTAACATCACCAGTACCCCCATCCACAGTCAAAGGGCTGCCGCTGTTACTGGCGTTCACAGTATTGTTAAAAGTAATGCCTGTACCTGTGAGAACCGGATTTATGTTGGTAATTGTAACTGCATCTCCGTAGGTTTGAGTGCCGGTTGTTGTCACATTGCCATTAAGTGTAGTTGTGCCGCCCGCATCTGTTGTCAAACTCGCGGCTTTTACTGTTTGATTGAATGCAGTTATTCCCGTAGAATTTGCTGTTAAATTGCCGATCGCACTTGTCGCCCCAACCGCACCGCTAAATGTAATATTGCCCGTACCTGCCGTTAAACTCAGGTCTTTAGTTCCCGTCGCTGCGCCGTTGACTGTGTTGTCGAACAGAATATTTCCTGCACCTACACCTGCTGTGCTGACAGAAGCATTATTTTGGACGAGTACAGGACTTTTAAAAGTGATATCTTGACGGCTGGTAGTAACGTTTTGATTGAGTGTTGTTGGGCCGTTAAAAACGATTGAAGCATTACCTGTCCCGGTGACTGGTGCATTGACAACGATCGCACCGCCGGGAGATTGAATTATCACCGGATCTAGAAAACTATGAGTGCTGTCAAAGGTAATTGTACCAGTACCGTCTGTTCTGCCGATCGCGATCGACTTAAATCCATCTTGTAGGGCATCTTGAAACGGCTGTTCCACATAAATAGTATTGGGATCAGCAGGATTAGGTTTTACATTTTTGAAGCTAATATTGCCGTTTGCATTAAACGGTTGCAGAGAAAAAGTCCCCGTACCTTGAACAGTCCCTTTTGTAAAGTTAGCATCTGTCCCAATCAAAGTAATATTTCCCGTACCAGCATTTATATTCTTTACGTCAACTTTATTAAAAGCTTTGAGAGTGATATCTGCGCCAGTACCCGCAGAACTCGTATCAAGCGAACCCAATACCGTTGTAATATTACCGTTATTGCTCGTAAGCGCGATCGCACGTCCGGAATTCGTAATATCGCCTGTAGTAATATCGCCTGTAGTTGTAATCGCGATCGCGATCGGACTGGTAACATTGAGAGAATTGACTATTGCCAGGGAACGCAACGGCACTGTCGCCCCAATTGGCCCGTTGAGATTGATAGTACCTGTTCCCGTAGTCAAAATTAGATTACCGTCGCCATCAACAGTTCCCCCAAAATTAATGTCGCCTGCATTCGTTAACCCAGTATCTACAGTGACATTAGAGCCCGTAACGAGAGAGACTTTGCCACCAAAGATAATCTTCTGTTCGTTGGTGACAATATTTGCATTTAAGTTAGTGGTGGGAGCATTAAAAGTAATTGAAGCGTTATTTTTACCTGTAATGTTTCCATTGACTGCAATTGTGCCACTGGTGGGGGCTTGAATTGTGACAGGGTAATTAAAAGTAACGCCAGCGGGGTCAATTGCGATCGTCCCCGTCCCATCCGTGCGCCCGATAATCATTTGCGAAAACCCATTTAATACCGGAGGTGCGAGTTCCCCTGCACTGAGATTCAAACGAGCGTCCGTGATATTACCGCCAACATTAATATCTAAAGTGGGAGTAAGCGGTTGCAACTGGATAGTCCCAGTACCATTAACTTGACTTGTTCCTGACAGTTGAATTTCATCGCCCGTCAAAGTTACATTGCCGCCTAACATCGCGTTTGTCGCACCGCCGATTAGGTTAAGTGCATCAGCATTGTTTGCACTTCCAGTCAGGCTAATATTACACGTTCCCGTAGCTTCCACCGTTACTCCCGATATGCCAATGCCGAATGTAATGCCATTGTTGCTAGCTGATGTCCCTACACCGGTACCAATTAAAGCAATATCTCCATTCTGCGATCGTACAGTCCCTGAGTTGAGATATATCCCGGAATTGCTACCCGCCCCATTCCCGCCCGTGCCGGTGATGGTGACAGTCCCGCTTCCTGGCGTTGACTGCACTGTGCTGCCGTCTATATTAACGCCGGTGTTGTTGGTTAAATTCCCAGCACCGTTACCAGTCAGGCTGAGATTTCCGCCAGCCGATTGCACTGTACTGGTGGCAATAGATATCCCTCTATTACCAAATGTCCCGTTCCCGGCAATACCCTGAAGAGTAATATTCCCTGTGCCGATCGATTCTACTGTACTGTTAGCATTAATGTTAATCCCGTTGTTGCCGCTTCCGTTTCCCCCGCCGCTACCAGTCAGGCTGATATTTCCACTCGCCGATTGCACCTTAGAGTTATCAATCGATATCCCGCTGTTGTTATCTGTGCCCGTACCTGCGGTACCGCTGAAAGTAATAGTTCCGCTCCCAGTTGATTCCACTAATGATCCGTTTTGAATGCCAATACCGTAGTTTTTGATTCCAGTACCGCTACCTCCTGTCCCTGTGAGGCTGATATTTCCATTGAGCGATCGAACTTCGCTCTTATTAACTAATATCCCGCTGTTGTTGTCTGTGCCCGTACCAGCGTTACCGCTTAAAGTAATAGTGCCACTCCCTGTTGATTCAACTAATGACCCACGTTGAATAACAACACCGCTGTTGTTGGTTCCAGTACCGCTACCTCCTTTTCCTGTGAGGCTGATATTTCCATTGAGCGATGTAAGGGTGCTGGAGCGATCGACAAATATCCCTATATTATTTATCCCATTGCCGCCAGTACCAGTCAAATCAATATTCCCAGCACCGACATTAATTATGCCAGAATTAATAGCGATTCCATCTCTGATGGTAGCATTTCCGCGACCAATACCTGTAAAATTGCCACCATTTGTATTAATCACATTGTTGATGCTAAGACTACCCCCGTTGAGATTATCAGCATCAGCATTCAGCGTAACGTTGCCTCCCTGAGTTGTGATATTGGCATAGACATTTATATTGTTATTAGCCTTCAGAGTCAGAGAATTACTATTATTCCAAGTAACGGGAGCACTTACTGTAATATCGCCTGCACTTGCAGCAGCCGACGTAGTAGAAATAGTGACATTGCCTAAACCCAGTTGCGTTTGCAGCGTCCCGTTATTGATTGTAGAAGTAGCCGTAGCCGGAGCAAATACACCTCCAGCTAATGTACCGCCTGCATTCGCACCTGTACTAATAGTAATATCAGTAGGATCTAACAATAAGCTTCCGGCGCTGCCCAAAGTCGATCGCAAATCCACTAATCCTTGAAAATCCAGCGATTGCTTTCCCGATACTTCCACAAAACCGCCATTCCCCGAAAACAAGCCGCCTCTGGCCGTAATATTGCCATTAAAGCGAGTAGTTTCATCAGCCCAAACTATAACTCGCCCGCCATTCCCATTACTAATAGCATCAGCATTAATTGTCGAGTCTGCGCTAACAAAAGTCCGCAAAGTATTGGGCACCGTACCCAAACCCTGATCATCTCCGCCAATCAGTACATTACCTGCGCCGTTAATCCCAGAAGCATTGATATTGCCTGCAATAACTCCTACTTTGTCCCCTAAAATATTTACAGTACCGCCAGTGTTGCCAGAGACGTTAATGCTGCCAGATGCGATCGCAGTTCCGGCAGTTACAGGCACTGCAACATTCCCAGTCAACACAACTTCGCCATTAGCATTTACCGTCAAACCAGTGGCCTGCGGGGCACCTTTTCCAGTCAGCAACTCCGGCAAAGATAACACCGGTTGCGTCCAATTGTTCGGCAGCGAGCTTTGAGTTATTGTCGGCTGAATATCTAAACTCAATAAATTTCCAGCTTGACTAATCCGCACCAAATTTTGACCCGGTACGGCGCTAATTAGAATATTTCCCCCCGGTGCAGTTAGCTGGCCAGTATTCACAACTGTACCGCCCGTTAAACTTAAACTTTGACCGGGTGTCACCGTCAAATTGCCTGAATTAACAATACTTCCAGCTTGCAAGTTGGTAAACGCAAAACTATTCGGCATCCCGATTAAAGTTGCCCAATTGTTATTGCCGATCGCACTAAACCACTGATTGTTCCCAAAACCAATCCCTGTAGCCGTAGTAGCATTAAAAGAACCAGGCACATTCAGGCTGGCATTTGGCCCGAAAATCATGCCGGCAGGATTCATCAAAAATAAATTGGAATTGCCGCCCGTAACTTGAATTAAGCCATTGATTAAAGAAGGATTTCCCCCAGTAATCCGCCCCAGAATATTTTGAATATTGGGATTAGTCAGAAAGTTAGCAGTTTGACCTTCGCTGAGGCCAAACTGAGTAAAACTATGAAAAAGATTAGCCTTATTTCCGCTGAAAGACCCCCCGGAAATGTCGTAGCGGTTGCCGTTGGGAGTAACAACTGTGTTAGTGCCGTCTGGTGCCGGGGCGATGGGTTGCGCGTTTGCCGAACCCATCGCCCCGGCACTCAGCCAACCAACAATGAATAACCATCCAAGCAAATGTAGTCTGTTGGCTGTCATTGTGTTTAAATATTCTGTTTAAAGTGCGATCGTCTTTATCTATCCTATTTTTACTGCTAAAAACTCCTCATGTCAATAGAATAGCCCTATTTTTTATTTCCAAATAATTGATATAGAAAAAAAAATGTATTTATTTAATTACTAGGATTTACGTAGAAACAGTTTTTTACTAGCACTCAGCAACCTGCAATAAAACTGGGTTTATTGTTTCCATTTTCACTACTTCTCTGACACCCCACAAAAACGGATACCGTGTCACGTACTCATGTCGTGGAAAAATCCAAATTTTAGACTAAAGTTCAAACTCCCAGATTCATCTGCCCTTGTAAATCTCAAATCTCAAATCGACTCACGCCATTACCTTAAAAAACCGGGTTGATGCGTTCGGGATTGTTGGTAAAAATACGAGGCGGAATCCGAGGGTTAGGAGTAAACAATCACTCAGTATATTAGTCAAAAATACGCAAGTATCGATCGCCCGTAGCCGCCACTTGCTGAAAGCAGCAAAAAACACGCTCAAATCCCTACTCGCAGCCGCCACCGCATTCTTCTGCACACCTTATAACAGCTTGCATCCCGCTTCGAGCGCTGGTCGAACAGCCGAGCTTCGATCGTAAACTTTATATTTTTTTGATTAACTTTACCAAAACTTCATAAAGCTTCCATCAAAAATACATAATATTTTTGATGGAAGCTAATATTTGCAAGTATTGCAGTGAGTTTGAGACCCTTGCGGACAAAAATAAATGTAGTAGGTTGGAAATGGAAATGCGATTAAAATCTTGCTGTTACAGATTCAAGTGTGGCACTCTGGTGTCAGTGAAAACTCTTAGAATTACCAGCACTGATTTACTCTCAGGACACACCTAAGTGATATCAGTCTGTAGAGTCACTGCTGTAAAGTTTCTTTTGCAGCTATGGCCATCGTCCTAAATATCGCATAAGAGGCGATCGTCTATTCCCGTCACGGGAAAAGTGCGTTTCCCGCCTTACTACCTAACAACATTGGAGGAATCAGGGTTATGACTACCTTAACGCTAGTCAAAAAAACATCTTTTACAGTCGCCAGCTTGGCAACTACCATCTTGCTCAGCATTTGCACGCCCGCGCGAGCCTTCATGTTTGGCACGAGCGGCGTCCAGTTCGATCGAGATACAACCATCAACTTTACCTTCGACCAATCTCGTGGCAGTTACCAATCCAGCTTATGGGTAGCAAAATCCCTGCCCGCAAACAGCGGCTACAACAATGTATCCCGCCTGTTTTATGAGACAAAAGCATCAGATAACGGCTCCGCCAACGACTGGAAAGGAACCTTCGGCAACGCAGTCACCTCAGATAACGGCTCCATCAGCCAAACCTTCACATTTTTGCAGGATCAAATTTACGCCCTCCTGCTATGGAGCGACACCGGCAGTGGCAAGCCTTTCGAGCAATATGTCTCCAGCAGCACCTTCATGAATAGTAACCTCTGGTTTGCTGCCGATAGCAAGTTTCGCAGAAGTGACTGTTTGGCGACGGGCTGCCAGCAGGCTGTCTTGGGCGACTTTAGCCTCAACTACGATGCCAAAGATAATCCCTTTAGCAAGGCTAATAGTGGCAAGGGCCCAGAGCAGTTTCAAGCTGTGACAATAGCACAACTCACTCAGGGCACAAAAATCTCCTTTGACGACGGGGGAGGAGTAGGCGACGTAGACTTTCAACAATTCAGCTTGTCGGCTGAGTTAGTCCCCGAACCAATCACAGTATTCGGCACAATTCTGGGGCTCGGGGCTTTGGCTGCCGCTCGCGGGAAAAAAAGCATCCGCAATCAGAAAAATGACTCTTACACAGCACCATACAAATCTAAATAGTGAGGCTATTCAGTGGTAATCTGAAAAGTAGCATTTCTAAATGTTAAGACTTTTTCCACCACGGGAAAAATAGAATCCTAACAAAGGCACTATTCATGGTATCCACCGCAACAAAAACGAACGTAGGCTACATCACCCAAATCATTGGGCCGGTTGTAGACGTAAAATTCCCAGGTGGCAAACTGCCCCAAATCTATAACGCTATTACGATCGCGGGCAAAAACGAAGCAGGTCAAGACATTTCTGTTACCTGCGAAGTTCAGCAACTCCTCGGAGACAGCCAAGTGCGTGCAGTTTCCATGAGTACCACCGACGGCTTAATGCGCGGTATGGAAGTAGTAGATACCGGGAAAGCGATCCAAGTTCCCGTCGGAATCCCGACTCTCGGCCGTATTTTTAACGTCATCGGCGAACCCGTAGACAACCTCGGCCCGGTCGATACTTCCGAAAGTATGCCCATCCACCGCCAGCCGCCGGCTTTCACCGAACTGGAAACCAAACCTTCGGTGTTTGAAACAGGGATCAAGGTCATCGACCTCCTGGCTCCCTACCGTCGCGGTGGCAAAATCGGTTTGTTCGGCGGCGCAGGCGTCGGCAAAACCGTGATTATGATGGAACTCGTCAACAACATCGCTAAGGCTCACGGCGGCGTATCCGTGTTTGGCGGTGTGGGCGAGCGCACCCGTGAAGGTAATGACCTTTACAAGGAAATGATCGAGTCTGGGGTTATTGACGAAAAAGACCGCAGCAAGTCGAAAATTGCCCTAGTATACGGTCAAATGAACGAGCCACCTGGTGCTCGGATGCGCGTGGGCCTGTCGGCTCTAGCGATGGCAGAATACTTCCGCGATGTCAGCAAACAAGACGTGCTCTTGTTCATTGATAATATCTTCCGCTTCGTGCAAGCGGGCTCTGAGGTATCGGCTCTGTTGGGTCGGATGCCTTCGGCTGTGGGATATCAGCCGACTCTCGGTACAGACATGGGCGACTTGCAAGAACGGATTACTTCGACTACCGAAGGTTCGATTACTTCGGTTCAAGCTGTGTACGTACCTGCGGATGACTTCACTGATCCAGCGCCGGCTACGACTTTTGCTCACTTGGACGCTACAACTTTGTTGTCTCGCGGTTTGGCTGCGAAGGGTATTTATCCGGCTGTTGATCCCCTGGAGTCTACCTCCACAATGTTGCAAGTTAGCATTGTAGGCGAAGAACACTATGGTGTGGCGCGTCAGGTGCAGTCTATTTTGCAACGCTACAAGGAATTGCAAGATATTATTGCGATTTTGGGTTTGGATGAGCTGTCGGAAGATGACCGCTTAACTGTTTCTCGCGCTCGCAAAATTGAACGTTTCTTGTCTCAACCGTTCTTTGTGGCGGAAGTGTTCACCGGTTCTCCTGGTAAGTACGTCAAGCTGGCAGATACGATTAAGGGTTTCCAGATGATTCTTGGTGGTGAACTCGATGAGTTACCTGAACAAGCTTTCTATTTGGTTGGCGATATCAATGAGGCGATCGCCAAAGCTGAAAAAATGAAGGCTGACGCTAAGTAATTTTAGTAATTAGTCATTGGTCATTGGTCATTGGTCATTAGTCATTAGTTATTAGTTAACAATTAACAGTTAATGACTGCTGACTGCTGACTGCTGACTGCTGACTGCTGACTGCTGACTGATGACTGATGACTGATGACTGCTGACTAATGACTGCTGACTGCTGACTGCTGACTAATGACTAAGGACAATTTATGACATTAACTGTGCGCGTAGTTGCCCCAGACAAAACTGTTTGGGATTCTAATGCTGAAGAAGTAATTTTGCCGAGCACCACAGGCCAATTGGGTATTTTGAGCGGTCATGCTCCGATTTTGACTGCTTTGGATACCGGAGTGATGCGCGTCCGTCCTGGTAAGGAATGGGTGTCTATTGCTCTGATGGGCGGCTTTGCAGAAATCCAAGAAAACAAAGTTACTATTCTTGTCAACGGCGCTGAAAAAGGCGAAACGATTGATAAAGAAGCTGCTCGTGTTGCTTACACCGAAGCACAAAGTCGTTTGCAAAAGGCCGATAACGGCACTTTGCAAGAGCAAATTCAAGCTAAGCAAGCAATTAAACGTGCGCGAGCTCGTTTTCAAGCTGCTGGCGGCACAATTTAGCGATCGCGGTAAGGACACGGCGCTTTTGTATCTCTGGTTTTTGTCAAAGTCTCGATCCCCCCTAACTCCCCTTAAGAAGGGGGGGACAAGAGTATTCTTGCGTCCCCCTTTTTAAGGGGGATTTAGGGGGATCTGGTCTCGGCGATAAACGACAGATACAAAGGGTTTGAGTTGATACTAATCAACTATTTTGTGTCCCTACTTTTTTGCTAAACTCCGACCTCGGACAATAGCGATCGCATTTTTTCCCAAGATAGCCCCTGCTGAAGATAGCGGGGGTTATTTGGATTGTAGGGACTCTCTAGCCGATCGACACTGACAATTTTTGCTCCCTCTGGCAAAACGGGTATTTCTGGATCGCTAGCCGTCGATCGTACCAAAGAGCTAGAAAAGCCTTTAAAAATCGCAATTTCATCGTATTCGCCTTCAATTTCGGCT
Source organism: filamentous cyanobacterium Phorm 6 (assembly GCA_003003725.1). GTDB lineage: Bacteria > Cyanobacteriota > Cyanobacteriia > Cyanobacteriales > Microcoleaceae > Microcoleus. The sequence continues at coordinate 5,374 of PVWI01000098.1, read as the reverse complement.
TTGACGATTAAAACTTCGTGCGATCGGGCGATCGTATATTCTTCCAAGCGGCGAGCAATAGAGTCAGACATAATAAATCTAATTTCACTCGAAACTGCTATAATATAGCTTAATTTAACAGCCAATTTCAGAGACTGCGGATAAAATATTTATTTTTAATTCGACATTTTTTAACAACAAGAAGCGCCAAGAGTTCTTGAGAAGATATCATTCTGGTAAAACGTACTTACCAGAAACAATTGGTTTAAAGCCGGAACCCTAATCGGGGAGAAATTAAAATAAAACTATTCATTACTCCAATCCTCTTCCTTTTAGGTAGAGTAAGCCCCCACCTTTAGGTGGATTGTTTTTAGGCTGCGGCTTAAATCCCCAGCCTGAAAACTTCGCACTCATCTTTCAACTGTCAACTGTCAACTGTTAAGGCATCGTTGCGCTTGAGTAGGGGAAAATAGCGGCAGGAAGGTGATTCAAGGCGAATTGCATTTGTGGTGGCTTGCATGGTTTGATTCTCCATTATTGTTTGTAAGTTTTGAGCGACAGAGAAGTGCGGGAAAATGTTGGTGATTTAACAAGGAGGTTCGATAACGCAAGCGCCTAATTTATTCCAAGTTTGCTGGCCCACAATGCCATCAACAACAAGCTTATTTTTCTTTTGAAAGTTGATGACTGCTTGTTCGGTTTTGGGGCCGAAGAATCCATCAGTTGTTACGGGATATCCCTTTTTAACTAAGGATTGTTGCAGATAGCGCACGTCTTTATTGGCAGCAGTGTTATTATTGCGTTGCACTGTGGGCAAGGAAGAGCAGAGAGGTAATTGAGCTTTGGTTTCGTTTGTGGTTTGCATGGTTTGATTGGGGATTAGTGGTTTGCAAGTTGTTTGAACTTGCTATTCCCCAGTTGTAGCTGTGGAGCAAAGTGCTTTAACAGTAGCTTTTTTTAGTGACACTTATCTGGGGTAGCTCAGATGAGTGACAGCTAGTTTTCCTGAAAGTCTCACAAAAAGATTGTATAGCCCAATACAGTTTACTTAACACTATTTATGCCCCGGAGATCCCCCTAAATCCCCCTTAAGAAGGGGGACTTTGAGAGCTTTCTTGTCCCCCCCTTTTTAAGGGGGGTTAGGGGGGATCTCTTAAGTGAACCGTATTGTTGTATAGCCGAGATTCTGAGCATGAGCTACAATACTTTTGATCGACACAGTTATCTCGATGTAGCTCGGTGCTTTTGGACACATTACCAAAGCACAGGGGATTTTAGCCCCCACCTTTAGGTGGATTGTTTTTAGGAAAGGGCTTAAATCCCCTGCCTAAAAACTTCGCACTCCGAAGTCAACTGTCAACTGTCAACTGTTAATAATTACGCTCAAATGTAAGAATGGGCTGATTTGTGTGAGTGCTGTGAGAATTGAGGAATTTACTATCTTATTAAAAAATATTAGCAGCTCGATCGCAAAAATTTCTGGCAATCTACCCCTCCGTGTAGCACTAACAGTGCCATTTATATTGCAAACTGTCGCAGTAGTTAGCCTGGTTGGATATTTGTCTTTTAGAAATGGACAAAAAGCTGTTCAAGAAATCGTCGGCAACTTACAAAGTGAAATTAGCTATCGCATCCAAGAACACCTCATAAATTACTTAGAGAAATCTCATACAATTGTCAAACTTAATGTGGCTATAGCCAAACTTGACAAGCTAAATTCAAAAGATATACAAACAACAGAACGCTATTTTTGGAATCAAATACAAATATTCTCCTCAGTGAAACAAATTTATTTAGGATCTCAGGATGGTCAATTTATTGGAGTTAGTATAGATGAATCAGGAAAACTTGTTTCCAGAATCACAGAAAACTTTCCCCGGCGTTCTTATTATGCCTTAGATTATCAAGGAAATAAAATTGAATTATTACGTTCTGAAACAAACTATGACCCGCGAAATCGCCCTTGGTATATTGGTGCAACTGCTGAAAAAAAGCCTATATGGACTGACATTTATACGTTTTTTCAGGGGGATTTGGGCATTACAGCGGCTCAGTCTTTTTACGACAGTCAAGGGAATTTTCGTGGAGTAATGGCAGTCGATATTATTCTCGGACAAATTAGCGACTTTCTGCGAGCAATGAAGATTAGTCGATCGGGTCAGATTTTTATTATAGAGCGATCGGGAGCATTAGTTGGCAGTTCAACCGATGAACAACCCTACATAATAAGTACAAATGAGAAAGCCAAACGTTTGCAAGCTATCGATAGCAAAAATATTTTAACTCGTGCGGCAGCTAAACACATCATTAATAACTTCAACTTAGCTCAAGCTGAACTACCCAAAAACCTTAAATTTCAACTTAATGGTGAGTGGATTTTTGTGCATATTCGGTCATATAAAGATTCGATAGGACTGGATTGGTTAGTGATAGTAGTTATTCCTGAAAGCGACTTCATGGCAGAAATTAATGCCAACACTCGGATCACGATTTTACTTTGCATCGCAGCTTTAATGCTAGCCACAATTATTGGCATTTTGACGGCTAGATCGATCGCAAAACCAATTCTCTGCTTAAACCTAGCAGCCAAAAATATCGCCCGAGGAGAATGGGATCAGAAACTAGAGTTCGATCGCACTGACGAAGTAGGGCAACTCGCCAAATCCTTCACCAGCATGGCATCTCAACTCCAAACATCCTTTGTAACTCTCGAAAATCAAAATCAAGAATTGCAGCAACTCGACAAACTCAAAGACGAATTCTTAGCCAACACATCCCACGAATTACGAACTCCCCTCAACGGGATGATTGGCATTTCCGAATCAATGATTGACGGCGCCACCGGAACTTTATCGGAAATTCAGCAGCAAAATTTGTCAATGATTGCCAGCAGCGGCAGGCGTCTCAACGAACTTGTTAACAATATTCTCGACTTTGCTCAACTCAAAAATCACAAACTAGAATTGCAGCTTCATAGTGTAGGATTGAGGTCGATTGTTGAAGTTGTTATCACAGTCAGCCAATCTTTAACCGGTACTAAAAACTTGCAGTTAATTAACAGTATTCCAGCCGATTTGCCGTTGGTTTTGGCTGACGAAAACCGCCTGCAACAAATTCTCTACAACTTAATTGGCAATGCGATTAAATTTACCGAATCCGGGACTGTTGAAATATCAGCAGAAATTGTAGATACCGACGGCAAAACAGCCCTCCCAGTGCCGGCGTCAAATCGCCCGCCGTCAAGCCAGGATTTTCAAATAGCTGTCACGGTTTCCGATACAGGAATCGGAATTCCGGCCGCGAATCTCGATCGCATTTTTGAAGCATTTGAACAAGGCGACGGTTCCACAGTCAGACAATACGGAGGAACAGGTTTAGGTTTAACACTCTCCAAACAATTTGTCGAACTGCACGGCGGCAAAATATACGCAGCATCCCAAGTCGGCATCGGTTCGCATTTTACCTTTACCCTGCCTCTTTCTCCCGAAACCATTCATCCTAGCGAACCCGCAATAAATCCGCAACCAATAACAAAAACTAACGGTTTAGAATCAAAAAATAACATAATTCAAAACTATTTAACTAGCAATTTAAAATTACCTCAAGCTGTTCTGAATGCCTCATTTCAAGCCGATGTGCCATTACAAGTCGAACAATTTAAAATCCTGATAGTTGACGACGATCCGATCAACCTGCAAGTTTTAAACAATCACCTTTCCCTGCAAAATTATAGCGTTATTCAGGCACTAAACGGCGAACAAGCCTTATCAATTCTTGAAAGCGGACAGCAGCATTTTGACTTAATAATTCTCGACATCATGATGCCGAGGATGTCTGGTTATGAAGTCTGCGCCAAACTCAGGGAAAAATATCCCTCCCACGAGTTGCCAGTAGTTATGTTGACGGCGAAAAATCAAGTATCAGACTTAATAGTAGGATTTCAATTCGGCGCCAACGACTATCTAACCAAACCATTCTCGAAAGACGAACTTTTAACCAGAATTAAGTTTCACATCAATTTATCTAAGACTAACAGCGCCTACGGGCGGTTTTTCCCCGATGCCTTCTTAGAATTTCTGAAAAAAGAAAGCATTGTGGATATCCAATTAGGCAATCATGTCAGCAAACAAATGGCAGTTATGTTTAGCGATATTCGCTCATTTACTGCCCTTTCCGAAACGATGACTCCCCAAGAAAACTTTGACTTTGTTAATGCCTATCTGCGAGAAGTCAGTCCAAAAATTAGAGAACATCGGGGGTTTATTGTCAAGTATTTAGGAGATGGAATGATGGCAGTTTTTCCTAACGGTGCTGACGATGCTGTTCAAGGGGGAATTGCTAAACTGCAACAAGTTCACAGATATAATGCCGATCGCACACGCATCGGATATCAACCGATTCAAGTAGGTGTAGGAGTGCATTTCGGTCAGATGATGGTGGGGGTAGTTGGGGAAGCGGAGAGAATGCAGGGAGACGCTTTTTCGGATAATGTCAACTTAGCGTCTCGTTTGGAAAGTCTCACTAAGTTGTATGGAGTATCTTTAATAATTTCTGAGAAAGTTTTGGATAATTTGACTCATCCCGAAGAGTATCAAATCCGTTTTTTAGATAGAGTAATTGTCAAAGGCAAAAAACAGCCAATTTCCATCTACGAAGTTCTCGACGGAGAAACAGAGTTAGTCAGGGAAATGAAGTTACAAACTCAGCAGGATTTTGAACGGGGTTTAGAACATTATCGCCGTCACGAATTTAAGGCAGCTAAAACCTGTTTTTATCAAGTTTTAGCCGTTAATTTCGACGACAAAACGGCTGCACTGTATTTAGAGCGACTCAACCATTTGATAGAAAAGGGCGTACCGGAGAATTGGTCTGGGGTTTGGACTTTAACTCAGAAGTGATATCGTAGTATCGATAGATAGTAGATTTGCGGCTGTCAAACAACTTGATAATTGAGTCAACGACAACTTCTGTAACTATGGGGTTAAAGTCGGTAATAAAGTCATCGACTTCCAGATTTTCCCTAAACAGTTGCTTAGCCCGATCGCACTGATAACGCATTTCGTCAAAGCCCACAATTTTAACCATAAATGTAGCCAATGGCGAGTTTTCCAAATCTGTATTAGAACTGCTTTTCGCCCGCCCATTTTCTAATAAATTTAATACTTCTATTTCTAAAGCAGTTTGAGGTTGGTGAGGTTTTTCTACTTCTGGAAAAAAGCTTTCGAGACGCACGCCTTTATCGGCTCTATCTGGAAGTTCTCCCATCATCATCGCCAGAGAAACATCGAGTCCCAAACCCGAAGAAAGGGCTTCCAGCAGGGCGATAGCAGCCAGTTTGCACCCCAGATAAAGCTGGGCAATTTCGAGATTGTGCTTAGCGGTAGTTTCCCAGTGT
>PVWI01000404.1 GCA_003003725.1 filamentous cyanobacterium Phorm 6 | reverse complement strand
GATCAACTTTACCGTTTAGTTACTAATTTAATTGTGAACGCGATCCAATACACTCCCGCTGGCGGACAAGTCATAGTCATCTTAGATTGCAGTCACCAAGAGGCGATAATTCAGGTTCAAGATACCGGGATTGGGATGGCGGCGGCAGATTTAGCGCGCATATTCGATCGCTTTTATCGAGTCAATAGCGATCGATCGCGTCATACAGGTGGTTCGGGACTCGGATTGGCGATCGCCCAAACCATCGCCCGCGCACACCGCGGCAGCCTCAGCGCCCGCAGTGAATTGGGCTGTGGCGCTACTTTCCTGCTGCGGTTGCCCCTGTGAGCTATGATGTGGGGGAAACCGAATATCTTTTTGTGGTAATCCCTTTTGTAAAAGGTAGCGCGATCGCCCAAAATCAACACATAGTGATTAATTAGCAGTCATCAGAGAGAAAGATTATGACAGTTTTAGAACAGGGAACAATCTCCATCCATACCGAGAATATTTTCCCGATTATCAAGAAGTCGCTATACACCGACCATGAAGTCTTCTTGCGGGAACTAATTTCCAACGCCGTCGATGCCATTGCCAAACTCAAAATGGTTTCTCGATCAGGCGAATACAGCGGCGACATCGGCGAACCACAAATCAATATTGCGATCGACACCGAAAACAAAACACTCTCAATTACCGACAACGGCATCGGGATGACAGCCGACGAAGTAAAAAAATACATCAATCAAGTCGCCTTCTCCAGCGCCGAAGAATTTATTCAAAAATATCAAGGCAGTGGCGACGACGCAATTATCGGTCACTTTGGACTCGGTTTCTACTCTTCTTTCATGGTCGCTCAAAAAGTAGATATAGATACCCTTTCTTACCAAGAAGGCGCACAAGCAGTACATTGGTATTGCGATGGTTCACCCGCTTTTGAACTATCAGAATCTGCCCGCACAGAACGCGGCACTACGATTACTCTCACTCTCCAAGACGAAGAACTAGAATATGTAGAAGCCACTCGCATTAAGCAGTTAATCAAAACTTACTGCGATTTCATGCCAGTTCCGATCAAATTTGAGGGAGAGGAACTCAACAAGCATAAGGCAATTTGGCGGGAAGCAGCCAGCAATTTGCAAAAAGAAGATTACTTGGAACTCTACCGCTATCTTTATCCGTTTCAAGACGAGCCGCTACTTTGGGTACACCTGAATACAGATTATCCTTTTATTGTCAACGGCATTCTATTCTTTCCCAAACTGCGGCCGGATGTCGATGTTACCCAAGGTAATATCAAGCTATTTTGCAACCAAGTTTTTGTCAGCGATCACTGCGAAGAAATTATTCCAAAATTCTTGATGCCGCTGCGGGGAGTCATTGACAGTACCGACATTCCGTTGAACGTTTCTCGCAGTTCGCTACAAAGCAATCGCACTGTGCGGAAAATCGCTGATTATATCGCCAAAAAAGTAGGCGATCGCCTAAAAGAACTTTACCGCGACGATCGCAATGAGTACATCCGTTGCTGGCAAGACATCGGTACATTTGTCAAGTTCGGCACTCTCAACGATGACAAGTTCAAAAAGCAAGTCGAAGATATCTTAATCTATCGCAGCACCTACCAACCAACGGTAGAAAAATCAGAAACTGTAACGCCAGAAGTGCAGGTGCAAACTGAGGACGGAGATTTGTGGCAAAATGTCAATCCCAAGTCGGAAAACTCTACTTCAACACAGCCTTACACGACGCTGAAAGAGTATTTGGAACGCAATCAAAAAACTCACGAGAATCGCGTGTTTTATTGTACAGAACCAGCATCCCAAGCAACTTATGTCGCACTGCACAAAAGCCAAGGTTTGGAAGTGCTGTTTATGGATTCTTTCATCGACACGCACTTTATCAGTTTCCTAGAACGAGAGTACCAAGAAGTCAAATTCTCGCGAGTTGATTCTGACTTAGATGATACGCTGATTGACAAAGAAAAAGAAGCGGAAATTGTCGATCCAACTACCAATAAAACTCGCAGCGAACAAGTTAAAGAATTGTTCCAAAAGGCGATCGGCAAGCCAAAAGTGAATATCCGCACAGAAGCTTTGAAGTCAGACGCTGTAGAGGCCGCACCACCCGCGATCGTCCTGTTACCCGAAGCTTTGCGCCGGATGCGCGATATGACGGCGCTTTTGCAGCAGCAACCGGCCGAATTCCCCGAAGAACACGTTTTGCTGGTGAATACGGCGCACCCGCTGATTCAAAATCTGGCTAATTTAAGTCAGGGTGCGATTATTCAAGGCGACGGCGAGTCTCCCTCGGCTGAGTTGGCGGGTATGATTTGTCACCACGTTTACGACTTGGCTTTGATGGCACAGAAGGGTTTCGATGCTGAGGGGATGAAAGAGTTCGTAGAGCGATCGAATCAAGTGTTGACAAAATTGACTGAACGTGCTGTGTAATCTTGCAAGTGGGGCGCGCAATGCGCGCCTTGTCATTGCTATATAATAAAAGGCTGCACGCAAAAAACAGTAATCTGGAGGGCAATATGTCACGGAAATGTCAGCTAACGGGGAAAAAGGCGAATAACGGTTTTGCAGTTTCTCACTCGCACCACCGCACTCACAAGTTGCAAGAAGCAAATTTGCAGTGGAAGCGGGTTTGGTGGCCGCAGGAGAAACGCTGGGTGAGACTTCACATCTCCACGAAGGCAATTAAAACCTTGCAAAACAAGGGCTTGGAAATTATGGCTAAGGAAGCTGGAATTAACTTGTACAAGATGTAATTAACTGCTTAAGAAAGGACTAAAGTCCTGACTACAAACCTTTTTTTAGGTTCGTAGTAAAGACTTTAGTCTTTCTACATCGTAATAAATAAGTATTCATCATACCTTTGCCTTTAACTGCGATCGCACCGCGACTTTCAAATATATACTTTTCCTCCAATTGCTGATAAGTTGTCGCTGTGAGGTGAATGCTTCCCGGCAAGCCGTGAGATTCCATGCGGGAAGCGGTATTAACGGTGTCTCCCCACAAATCGTAAATAAATTTTTTAATGCCGATGACTCCGGCGACAACCGGGCCAGTGTTGATGCCGATTCTGATACTAAGATGTTGATTTTTAGTCTTGCTGAAGTCAATAATTGCCTCTTGCATATCGATCGCCATTTCTGCGATCGCCTCTGCGTGATCCGGGCGAGTAATTGGCAGCCCTCCAACAACCATATAAGCATCGCCAATCGTCTTAATTTTTTCCAAACCGTGCCTTTCTGCTAAGTTGTCAAAAGTCGAAAAAATCTCATTCAACAAAGCAACTAATTCTGTTGGAGAAACTCGCGCACTCAATTGAGTAAAACCTACGATATCCGCAAATAAGACAGTAACATCAGCAAAAGTATCGGCGATCGTACTATCTCCCCGCTTCAACCGATTGGCTATTTCTTCAGGCAAAATATTCAACAACAATCGTTCTGATTGTTCCTGTTGAACTCGCAGTGCACTTAAAGTATCATTCAGAGCATTAGTTCGTTCTTTAACTCTAAATTCTAACTCTTCATTCAGTTTGACAAGCTGCATTTCAGCCCATCTGCGATCGGTGACATCAGTACCGATTGCCAGCAATCCTATAAACTTGCCTTCCGCATCAAATAGCGGTTTATTTGCCCACGATACCCAAAGGCGATCGCCATTACGCCGAATACTTTCATTTTCATTTGTCGTATACTCTTCCGGGTTATTTAAAATATTGCTCAATAATACTGCCAGGTCATTTCCCGCTGTATCTGTCAGCGGAAAAATTGTGCCAACAGCGTTTTTTCCCAATATTTCTTCTTCCCTGTAACCAAAAAACTTCTGTGCAAATTCGTTGAAAAAAGTAATATTACCTTCCGTATCTATTTTTAAAATAATGCTGTTAGCATTTTCCACCAATTCCCGATACTTAATTTCACTTTGTCGCAGCGATTTTTCTGCTGATGCCCGTTCAGAAACTGTGGTTGCTAACAGCAGCGATGTAACTACAATTACGCTCATGAAAGCCTGCAAAAATAAGATTGCCTGATTGATATTTAGAGATTTAGCAATAAACGGCCCACCACCCTGAGAACCGCCCCAAATTGCGATACTGGATACAATAAAAGATGCTAAAACAGCGCCGCGCTGTCCGAATTGAATGGTTGCCCAAATCACCAAAGGAAATGGCAAGTATTCCAGGGGATAACCGGAAAGATTACTATTGCTTTTTGATGTGTATACTAGCAAACTGACTGTTACTAATGAAAGCAGGCATATTACCTGCAAGATTCGAGCTCCAATTGTTGTCTTGTCTGTATTTTGTAAACTCTTCCTTGATTTTCTCTCGTATAAAATTAGCAGCAGGGGAGTAAAAATTAAGACTCCCAATGAATCTCCCAAGTACCAATTCCACCGAACTTGCCAATATTCGCTCCACTCCACTAGACC
>PVWI01000403.1 GCA_003003725.1 filamentous cyanobacterium Phorm 6 | reverse complement strand
TAAGAATACTGTTATTTCGTTTAAAATTGGTATAAGAATACAGCAATGCTGTGTCCTAATTAAAGTTTTTAACCGCAGATACACGCAGATGTACGCGGTTAATTTTTAGTTTTGCGGTAAATACTTATTGTGCCAATTTTCATGGCGGAATACTTGGATGTTCGATCGAAAGTAATCTAGGCTATAGCTGGAATGTACTTAGTACCAGTTTAAGCCGATGTCGTCTCCTTCATCTCGATTCGCTCGCGGGCAAAATTGAATTCAGCGTCTTAGCTTCGCATCCTGAGTTACTGACAGGTTTGGATGAGTGGATGCGGCTGGGTTTGCTCTCGCCCGCTGAGGTTGAGGAATTGTGTCGCCAGTATTTAGTCTGCCCGCTTCCCGAACCCGCTATGGGTTCTGAAATTGACGCTGGGGCGTTAGCGCAGCCCTCAAAGAGGATCGATCCTACACCTCAGCCCAAAGTACCTGCTTTCTCAACACAAAAAGCATCACCTACCAGCACAAAAAGCATTGCTACGCCCACAGAAACTGCTCAAACCCCGAATTTGATAGCTCAAATTTTGCACTCGCTAATAGCCGAAATTAGTGTCGTGTGGCTATTGTTTTTAGGCGTGTTCATGGTAGTTGTTTCATCAGGAGTCTTAGCTGCTAGTCAGTGGGAAAGATTTCCGGCGGCCGGACAATATGCAGTTTTGTTAGCTTATACTTTAACTTTTTGGGCGATTAGCAGTTGGGCAAAACAACAGCCTAATTTGCACTTGACTGCTCAAACTTTACAAGAAGTTACGTTGTTGCTAGTGCCGATCAATTTTTGGGCGATGGATAGTTTTGGATTGTGGCGGTATCCTTGGAATTGGGGGGTAGCAATCGCAGCAGCACTCCTTTTGACTTGGATAACTAGCAGGATTATCAAATCCCAGTATCAAAGTTTATCGGGAAAAAATGTAACTTGCTCGATCGCCATAAATCATTTGGGATTGAGTTATTTGCAGTGGGGTTGGGCATTAGCAGGCTTCTCCCTGGCTGCGGTTTATTTGGGTACGGTGGGAAGTGCTGCTGCTACAGTTTATCAAGTTCAGCAACAACGCTTGCAATCTATTCAACGCGGCAGCAGCGCTGAAACTATTGCCACTGCTTTCAGTTATAGCCGACATTTTTTGACTTACAAAAGAGCAGCTTTAGTAGCTTATTCTTTAGGGATTTTACTCGGTCGGGCGATTTTTGTCAAGAATTTGAATATCGCTGAAATGGGTTTAGCTTTGGGGATTTGTGGCGTGCTTTTAGCATGGCTCGATTGGCAGCAACCCCTGGCATCTGAGACTATTCAAAACAATACATCAGATCCGCAAAATCCCACCAACTTTTTTAACTGGCAGTTAGCCGGAGGGGCTTTGTTGGGCTTGGGATGGCTGGTTTGTTTTCGCGAAATTCCCCTACAGGCGATCGCAATTAGCGGATTAGCTATTTGGTTTTTCTCCAACCGCTTAGTGAGGTTTTGGCAAGAGTTTGATTTGCTAATGCTTTTCGCAGTGGGACTTCAGAGTATTTGGCTGTTGTGGCGAGTTATTCCGGTTGGGATTCAAACACAATTTGTGGCATCTTTAACTCAGCTTACAAATTCTCAACAAACTCCTTGGGCTTTTTGGGGCGTTGTACTGTTGCCTTATTTAATTTTAACGGTAAGTGCGGCGCAGTGGCTCCACCGATCGCGAAAGTTTCAACTTGCCCGTTTTGGCGAAAATATTGCTCTCGGTTTCGGGAGTGTTTTAACTGTTATTAGTTTAGTCAATCCGTTTTGGCGATCGATCAATTTAGTAGGTTCTACTTTAATCTTAGGTTGGATAACTTGGAAATATGCAGTCGCGGATAATTCCCGTCAAATTTCACCACCTCCTCCCGATCTTCGTCAACAGCGAGATCCCGCAAATTTAGTTTACCTGACGCATATTACTGGTTTATCCGCAATCTGTTCGGGAATTGACTTCTGCTTCCGAAACCAGACTCCTGAAGTGTGGACAGCTATTTTGTTGGTCTTAATGGTAGCTGAATGGGGATTTTTTGTCAAGATGAAAGCGGCAAATTTTCAACAAGCATCTCCGTCTTGGCGCTTTCATCCTTCCTGCTTTCAAAGTGCCTGGTATTTGGGGTTAGTATTAGCAGGATTCAGCTTTATTCTGTTGCAAAGCAATCTTTCAGCTATTGCCGATCGCCCTCAGTGGAGTTTGATCTGGCTGGTGACTCCTTTGGCTTTGACTGCTGTTGCTAAATATACCGAATTGTCTCACAGACAAGTTGCCAGTACCTTTAGTGCGATCGCCCTAATCGTAGCAGAATTTCTGACTTTTAGTTTTTCGGAGTCTAGGTTAATTGGTTTGGGTTTTGCAGCGGTGTTGATGTTAGTCAATACTTACTATTTGGTAGAAATGCCAGCAGCCGCAATTACCGTCGGATTTGGCTTGAGCTTCGCAGCCGCTACAATTTACGAATTAGGTTTTGTGTTGGGTTGGGATTGGGCAGTTGCTGGGGCGATCGCACTTTTGTGTCTCTGGTTGCTTCGCGATTTGATGATTCGCTACGGGGCGCGCGTACCTTCGGGCACTCAATTAGCTCGAATTTACGATCGAGCTTTCGATGGTTGGGCAATCTTACTCGCCAGCCTGCTGTTGATAATTATTACTGTTTATTCCTTTAGCTTATACACAGACAATAGCTTCGATTTGCAGTCATCTATTAAGATATTTTCGGCTATTTTGGGGATAATTGCTGCTATTGTTTGGCGCAGTTACCGACAGTTTTCCCCTCTGGCAATGTATGCCTTGGCTTGGAGTTTGGAGTTACTGACAGCAGTCGGTTTGAGCTTTATTGGACGCAATACGATTAATTTGGCAGTGGCGAATATTGCGCTAGGATTATCCACACAATTGTTGGGTGATGTGTGGCGCAGACGCAACCCCGTTAGCGAAGCCAACGAAGAGGATCGCACAATTTTACCTAGCATTCATGTTATACCCTTGGTTTACGGGCTGTTGGGTTTGATTTTGCGATCGCACGCATTTACGAATGGAACGGGTTTAATTACTTTAGGTGTGTCTGTAATTGCGCTCGGCATTGGTAGGCGGGAACAACAATTTAAACCTTTGGTTTATTTAGGATTAATTGGCGTATCAGCATCCGCTTACGAATCCCTACTATATCAACTTTCCCAAACACGAGGAGGAGCTTTTGGCGACGGCTTAATTGTGCTAGCAACTCTCGGCACAACTTTAACCTATATCTATCGCATTTTATCTCCTTGGCTTAGCAATTATTTGCGCTTAACTAATACTGAACCAAAAATATTTGCTCACTTGCACTGGGTTTTGAGCAGTTTTCTACTAATTTCAGCCTCTGGAAATGTGATCAAATCCAGTCTTAATTTAGGATTAGTCACTGGTACTTTATTAGTTCAATACGCTTTCTTGCAAGGGCGCAATAATGTCGATCGCCAATGGGCGAACATTTGGATTTACTTGGGTTGGCTAGAAGCCTTTGGCATCCGGCTTTATTGGATAAATACGCCTTTCGTTAAGTACATTTCCGGGCCGCTGGGGCCGTGGAAAGTTGCCTTCGCATCTCTACTTGCCTATTTCATTTACATTTTACCTTGGGATAACTGGGGTTGGTCAAAAAAACCTTGGCAAATAATTGCTTCCCTGATTCCAATAGTTGTTATTCTGGAATCTCCGGCTAAGTTTTATCCGATTAGCTTGCTGATAGCTGCCGCGTTTTATGTTTTCCTAGCTTGGGAAAAACAGGAAGTCCGTTTTACCTACGTGAGTGTGGCAATAATTGACTGGATATTACTGCGGTGGTTTGGACAAATGGGATTGACTCAGCCGGAGTGGTACTTTACTCCTTTAGGGCTTTCTTTCCTTTATGTTGCTCAGTTCGATCGCGCTTTGCAACTACCAGCCCAAAAACCACTGCGTCACAATCTGCGAATGCTAGCCACTGGGCTGATTTGCGGGATACCTCTTTTGACTCAGCAAAGCAACGGTTTAGTGGCGGGAGGTTTTAGTTTGGTGGCGATTGCAGCGGGTTTGGCGTTGCGAGTGCGGGCGTTTTTGTTTGTGGGAACAGGAATTTTCTTAATCAATGTTTTCTATCAGTTGGTGGTGCTGATATTCGAGCATCCGCTGATTAAATGGGCGATTGGTTTGGCTTTTGGGATTGTGTTTATCTGGATTGCTGCTACTTTTGAAACTCGGCGCGATCACATTTCGGCTTTTGTCCAGCATTGGGTTGTACAATTTCAATTGTGGGATTGAGTTTTGCCCAATCAAATCCTGTCGCGTGGAAGGGGCGAGTTTCCCATTCCCTTCTGATTATTTTTTCGTAAAATCTTTAAAAATCGCCTTTTTTTTTTGGTAAAAAGCTTGACATTGTCATCTTG
>PVWI01000097.1 GCA_003003725.1 filamentous cyanobacterium Phorm 6 | reverse complement strand
CTTTTAGCACAAACTTACAAACTGGCAGTAACTCAACCTTGGTTTGGCGCTCAAAACGTGGATGTGACTGCGCCGAAATGGTTGCGCGGTGGCATCCCGCTGGGCAATTTTCAGTTGCCTTATGCCAGAATTTTTATTATTGCGCTGACAGCAGTTTGTTTGGCGGGAATTTACCTGTTTTTGCAAAAGTCTGTGTGGGGATTGCGGATTCGTGCTGTGACGCAAAATCGCAGCATGAGCGCTTGTTTGGGAATACCTACCGAGAAAGTAGATGCGCTGACTTTTGCTTTGGGTTCTGGGTTGGCTGGTGTTGCTGGGTGCGCGATTAGTCTGATTGGTTCGGTAGGCTCAAATACCGGACAAAATTATATTGTTGATACCTTTATGGTTGTGGTTGTGGGCGGTGTGGGCAAGATTATGGGCAGTGTAGTTGCTGCAATGGCGATCGGCACTGCAAATTACCTGATCGGCTCTGGGACATTAGCATTAATGTTTGCTCCTATCAAGCCCTTAGCGGACTTCTTCACATTTTTTGCCACAACCAGCATGGCAAAAGTCATGGTATTTGCCTTGATTATGGCTTTTCTGCAAGTGAAACCAGGAGGAATTTTCCCGCAGAAAGGACGCACTGTTGAGAATTGAAAACTACAGCTTTGAGCGCCAAAACAATGAAAAATACACAAAAAAAGGCACGGCTAAAAGAAGCAGCAATTGTAGGGGCGATCGCCCTAATTGCGATCGTGCTCATCCCAGGAATAGTTCCTGACGCTCGTCTCAACCAATTAGGACGATTTTTAGCACTAGCAATTGCAGCCCTCGGCATAGACTTAATTTGGGGATACACAGGTTTGCTCAGTCTGGGACACGGCGTATTTTTTGCCCTAGGTGGCTACGCATTCGCCATGCACCTAAAACTGCAAATTCCCCCAAGCGCCAGCACTCAACTGCCCGAATTTATGAGCCTCTACGGCGTTACTGAACTGCCTTGGTTTTGGCAACCATTTTACTCTTTTCCCTTCAGTGTCGTCGCAGTATTCCTCATCCCCGCCATCTTAGGCGGACTGTTAGGTTACTTAGTATTCCGCAATCGAATTCGAGGCGTTTACTTTTCTATTCTCACCCAAGCAGCAACAATTGTATTTTTCAACTTCTTTAACGGCCAGCAAAAACTGATTAACGGCACCAACGGACTCACCGACTTTAAAACCCTGTTCGGAGCCTCAGTAAACAGTAGAGACACTCAATATATTTTCTACATTCTCACCATACTATTTCTAGTAGCAACCTACGCCCTCTGCCGGTGGCTGACAAGCGGGCGTTTCGGGCGGTTGCTACTAGCAATTCGCGACGACGAAGTGCGCCTGCGTTTCTCCGGCTACAATCCCACAGGATACAAAGTTTTAGTATTTGCAATATCCGCCGGTTTAGCCGGAATAGCAGGCGCATTATTCACCGTACAAACGGGAATTATTTCGCCAAAAGCGATGGATATTGCATTTTCGATTGAAATGGTAATTTGGGTCGCAGTAGGAGGGCGCGCCACATTATCGGGAGCAATATTGGGAGCGCTGCTAGTCAACTTTGGCAAAAGTTTCTTGAGCGAACAATTTCCCGAAATTTGGCTATTTTTTCAAGGTGCGCTATTCTTAATAGTAGTTACAGTCTTGCCCGACGGCTTAGTTGGATGGCTGCAAAATCAAGATTTTGAACACATCCGCCACCTGTTCAGAAAACCCAAGTACGCATCTACTTATCCCAGCCTAGAACAAGATCCCGAAGTACAGCAGGAAAAAGAAGAACTTGAACATTGAGTGTTCAACAATGATGTACGTTACTTTTGCGGATTTCCAAGCAAAGATTTTGTAGTAAAATATTCAGTTATTTAACATGAGGAGAAACCTATGGCAGATATTATTGACTACAAAATCTACGGCGACGATTTGCAACTCATCGAGATTGAACTTGACCCCAGAGAAGGCGTGAGGGCTGAAGTGGGAGCCATGACATACATGGAAGGCGACATCCAGATGCAAACAGCCACAGGTGGTGGCATATTTCAAGGTTTCAAACGGATGCTGACAGGGGAAAGTTTTTTTATTAGCACCTTTGTCAACAGCGGAAATCGCAAGGCCCGCGTCGCTTTTGCCGCCCCCTATCCTGGGAAAATAATTCCCCTCGATTTAGGTAAACTTGGTGGCAAATTTCTGTGTCAAAAAGACTCATTTCTGTGTGCGGCAAATGGGATTGACATTGATGTAGCTTTCACCAAGCGACTCGGTGCCGGTTTCTTTGGCGGAGAAGGCTTTATTCTGCAAAAATTGCAGGGTGACGGCCTCGCTTTTGTTCATGCGGGAGGAACAATAGTTGAAAAAAATTTGGGAGTTGGCGAAGTGTTGCGAGCAGACACTGGTTGTTTGGTCGCTTTTGCGCCGACTGTAGATTACGATATTCAGTTTGTGGGCGGCTTTAGAAATGCTTTATTTGGTGGCGAAGGCTTGTTTTTAGTCAAGCTAACCGGGCCTGGAAAAGTGTATTTGCAAAGTCTGCCACTCTCGAAATTGGCTGAGCGGATTATGGCGGTAAATCCAGCTCCTTTAACGAGCAGTTCTAGCAGTTCTAGCTTCTAGTAAAAGGTTTGTAGTGAGGACTTTAGTCCGCATTGAGGATAAATTTGTAAGAAAGAACTAAATTTCTTACTACAAATATTCAGTAATAAAAGACTAAAGCCATTACTACAAATATTCAAAAAACATTCAATAAAGCTTCTGAAAAATACATGAACCAAAAAGTATTAGAAATAGAAAACTTGACTGTTAGCTTTGACGGTTTCAAAGCCATCAACGGCTTAAATTTTAGTATGGATGCGGGCGAACTGCGAGTTATAATTGGCCCCAACGGTGCGGGAAAAACAACTTTTCTCGATTCGATTACCGGGAAGGTGCAGCCGACGGAAGGGCGTGTATTATTTAAGGGAAAAAATTTGCGAAAATTGTCGGAATATCAGATTGCTCGCCTGGGTATTGGCCGCAAGTTTCAGACGCCGCGAGTTTACTTGAATTTAACGCCGCGCGAAAATTTAGAACTATCTTGTAACGGCGATAAAAATGTATTTCCAACTCTGTTTAAGGGTTCTCCTGTAGCTGAAAAGCGCACGGTTGCGGGTTTGTTAGAAACAATTGGTTTAGTTGCTAAAGCTGATGTTTCTGCTGGTTTGCTTTCTCACGGGGAAAAGCAGTGGTTGGAAATTGGGATGTTGGTGGCTCAATCTCCCGATTTGTTGTTGGTTGATGAACCTGTGGCTGGTTTGACTGATGAGGAAACGGCGCTGACTGGAGATTTGCTAATTTCGCTGGCCGAAAGTCATTCGGTGTTAGTGATAGAACACGATATGGAGTTTGTGCGGCAAATTGCTAAAAAGGTGACGGTTTTGCATCAGGGTGCTGTTTTGTGTGAAGGAACGATGGATGAGGTGCAAAATGACGATCGGGTTATTGAGGTATATTTGGGAAAACCGGAAGAGTAAGAAGTCATTAGTCATTAGTCATTAGTCATTAGTCATTAATCATATTATGTTCGGAAAATCAACCACAAGATTTGTAGGGGCGGGTTTACCAACAATCTTTCATTCTCACCGACAAGCTACATAAACCCGCCCCGGCGACAAAATTTGAGCGCGGGTAATTCAACGGACACCATATTAGTTAACAGTCATGTCATGTCCGGTCGATTACCACAAGAAAAACGCTTCGTTCGTAGTGCGGACTTCAGTCCGCTCTTAGACTGCGGACTGAAGTCCGCACTACGAACCAATCTTATATCGGTCAATCGAGCGGATACGATATCACCAATTACCAATTACCGATTACCAATTACCAACCAATAAAAAGAATATGCTGCAAGTCTCTGATTTGAATGTTTATTACGGCGAAAGTCACATTTTGCGCGGTGTCGATTTAAGCGTTAATGCGGGGCAAATGGTTTGTTTGATCGGCCGCAACGGTGTTGGTAAAACTACGATGCTAAAAACGCTGATGGGGTTGCTGCAACCCCGCAGCGGTAAGATTAATTTTGGCGGTGAGTCTATTGTTTCTAAGTTGACTCACCAGCGGGCAAAGTTGGGCATCGGTTACGTGCCTCAAGGGCGGGAAATTATTCCTAGGTTGAGTGTTAAAGAAAATTTGTTGTTGGGTTTGGAAGCGAAACCAATTGCGGTTAAAAATCCTAAAATTCCTGATGAGATTTTTGATTTGTTTCCGGTTTTGAAGACTATGCTCGATCGCATGGGGGGTGATTTGAGCGGGGGACAGCAGCAGCAGTTGGCGATTGCTAGGGCTTTGATGGGTGAGCCGAAATTGTTGATTTTGGATGAACCGACGGAGGGGATTCAACCGTCTATTATTTTGGATATTGAGGCTGCGGTGCGTCGGGTGATTGCGACTAGGGGTATTTCGGTTTTGTTGGTGGAGCAGCATTTGCATTTTGTGCGGCAAGCTGACTGGTATTATGCTATGCAAAAAGGGGGAATTGTGGCTTCGGGAAGGACTAGCGATTTGAGCGATGAGGTGGTTCAGAGGTTTTTGGCTGTTTGATATGATGTCAGGTCGATTACCATTACAAAAATGGTTCGTAGTGTGGACTTTAGTCCGCTCCCAGGTTGCGGACTAAAGTCCACACTACGAACGTTATTGATAGCGGTCGATCGACCGGACATGGTATGATTTACATTCTGGAACTTATCAATATCTAAGAAACTGGTTTTTTTTTGACTTAGGGGATTTGATGCAGTTGCTGCGTAAAAAAACCCGGTTTCTGCCTCTATAAAAAATTATGTTATTGCTTTTTGCTGCCGTCTGGCATTGTTGTACCTCCCATGCTTGCTCGATCGATACTAGCGCCATCTATATTAGCATTTCGGAGGTTCGCATTTGACAGATTTGCGTCTCTAAGGTCGGAAAATCGCAAATCTGCGCCGTCTAAATTGGTTCCTGTCAAGTTGGCTTTTCGGAGGTTGGTGTTGCTGATTCTGGCTCCGATTAACTGGGCTCCGCTTAAGTCTGTGCCAGCCATATTGGTGTTGACAAAATCTGATATCTCGAAGGTACTGCCGCTGAGGTTGGCGTCTGAGAAATCTGCTCCTGTGACGATCGCATTTTTTAAGCGAATGTTAACTAATTTTACGCCTCGGAGGTCGCAGCGGGCGCAGCTTTGGGTTATCAACAAGGTTTCGACGTTGGCGTTGATTTGGTCAATTTCCTGCTGTGATATCTTTTCGGCAAATTCTGCGGAGACGTAGCCGAGGTTTTTGGGATCGTCTGCTTTTGGTTGGGGTGTTTGGATTGGCGCTGTTTGAATTGGGATTTGGGGTGTTTGTAGTTGTGGTGTTTGTGGTTGTGGTGTTTCTGGTTGGGGTGTTGCTGTTTGGGCGATCGCCCTTTGTTGCAGCCCCATCTTCGGATATTCTAGAGTAGCGGCAAACATTAGCAGGGCGATCGACATTATTGTGAGTTTTTTCATAAATAACTTTTTGCGAAAATACGATTTATATTGTATAATACCTCGAAAAGCGATCGCCCTACATTGAGATCAATAAATCTCAACTTAGATAAAATACTTCGGAACCATCAGGTGTGCGAATTATCTTTTATATTGCTGTTCAACAGTCACTACGTAGCACTCAGTATTTAGCATTCAGTATTTAACAGTAAGCTATGAGAATTTTGTTAGTAGAAGATGACGATCGCATTGCCCAAGCATTAGCAGAAGCCCTCACCGACCAACATTATGCCGTAGATATAGCCGCCGACGGTCAAGAAGGTTGGAACTTTGCAGAAACTTTTACCTATGACTTAATTCTGCTAGATGTGATGCTGCCAAAAATAGATGGAATTACCCTTTGTCAGGGCTTGCGCCGACAAGGTTTAAAAACCCCCGTGCTCATGCTAACAGCCAGAGACACCAGCAACGATAAAGTCATGGGCTTAGATGCCGGAGCCGATGATTATGTCGTTAAACCTTTTGATTTGCCAGAATTAGCAGCAAGAATTCGAGCCTTACTGCGGCGGGGAAGTACAACTTTGCCACCAGTATTAGAGTGGGAAAATCTGCGTTTAAACCCGAATACCTGCGAAGTTACTTATCGCGATAAATTGCTGCACTTTACACCAAAGGAGTACAGTTTGCTAGAATTATTCCTGCGAACAGGAGGGCGCGTTTTAACACGGAGTGCTATCCTAGACCATATATGGGCTTTTGAAGACTCGCCAGGAGAAGAAACCGTAAAAGTTCATCTCCGGGGTTTGCGACAAAAACTGAAAGCAGCAGGCGCACCAGCTAATTTTATTGAGACTATTTATGGCATGGGTTATCGGCTCAACCAAAACCTCTAATCCCCAATTTCAATCTTTGGGATGGCGTTTATTGCTATCTTACTTAACAGTGATGGTAGCTATTTTAGGAACTTCTGCCATTGCTGTTTATGAATTATTTGCCAGCAGTCTGTATCAAGAATTAGACCAGCGATTGGAGGTTTTGGCTCAAGCAGCTTCTCACAGTTTAGTTGCGATCGAAAAGCAGCATCTTTCAGAACATCCAGAAAAGAAAGGCGATGAATCTGACAAACAAAGCGAACAGCGCAATGATGACTTTCAGATTGAACTCGATCGCGAAAAAGTAACGCGCCAGTTAGACAAAGACGGAGACTTAGACATTCCCTGGCAAAATCTGCGGGAACCAGATCAATCTGTAGAATGGTTTAATGAAGCAGGTAAAATCTTAGAAAATTCCGGCAAGAGTTTACCACCTGTAATAATAAAATCGGGTTTCCAAACCATACAAAATGGGCAGATTCGGTCGGCGACAATTCCAGTTTATATTTCTTATGATGATAAAAAACAAGAATTAAAAGGTTATATTCGCACCAGCGAATCTACTAAAGAAGTCGAAGAAGTTCTCAGCAGACTCCGCTGGAATTTGGGTTATGGGAGTATTATTTTTCTGAGCTTGACTGCGGTTGGTGGTTTGTGGCTGACTAAGCAATCTCTCAAGCCAATTGAGGATAGTTTTCAGCAGTTAAAACAATTCACTGCTGATGCTTCTCACGAGTTGAGAAGTCCGCTGACGGCGATTAAAACTTCAGTGGAAGTGATGCAGAGTCATCCTGAGAGAATTCATGCAGCCGATGTTAAGAAAATGGTGGCGATCGCCTCTGCTACTAAACAGATGACTCAGTTAGTTGAAGACTTACTTTTATTAACTAGAATGGATGCACCAGCAGCCACGATCGCCCGCGAGTGGATAGCGGTTCCGTTAGACGAACTATTAGAGGATTTGCTAGATTTGTGGGAACTGCAAGCTCAAGAAAAGCAAGTTATTCTCAAGTCAAATTTAGCCATTGATACGTCTGTAATGGGAGATGCTGCACAGCTAACTCGTTTGTTTTCTAACTTGATTGGAAACGCAATTCATTACACACCAGCGGGCGGAATTGTGACTGTTTCTCTGAGCAGACAGAACCGATCGACAATTGTGAGTGTAGAGGATACTGGTATCGGCATTGCTCCAGAAGATGTCAAGTTAGTTTTCGACAGATTTTGGAGAGCAGATCGAGCGAGAAATCGCCGCGAAGGGGGTTTGGGGATGGGATTGGCGATCGCCCAAGCAATTGTCCAAAGCCACCGAGGAGAAATTAGCGTTACCAGTCAGCTAGGAGTAGGTAGCTGTTTTCAAGTAAAATTCTCCTCAGTAGCTTAATAGTTGATATTAATAGAAAACCTTAACTCTTCTTCCCAGATTCTCCTTTTTCACCGCTTTCTCCTTTTTCTCCTTCTTCTCCTTTTTCTCCACCTTCCCCGCCCTTGGAAGCTGTCATTGTGAAATTACTATCTGTCAAGGAAAATTCAGAAGTAAAACTACTTTTTTTCCGGGGTTTTGGTTTTTTTCCTTCGCCGCTTTCTCCTTGTTCGCCACCACTGCTACTCATTAAGACGATCGGTTTAACCGGCTTGCTGTTGCTCATCGATGAATTAGCAGCATTACTTAAAAGAGAAATAGGGGAAAATTGATTAACACTGCTATCATTCTGGGATGCGATCGCACTAGCAGCTACAGAGGTTAAAACGCAAGCTCCAATGCCGAGCCAAATCTTAGTTTTACTTTGCATCTTTCAAAAAGCCTTATTCTGAGTGATTACTGCTACTATCCCAGAAAAAAGTAAAGAACTCGGAAAGAACCAAAAACATCGAAAAATTGTTTGCACAGACATTACCTTATTGCTACAATGCGAGTCCATTAGCAACCTGTAGGAGTGTCCCCAATGATTATCTGTATGGCAAATATTCTGACTTCAGAGGAATTAGGATTAATTATCGATCGCCTAAAAAATGCTGAATTTGTCGATGGGAAGTTAACAGCAGGTTGGTACGCCCAACAAGTAAAAAATAATGCTCAACTAAAAAATGATGCGGCTCCAACTCAGGAACTCAGAAACTTAGTCAATCAAGCACTAAAACGCAATTCTTTATTCCAAATAGCGGCGCGCCCTAAAGCAATTCGTCCCATTATGTTTAGTCGCTATCAGGGAGGAATGTACTACGGGACACATATTGATAATGCGATTATGGGAGATGAAGAACTAATGCGATCGGATTTATCTCTCACTCTATTTCTCAGCGATCCTGCAACTTATATGGGCGGGGAATTAGTGATTGAAAGTACCCAAGGCGAACAAGCTTTTAAACTTGATGCTGGTTCAATGGTTGTTTATCCTACTACAACTTTACATCGTGTGGAACCTGTCACTGAAGGTGAAAGACTAGCGGCGGTGACTTGGGTGCAGAGTTTAGTTCGGGATGCTCATAATCGAGAAATTCTCTTTGATTTGGATACGGTTCGCGATACCCTTTTTCAGAAGTCGGGAAAGACAGCGGAGTTTGACTTGCTATCAAAAAGCATTGCTAATTTGCTGCGAAAATGGGCTGATGTTTAGGTTGAGCAGGACTTACGCAAGAGACTAAGGGATAAGGGCAACCACGGGGCCAAGAGCCCCTAGATTAACACGAGATATAGATGTCGTGAGTCCAGGAATATTGAGGAGGTTTTGGAAGCGGATGAAATAAATTTTAGGTCTTTCCGAGTTCTTTACTTTGTTTTGTCACAGTAATTGTAAATGAGTTAAACAACCAGGATCTAAAAGATGAGCAACCAAACTAAAATTTGGACAGGCGTGGGACAGTCTTATGTGACACAAGACAATTCTATCGATGTCGATCGAGTATCATCGGAGAGATACCAACTCTCAATTGGCGAAAGTGGTGAAAGTGGTGAAAGTGGTGATGACAGCCGTTACGAAAATGGCAACGGCTATTCTGAGTACCAAAATGGCAACGGCTATGATGACAGCCGTTACGAAAATGGCAACGGCTATTCTGAGTACCGAAATGGCAACGGCTATTCTGAGTACCAAAATGGCAACGGCTATTCTGAGTACCGAAATGGCAACGGCTATTCTGAGTACATAAGTAGTAGCAGCAATGATGGATACCAAAGTGGTTATCAAAACGGCACTTCAGGGAGTGTTAGTAATTATGGATACGAAAGTGACGGCTATTTCTACGAGAATGAAATTAAAGGTACAGATAGTGATGACAACTTGACAGGAATTCTTGGCAATAATATTGCTTTAAAAGGAAGCAAGGGCAATGATGTTCTGACTGGCAGCAATGGCAATGATCAACTAGAAGGCGGCAAGGGTTTTGACACACTTAGCGGCGGTGCAGGAAATGATATCCTTGATGGAGGGAAGGGCAAAGATATTCTGACCGGCGGTATAGGTTCGGATTTATTTGAGCTAGAAGGGCGATCGGCTGCAAATACTCTCGATATCGCTGATATCATCACGGACTTTCAAAAAGGCGCAGACATACTGAAGCTGAAAGATGGCTTAGGATTTTCTAACATTAATATCACTCAAGGAAGTGGAATTTATGCTAGCGATACTCTGTTACAGATAGCAAGTACGGGTCAATATTTGGCAGTATTGAAAGGAGTTAATTCTGCAAATATTAACGCGGCTGATTTCACTTTTTCTTAATTGTATAGCAACTGCCCAGGTGGTTAAGGCATTTATGCTCTTGTTCCCTGAGCGGAGTCGAAGGGTCGAAATGCCCACTTCGACTACGCTCAGTGACCGGAAGTATCCTAACCATCTTGGCGGTTCCCATATCTGATTTGTCAACAACAAAATATCTAAAAAATAGGAGAATAAATAGATGGCTAGCATTAATTTTCGCAAACTTCACCGCCAAGTTGCACCGATTATTTTCATCCCTTTACTATTGAGTGCATTAACTGGTGTTGCCTATCGGCTGGGAGAAGATTGGTTTGGCATAGAAGGTGATGCTGCCGAGATTTTTATGGTGATTCACCAAGGAAGCTATCTCGGAAAGGAACTCAGACCATTTTATGTGCTTTTGCTGGCTTTGGGAGTGACTGGGCTGATAGTCACTGGTTTGACGATGACCAAATTTTTTGGTGGCGCACGCCCTGAAAGACCAGGCGCTAAACTTGATTTTCGTAAGGTTCACCGTATTGCTACACCGATTATTGTCTTGCCTTTAACAGTCAGTACGGTGACAGGTGTAATCTATCGAGTTGGCAGAAGTTGGTTTAAGATGCCGAAAGAGGTAGGAGAAGTTTTTCTGAATATCCACCAAGGAGAATATTTGGGAGATTTTTTGATGCCAATCTATGTGCTTTTTGTGGGTATTGGTGCGATTTTTCTGCTGGTAACAGGAATCAATATGACTGGTATTTTTCGGAAACGTCGCCCGCAAACAACAGAGGAAGATAGCTAATAACATTTGTTTTTTGGGAATGACTGATGAATATCGTGGTTTGACTCCTCTCTACAGTTGCATCTTTTTTGGGGGACTGGTATACAATAATTATTTGGCAGCTAACCTTTAATTAAGATGAAAAATAGAAGTATTGAAACGGCAAAATCAAGTCTTAAGTCAAAAAATGTATGGGACAGTCGGCTACAAGCAAGCCGCACCAGTGCATTTTTTAGTGAAATATTAAGTAACAGTGGTCATTTTTTAATTCTGAAGAGTTTATCAGACTTGATATTAGCTGGTTTCTTCAAATTTATCACAGACCCAACTGAATATTTACTGATAGTAGCAATGCTTGTTCAGGCTTGGTATCTGTCGAACTCGAAATGCCACCGTTTTTGGGGAAACCTGATCTGCGTTGGTATCTATACGCTGATTGATGTGCCGATAGACGGGCTAAAATTTTTCCAAAATCCTAGTCACGTTGTCTTTTGGTTATTTTCTCTGATGATTGCTACTTTGCAAGGATTGCGATTCCATTGGGCTAAGGGTATTGATTATTGGCTGATTCCACTGGAAAGTTTGGTGAGGGCTCTGATGGTGGTAGCTTTTTATGTTGTGATTGGGATTAAGTCTCAATATTTAATTGCTAATTTAGAATTGATAGTGACATTTTCACGGTCGGCAACGCACTGGTTTCTTAGTTGGAGTATGGTGTTTATCGGTTTGCTTTTAGGGTTGCAGTCGGTACAGCTTGTCAAACAGAGAAAGCAGCTACAAAAAACTGCTCAACTACTGGGAAATATGGCCGAATGGGGGATGGGAAGTCATGTAGTAGAAACAGCGCTTAATAATCCAGCAGGTTTGGCTTTTCAAAAGTGCGATCGCACGATTTTATTTATGGATATTCGCGGTTTTACAAGTTGGTGCGAAAAAACTTCCCCTGAGACAGTTGCAGCGGTTCTCAATGAATATTACCGTTGTGTTGAACCAGCCGCCGCCAAGTTTCATCCTTTAAGAATAACTTTTACAGGCGATGAAATTATGGCGATTTATGCTACGCCACAGCAGGGAATTGCTGCGGCTAAATCTATGAGTAAAGCTGCTTTAGAAATGCTTGAATTATATGGAATTGGTGCGGGATGCGGGGTGCATTGCGGGAGCGTTATTGAAGGGCTCTTTGGCGGTGAAGATGTTCGGACTTATACTGTAATTGGTGATGTTGTGAATACAGCAAAACGCTTAGAAAGTGCCACGCCTGGTGGTGCTATTACTATTTCTGATGCTGTCTATCAACGGATGTCACAAATTCTAACAGTCGAACCTTGTGAACCGATTGTGGCTAAGGGTAAAACAGCAGCTTTAATTGCATGGCGGTTAATATAGCAAGCCCTAAATAAAATTTGTCGCTGTCAAGTTAGCTGTTGTGATTATAGTTTATACGTTGGTTAGCAAGTAAGGTGCTTATGGGTCAATACGGTTCACTTAAGACCGATCCCCCCTAACCCCCCTTAAAAAAGGGGGGGACAAGAAAGCTTTCAAAGTCCCCCTTGCTTTCGGGGGATTTAGGGGGATCTCCGGAGCACAAATAGTGTTAAGTGAACCGTATTGGCTGATGGGTGCACTCTAAATTTCGCTAAATAGATCCAAATTCAGATAAAAGACTTCGGAACCGTCGGGTGCGCGAATTAACTTTGCTATTACCGGAGGCAGTTGTTGTTGGCGGTACAACTCGGGAATTTCGCAGAAGCTTTCTTCGGAAATTTCCAAAATTTTGGGCATATCAGGAATGGGAATTCCCAGGCGATCGATCTTATTTAAGCTGCAAACAATTAGGTAGTTGCAGTCAGCAATGCTCCGACTGCTAGGAAATATTTTGGATAAATTAATCAAGGTAATCAGTTCTTCTTGGTGCCGCACTAAACTTTGACCGCTATCTAAAAAACCGTAGGGATCAAAGTCTTTGACAACGCGCTGCACCCGTTCAATCGGAACTGCATAGTAAACGTTTCCTAGTTCAAAGGAAACAAGTTTTCGAGGAGGCGTTCTAACAGTCCCTTGTTTCTTGCTGCGAAAACGGCGATTGTAATTGGCGTGAGTCATTAGATTTTAGATTTTGGATTTTAGATTGAAGATTAATGAACCGCGTTGGCGTAGCCTGCGCGAAGCGCTTAGGCGCTAAGAACGCGAAGGAAGAGAAAGAAGAAGATGCAGTTTGAATTATTTAATGTTTGATTAATTTGGGGATGGCTTCTAAAAGTTGGGCTTCGCTGTAAGGTTTTGTGAAATATTGATTTGCGCCTAATTCCATTGCCATTTGCCGGTGTTTTTCGCCGCTGCGGGAGGTCAGCATGGCTACAGGGATTTTAGCAAACCGCTGGGTCGATCGCATAGATCGCAATAATTCAAATCCATCCATCCGGGGCATTTCAATATCCACAATCGCCAAACTGCAATCAAGACCGTTTTGCAGCTTTTCCAAAGCATCCAAACCGTCCTTAGCCTGCACGACTCGGTAGCGAGCACGAGTCAGCATCAGAGACAGCAACTGCCGAATTGTATAGGAATCGTCCACTACCAAAATCTGTGGCGACTGACTCGAAGTCGGGGCCATTTGTGGCAGTTTACCAGACACAGGGGCGATCGAACTATTGGACAAAGGTTGACCCACCAAATCATCCACATCCAAAATAGTCACCACCCGCCCGTCTCCCAAAATCGTACTCCCCAAAACCCCGCGAGGCTTGGATAGAGGAGGCGGCAAAGGTTTAACCACAATTTCCTGCTGGCCGATCAGACGTTCCACTGCTACCGCCAGCATTCCTTCGCTAGAAGCCAAAACCAGGACGGGAATGTGATCTTGAGTCAAAGG
Organism: filamentous cyanobacterium Phorm 6; assembly: GCA_003003725.1. Lineage (GTDB taxonomy): Bacteria > Cyanobacteriota > Cyanobacteriia > Cyanobacteriales > Microcoleaceae > Microcoleus. Next base: position 7,260 of record PVWI01000097.1, on the reverse strand, counting down.
GTCTGGAGAGGGGGCATCGGGGCCGAGAACGCTGTATTCGAGCAAATCTTGCATCCTCACCAAACGAATAAATTCGTCTCGCCACCACAACATCGGTTGATTGCCGGCGGTGTGAATTTCCGAGGCTTTAATGTGCAGAATTTCCTCGACTGCATCCAGTGGTACTGCTATTTTATTGCGATCGGTCTTCACCATCAAAGCGTCAGTAATCGACAGCAATAACGGCAGTTTGATGATAAAACTCGTACCTTTTCCCAGGCGAGAGTCCACCTTCACAGTTCCCCGGACAGTCCGCAAATTCGTTCGCACCACGTCGAGCCCGACTCCCCGCCCGGAAAGATCGCTCACTTCTTCGACAGTGCTAAAACCGGGCCAAAATAAAAAATCATAGAGTTCAGTAATCGAAAATTCTTGAGCTTGTTCTTCCGTCGCTAAACCCTTTTTAACAATTTTGCGACGAATGATTTCCGGGTCAATTCCTTTGCCGTCATCGGCGATAGTAATAATAGTTTGGCCGCCTTGGTGACGGGCTTCTATTTCAATTTGACCGCTGGCGGGCTTGCCGATTGCTTGCCGAACTTCGGGCATTTCTATGCCGTGGTCGAAGGCATTTCTCACTAAATGTACCAAGGGGTCGCGCAAAGCATCGAGCAAACTTTCGTCAATTTTAGTATCTCTTCCTACTAACAGCAAGTTGACATCTTTATCGTAGGTGAGACACATATCCCGAAGTGCTCTAGGTAAGTGATCTACGGCGCGACTGAAACTGACGACTCGCAACTGCATGACGCGGCTGCGTAGTTGTTCGGTAATGCGGCGCAGTTGGTCGGTACTGCGCTCGAATTTCATTGCTAAAGTGTCTAATTTCGTGGCGGATTCTGAAATTGCTTGGGCGGTTTCGATGACTTCAGATGCTGTCGAGTGGAACTCTGTATAACGATCCATCTCTAAGATATCGAAGTGATTATGGGCGATCGAGGATTTGCTGTTAGCAAGCAGTGGAAATTCTGTTTCTGCTGCTGCAAGTTTTCCCACCAATCCCGAATTGCCGTTTCCTCCTTTCCAGTCTGCAAAACTCAGTCTGTCGTATTCTTCCCGCAACTGGCCGCCGAATTGGTTTAAATCTACGATACTGCGGCGAATTCGCTTGACTTCGCCACGCAATTCGGATTCTTGAAGTTCCAAATTTGTACGGTTGATGACTAATTCTCCGACGAGATTTACTAATTCTGTTAAGCGTTCTAAGTCTACGCGGATTGTTGGTCTTTGCGGGTTGGGAACTGGATTTAGAGTGGGAGTTTGGGAGAGTTGAGGATTCGATGAGTGAGGGGTTTCCGATGTTTTGGATATTTCTACTTCTGATGCGTTTTCGGCGGGTGTGGGGGAGATTTGGGGGAGTTCGATCGCCCTTCCGTCTAATATCTGCTGGCGTGCGGTTTGCAAATTTTGGGCGATCGCCCAACCCTCAGATTGCAACCGTTGTAGAGTCAAGTCCTTTGAGTCGATCAAATCTCTGAGGGGTTCGGCGACTTTCCCAAAATCCGGCAATTGCAGCATTCCAGCCAAGCCGGAGAGTTGGTAGTAAACCTGGTTGAGGGCGGTGACGCTTTTTGCTAAATCTGCCTCAGAAGCTTGGGAAAGCTCAGTTTCTAGGCGATTGAAGATTGGTGGCAATTCGTGTTCAAAAATCAGTTTCAGGGTTTCGGGGGCTGGCGATTGGCTGACTGTGGGGACTGGCGGAGGTTCTGGCTTGCCGTACTGATGCTCGAACTGGGCGTGAATTTGGGCGATCGCCTCCAAGTTTTCTGTTTGATTGGGAGTGATGACATCCGAGTGTTGAATTGCTTCTGTCGCAATCTTTTTGAGAATGTCCACCCCTTGCAGCAAAACACTTACAGTGACCGGTTCCAGGGCCGACAAGTCAGTGCGATCGCGCAAAATGACAAAACAGTCCTCCAGCGTGTGAGCCGCCGCCGACACGTTTTGAAAGCCCAACATCGAGCCCGCACCTTTAATCGAGTGAGCGGCCCGAAACATTTCTTTAACAGCAGCCTGTCGCCCTTTCAAATCTGCGCCTTCCATCGCCAGCAGGTGAGTCTCCATTGACTGAAGAAACTCGCTGGTTTCTGCGGTAAAAGCATCTATTAATTCGTTTAAATCATCGTCATTCATATTAAATTAGTCATTAGTTAGCGGTCATATCTTGTCCGGTCAATTGACGGATCTAAAATGGGTTCGTAGTGCGGACTTTAGTCCGCAATAAGAGCGGACTGAAGTCCGCACTACGAACCTTTTTTAATCGATCGCAGATGATATCATTAGTTGGTGGGGGCGGGTTTATGCAGATTGTCGGTGGGAATTAAAGATTTTTGGTGAACCCGCCCCTACGGAATTGTGGTATTTAACCGGATTTAACATGATCAATGACCAATGACCAATGACCAATGACTAAGGACTAAAGTCCTCACTACAAACCTTTGACTAATAACTAACTGCGGAAATTTGCCACAGACTTTTGCAATTTTTCAACAGAACCGGACAAATCATCTAAAGATGCCTTAACATCCGAGCCCTTTTGTGCAGTTGTATTCGCAATCTCGTTGACTTGCTGCATACTGTTAGAAATTTCCTCAGCGGAAACAGTTTGCTTGGCAGATGCGCGAGTAATATTCTGCACCAAAGCATTCATTTCTCGACTAACTTCGATGATAGCATTGAGGTGAGTTTTAGCTTCGCTGGCTAGTTTTGTGCCTTCGACTACCTCCAGCGTTCCCGATTCCATTGCTTTCATCACGCGGCTGATTTCTTCTTGAATTGTACCGACAATTTCCGAGATTTCTTCAGTAGCGCCGGCCGATCGCTCTGCCAACTTCCGCACTTCTTCGGCGACAACCGCAAAGCCCAAACCTTGTTCGCCGGCTCTGGCTGCTTCAATCGTAGCATTGAGAGCTAACAAATTCGTTTGGGAAGCAAGTTGAGAAATCGAAGTGACAATTTTGCCAATTTGTTGCGAAGATTCGCCCAAACGCTTCATCATTTTTGAGGTAGAGGCGATCGTCAATCGGAGCCCGTTAATGCCTTCGACAGCGCGATCGACCGCCATACCGCCGACTTCTGCGGTGTGAGAAGACTGCTGGGCGACTGTTTCAGCCCGCACCGAAACATCTCGCACGTCGCGGATCGAGTTCACAATGCGATCGATTTCCCGCATGATCGCAGATATTTTTGTTGCTTGAACTTCCGCCTGTTGGGTGAGTTGAGTGGTATTGTTAATTGACTCGCCAGTGGCAGATGTTACCTGTTCGGCTAAAGTTTGAATTCCCGTTACCACCTTCCGCAGAGAACCGATTAAGAAGTTAAAAGAGTCGGCGACAGCACCTAAAACGTCGTTAGTCACTTCCGCCCTGACTGTCAAATCGCCTTGAGCCGCGCCTTTAATTTCTCCCAACAATTTGAGGACTTGCTGCGTCATCGAATCAGCTTCAGCTTTGCGTTCTGCGGCCAATTTTTCCAGTCGTTCTTCTGCCTCTTTGCGCTCGGTGATGTCAAAGCGGATGGCGATATATTTGATTATTGTGCCACTGGTATCGAAGATGGGGGCGATCGTCGAATCTACCCAGTAAAACGAGCCATCTTTGCGTCGGTTTTTGATTTCCCCTTTCCACACCAAACCGCGAGAAATTGTCACCCACATTTCTGGAAAAAATGATTTGGGATGGTAGCCGGAATTGATGATGCGGTGGTTGCGGTGCAGGAGTTCTCCCATGCTGTAACCGGATATTTCAATGAATCTGTCGTTGACGTAGGTAATCATGCCTGTGGGGTCAGTTTCGGTGACGATCGCAGATTCGTCTAGGGCATTTTGCCGCGTTTTGAGTTCTTGCAGCAAGCGTTCCTGTGTCTCGGCCAACTGCTGCATCTGCTGCTGGGAAGCTCTTTCCTGGGTGACGTTGCGGCAAACCACTACACCGCCTTTGATTGCTCCGGTTTCGTCTTTGAGCGGGCTGCCGCTAACTTTTATCCACAGGCCATCCGGCTGGGCTGCATGGCGGGTGAAAACATCTACGTCGTCTACTGATTCTCCTCTAATTGCGCGCGCTAAAGGTATTTCGGCTGCGGGATAGGGAGTGACTCCATCTGGTAAAAATAAGCCGTATTTTCCCGACCACTCGTCGGGGAGAGTATCCGTGGAACCCAAGCCAAAGATATTTTCGGCTGCGGGGTTGAACAAAACAAAATTGCCATTTTCGTCGGCAGCAACTATGCCGTCGCTAATGCTGTCAATTAACAGTTGCAAGAGATTGCTTTGTCCTCTAAATTTGTCTTCGGAACTGGCTAATTGGGCTGTTGTTGCTTGCAGTTGAGTAATTGTTTGTTTGCTTTCGGTAATGTCGCGAGCGACTGCATACATGAGCTTTTGTTCGGCTTCAGGTCGCACTTTCCACGACAGCCACCTGTAGGAACCGTCTTTGCACCGATACCGATTTTCAAAAGACTTTGTTTCGGTGCCGCCGGCTATTTTTGCAGCTTCTGCTGTGGTTTTTTCGCGATCGTCTGGATGGACGAAATTGATAAAATATTGGTCTTGGAGTTCTTCTGGCGTGTAACCGATCGTGTTTTCCCAAGCGGGATTGAGGCGCTTGAATTTGCCTTCAAAATCTATAATACAAACCAAGTCTAGGGAAATGGTAAAAAATCGATCGCGCTCTTCTTCTGCTTTTTTGCGATCGGTAATTTCGATCGCCACACCGCCGACACCCATCGGTTTGCCGTCCTCTCCGGCCAAAGGAAAGTAAGAAGTCAGCCAATCTCGGATTACACCCGGTTGATTGACGGTTGTTCCCGATACCTCAATGTTTAAAAATGATTGGTTGTTTGTCAGAACGCTCTCCAAAATCGGCTGCAGAGTATCGACCATTTCGGGTATCACTTCACTGACAGTTTTGCCGAGGTGTTCGGCAACTGACGAGCCGGTGGTTTCCGCTAATTTCTCGTTGACTTGCACGAAGCGCAATTGGTCGTCAAAGATAAACATGGCGGCCGGGGCGCCTGTAAAGAATGCGTCAAAGCGGGATTGACGCAAAACTAATTCTCGTTCTAGAGCTTTGCGATCGCTGATGTCGCGAGCTTCTGGAATCAGCAGCACGACTTTGCCGTTGTCGTCTTTGATGGGTTTTAGGGAGAAGTCCACAGTCATCACAGCACCTCCAGCAACCAGCACGTCGGCTTCGTAGCGGACAAATTCGCCGGCGGCGGCGGTGGCGACTGCAGCTTCGACTTTTTGCTTGGCTTCTGGGGAAATCTGCCACCACAGATTCTCGGCAAACTGCGTGCCCACCAAGTCTTCGCGCCCGAGTCCGGCGGCTGTCATGGCTGTTTGGTTGGCTTCCAAAACGGTGCCGTCGGGTTCTAGCAGCCCGACTAATTGGAACGATTGGTCAAAAATGGCTCGGAACAGTCTTTCGCGATCGCGCAGCATTTCTTGGGCCCGCTGGCGATCGCTAATGTCGCGCGTCACTGTGGCCAGGCCCACCGCCTCGCCTGTTTCTGGGTTTTTGACGGTAAATAGGGTGAAGTCAACGGGAATGTTTTCGCCTGTTTGAAAGTTTCTAAACTGGAATTCGCCCTGCCAAAAACCGTCTCGCACAGTGGCGGGCAATATCTCTTCTTTGACAATCTTAGCGTTTTCTGGTGTGAAGAAGTCATACATATTTTTGCTTTTGACTTCTGCAATATTTTGCAATCCGGCGAGCTTAATTCCAGCGGCATTTATGTATGTTGGCTCTCCCTCCATTGTTGCTATGCCGATAAAATCCGAGCTGCTTTCGACAAGCGAAATCAATCTTTTGTTTTCGATCTCAGCCAGCTTGCGCTCTGTAATATCGTTGTTAATTTCTAAAATTGCCTTGGGTTTTCCCTGTTCGTCGCGCTGCAAAGTCCAGCGACTGAATACGGTAATTTGAGTGTCGTGATTGGTGCTATGAATCAGTTCTCCTTCCCAATAATTCTGCTGTTCTAGCTGTTCTAAAATTGATGCTAAAGGTTGGGTAAATCTCGTATCGAACAGAGTGTGAGTAACTTGTCCTAAAGCTTCTTGCTTTTTCCAGCCGTATATTTTCTCAGCGCCTTGGTTCCAGTAATCGATCGTGCCGTCTAGCTCTCGAATAATCAAAGCATCGCTGGCTAGGTCGAGCATTTGCAAGTTCTGCTGCAAGGCTTGTTCCGCGCGCTTGCGGTTGGTGATGTTGCGGGCGATCGTTGACAGAAATTCAAGTTCTCCATTCTCAGATTTGTGAGCAATAATTACTTGAGAAACTGGTATTTCTTCGCCTTCTAAAGTCTGCCAAATTGTCTCGCCGCTCCAAACTCCATCCCGATAAGCTGCGGGGATGGCGACGTTTATAACAGTATCGACACTTTTGGGCGATGTCAGGTCGGAAATGCTGACTTCGGCTAGATTTGCGTCCTCGCCAACTTTTAACATTTCCCTGGCCGCGCGGTTGAGATAAATGGTGTGCTGCTGGGAGTCTGTCATCCCTACCCAGTCTGTTGTGGCTTCTAGGATGGCCTTGAGCCGCAGTAGCTGCTGTTGGGATTCGCGGCTTTCTGTGATATCGCGGGCGAAGCCGAGCATTCCTATAGTATTGCCTCCTGCATCTTTGAGCAGCAATTTCTGGGTGTCGAATACGTGTATTTTGCCGTCGGCTAAGGTGGCGGAGTCGTTGAAGGCCGGCGCGGTTTTGTTGTCGGCGCGGAAGTTTTGGATTTGGTTTTGGGAGTCTGTTTCGGCGTGGGTGTTGCTGAAGATGCGATCGGCCGATATGCCAAGTTCTAAATCATCTTTGCCGATAATTTCTGCTGGAGTTTTGCCGAAGGCGGCGGCGAAACCTGCATTGACTAGGGCGTAGCGGCGGTCTTGATTTTTGACGAAGATGCAGTCTGGGGTGGCGTCAATTACTGTCCGCAGCAAACGTTGGGAATTTTCTACTTTTGCCAGTGTTTGCCGCATTTGTTCTTCCATTTCCACGCGCTTGGTGATTTCTCGAATCGCGCAAACGAGGACTTTGCTGCCGGAGGCATCTACAAAGGTAGATTTTTTGACGGAGAGAAACTGGGTATTTCCGGCTGGGCTTGTGATAGTTTCTTGGGTTTCAATGCTCGTATTTGCCAAAAAGACTAATTGATTTTTTTCTTCATATATATCTGCTTCTTCTTTCGGCAAAAAGTCGCGGTAAGCTTTGCCAATTAGTTCTTCTCGGT
>PVWI01000402.1 GCA_003003725.1 filamentous cyanobacterium Phorm 6 | reverse complement strand
TTTTAATAATTTTAGAAATCGCGTATTAGCTTGCTTCTCTGATTAGATAAAATTATAACCATAAGTTCAGGAGAGCCGGAAATTGTTGCAGGATTATTTAAATCGGTAATTAATGGGCGATCTTCAATATAAAATCAAGCAAAGTCCGATCGCTCCTCATCATGCCCGATTCTATCCAACAAGAAGCCCGCCAAATTCTGGATACCCTTGCCTTCACCCCGTTTGAGCAATGCCAACCCCTCAGCCGCGACTTTGGTACTATTCCTACCAGAATAGGTTTATACGCATTTCGGCATTCCTCCGAAGGACTGCTTTACATTGGCAAAGCCAAAAACTTGCGAGACAGACTTCGCAACGGACATAAAGCCTTTCTGTGGGGCTGGCTCGATCGCTACAATCCAGACGACGTGAGGATTGCCTTCGTCACTCTCAACCAATGGCAAAGACCGGGGTTATCATATGAATTAGAAACCCTGATCCTCCAAGCCAGCAACCCTCCCTACAACGTTAAAATTCCCAGAGAACTATGACTCAAACTATCACCAAGCAACACCTTTCGACCGAAGCTATTCATCAGTTGGTCGATAATTTGCCTGACTATATAAAAGCTGCCCTCTTGTCCAAGTCCGCTGAACTTGAATGTTCTCTTGAAGCTACGATTGAAATGGCAATCTCTAGCTTTTTAGACGAAGAATCTTTTAGCTTTGAAGATTGTTTGCTGGCTAAACGCATGAAAGATACTGTCTGAAATTTCATCGATCGCGATCGCACTCCCAGTTACGCTTAAGTTATGCCGCTCGCCAAACAGGAATAAAACTCATGGAAAAAGAATTTACAATCGGCCAAAAAGTACGAGTTGTGGCGATGCCGCCCTACGTCAAAACTGCCGAACCGATGCCGGTGCTGCGGCCTGCGAGTGTAATTGCGATCGATGATGAAGGTATTGTGATCGATCGGCGTCCCGGCAATTATTGGGGCATTCGCTTTGAAAAAGGTGCTTTTCTGTTAGACAGTCAGTACATTGAAGCTGCTATCAGTTGACAGTTGACAGTTGACAGTTGACAGTTTTAATTGGGAATTGGGAATTGGGCAATTCTCCCTCTTCCTTCTTCCCTCTTCCTTCTTCCCTCTTCCCTCTTCCTTCTTCCTTCTTCCTTCTTCCTTCTTCCTTCTTCCTTCTTCCTTCTTCCTTCTTCCTTCTGTCAACTCTTCAACAAGCCAGCTTAGCTTCAAAAGCCAAAGAATTAACAGGAAACTCCCCCAAAACTTCCTCTAAAATAGGAGATGTGAAGTTACAAGGTTGAGGCTTTCCTAAATGATAACCTTGAGCGTAATCTACCCCAAGTTCATTTAGTTTATCCATAATTTTTTGATTTTCAACATACTCGGCAATAGTTTTAATTCCCATGACGTGAGCGATTTTGGTAATAGCTTCCACCATTGCGATATCAATAGGATTTTCGGCAATATTCTTAATAAAATTGCCGTCAATCTTGAGATAATCAACAGGCAAATTTTTCAGGTAAGCAAAGGAAGACATTCCGCTGCCGAAGTCGTCCAAGGCAAACTGGCAGCCTAGTTCCTTGAGTTGCCAAATCAAGCTTGCTGCCTTACTGAGATTACCGATCGCCACGGTTTCGGTAATTTCAAAACAAATTATTTGCGGCGGTATTTGATGGATAGAAAACTGTTCCTGAATAAACTCGATAAACTTTTCTTCGTTGAGGCTGTCCCCAGAAAGGTTGATTGAATAAAGGTTGGGATATTTGCCAAATGAGGATTGCGGATTAGACAAAAGAGAGCAAGCAGGGAAGGTAACTATTTTATCGCTGTCTACCCCGGGGTTTTGGACGAATAAATTTGCCGTGAAAATTTTAGATAAATTGCTAAATAAAGTACGAATTACCCAGCGGTCGATCGTGTGCATCAAGTTGTAGCGTTCTGCCGCCGGAATAAACGCCATCGGCGACACTAACTGACCGTTTGCAAGCTGGAGGCGCAGGAGGATTTCGCAGTGGGTTCCGGTGGTTGGAGAGTTGAGCAAAGGTACGATCGGCTGAGAGTACAAGCAAAAGCGATTCTCTTCTAAAGCTTGATGAATTTGCACCACCCACTCGGTTTCGCCGTGCTGTTTGATTAATTCTTGATCGCCGGCTTGATAAACCTGCACCCGGTTGCGACCTTTATTTTTAGCAGCGTAGCAGGCCATATCGGCCGCGCTCAAAATCGTAGATGTCGAGGCTGTTTTGGGATTGATTGCTACCAAACCGATACTGACGCCGATCGAAAAAGTTTTGTCCTGCCACGCAAAGCGGAATCCCTGAATGCTTCGCAGCAGGGTTTCGGCAACATTCAATCCTCGTTCGACGGGACGGTTATACAGGAGTACAGCAAATTCATCGCCGCCCAGACGTGCCAAAATATCGGTTTTGTGGATATTGCTTTTAAATAGCTGGCTGACTTGGCGCAGCAGTTCGTCCCCTGCCGCATGACCGCAGGTGTCGTTAACTATTTTGAAGCGATCGAGATCCAGGTAAAGCATCACGTGTTCTTGCCCGTAACCTTGAGCGCCGTGTAGGGCGTGTTCTAGCTGGTACTCAAATTCCCGGCGGTTGACTAATTGCGTCAGGGGGTCATGAGTTGCCTGCCAGGTAAGTTGCCGCGCTTGAGTTCGCACTTGCGTGACATCTCGGAACACAACGACGGCCCCGACAATTTCGCCGCTGCTAGCGTGGATGGGGGCGACGCAGTGGTCGATCGCAAATTCGCGGTTGTTGCGGGCTATTAGCAAGCTGTTGTGTCCTTGGTCAACAATTCGACCTTCGGACAAAGCGATTTCGGCGATATTTTCGATCGGCATCCGGGTAGTTTCGTCAACTATTCTCAGCACGCTGGCGAGGGGCAAACCTTTAGCTTCCAATGTAGACCAACCCGTGAGTGTTTCGGCAACTGGATTGAGGGTGGAAATGCAGCCGTCGCTGTCAGTAGTGATGACGCCATCGCCGATCGATTGTAGAGTCACCTGAGCGAGTTCTTTTTCATCAAAAAAGGCTTGTTCCATGCGTTTGCGATCGCTAATATCCCGCTGTACAGACACCCAGTGCGTGAGGTTTCCGAACTCGTCAGCAACAGGCACACTGTTGAGTTCCACCCAATAAGTTGAACCATCTTTGCGGTAGTTAATCAATTCCAAGCGCAGCGGTTCTCGGCGAGAGAAAGCGCGCCGAATTTTGGCAACTTGAGCGCCGTCGCTGTGGGGCCCACGCAGACAACTGGGGGATTGCCCGATAATTTCTTCGGGCCGATAACCGGTCATTTGGGTAAAAGCTTCGTTGACGTAGATGATGGTGGGATCGGAGATATTGCTGTGTCCATCATCCATAATCACGATCGCATCGTTAGCATTAACTACGGCAGATTCTAGCAATTGTAGCCGCACCTCTGCCTGCTGGCGGGTAGCGATTTCGCTTTCTAGTCGGGCATTAGTCAAGCTGAGGTCGGCGATCGCCTTTTGCAACTCGCTAGTCTGTTCTTGGATGCTGGCGTGTAAAATGTCGATCGCCCCGGACATTTCCATCGGGTCAAGTACGCGAAGTATGTTGGTTTGAGTAACTATTCCCAGGAGTTCTCCCTGTTCCCCCGTTACTACCAACCTGCGGACTAAACGCTGGTGCATTTCCTGATGAGCTACCCACAGCGAGTCTTCTTGCTTGAGGCTAAATAAGGGGGTACTCATCACAGTTTGGGCGATCGTCTGCGACAAATCTATATCTAAAGCCTGAAATTCGACAATATCCCGTTCTGTGACTATACCTACTGGAATGGGGAACGGTAAATTCATCGATAATTCTGTTGATTCGGTAATTACCACGCAGCTAACGCGGTGCTGCGCCATCAACTCGGCTAAACTCCTAACTGACGCGGAGCGAGGTGCTTGAATGACTTTTGCGGTCATTACTTCTTTCACGCGGCGCATTTTTAAGATATTTGCCGGTTTCAGCATGGCTTGGCGAATGCTTTCCGGGGTAATTACTCCTAAGAGTTGACCTTGACTATCCAATATTGGCAAATGCTTAATTCTTCGTTGCCCCAGCAGAATTAGGGCGCTGAAAATGTCTTGAGTCTCGGATTTTGTCAGAGTTACAGCAGGCTGCCTCATTACTTCTGAGATGGTGACACCTTTTAAGTTTTTGCCCGAGGCAATCAAATTGACAAGATCCCTTTCGGTGAAGATTCCTTGCAATTGAGAATGTGGACCAGAGTGCGAGGATAATTTTTCTACGGATTTTTCCACGACAAAGACGCAGATACCTGTCGCGTCTCTGAATGCACTTGAGGTGGGGGAATTTGCGATGTCTGTTAGTGGCTGATAGATATTGGTTGGTGGAATGGCTGCGTTTAGAGAGCAACTTCTGCGCCGTTGGCCCATCAGGGTAATTACTTCTGCTA
>PVWI01000096.1 GCA_003003725.1 filamentous cyanobacterium Phorm 6 | reverse complement strand
GCACCAACTCCCGCACCAACTCCCGCACCAACTCCCGCACCAACTCCCGCACCAACTCCCGCACCAACTCCCGCACCAACTCCCGCACCAACTCCCGCACCAACTCCCGCACCAACTCCCGCACCAACTCCCGCACCCTCCCCGGAACCATTACCAACTCCTGCGCCGTCCCCGGAACCTTCACCAACTCCCGCTCCCTCGCCTTCGCTCTAGACTTCTGGCAAAATTCCCCTAGACTAAAGTTGAGGCTAATTACAATTACTTACTAGCTATTTGCCAATGAATTCGCTGCTAATTACTGGAACTGATACCGACGCGGGCAAAACTGTTTTGACCTGTGCTCTGGCTGCTTATTGGCAAATGTATTTTCCCGATCGCAGTTTGGGAGTTATGAAGCTGCTGCAAACAGGAACGGGCGATCGGGAAATATACACCCGTTTGTTTGCCCTCGACCAATCCCCCGAAGAACTCAATCCACTGCACTTTAGCGCGCCTCTAGCACCGCCGATTTCTGCCGAACAAGAGGGGAGACATATCGAGCTGGAAAAAGTCTGGACGACGCTGCAAAGCCTCTGTGAGCGCAAGAATTTTGTGTTAGTGGAAGCTTTGGGAGGGCTGGGTTCGCCCGTAACGCGGGAATTGACGGTGGCTGATATTGCCCGGGATTGGCGGCTGAGGGGAGTTTTGGTGGTACCTGTGAGGTTAGGTGCGATCGGGCAAGCTGTAGCGAATGTTGCTCTCGCCAGACACACTGGTTTTAAGCTTAGAGGTATTGTGCTAAATTGCATTCAAGCTTATTCGGAATCAGAAATTGCCGATCTCGCACCGGTTGATTTGATCCAATCCCTAACTCAAATGCCTGTGTTAGGTATTTTGCCACATTTAGACGATCCAAATGACCTGACTCAATTAGCTAAAGCAGCCTCAGAATTAGATTTAGAGCGGTTACTTCCGGGGGTTAATTTAGTTCCTCAGACAGCTAAATGACCGTATTCTAATTACTTTCTTTCTCTGCGTACTCTGCGCCCTCTGTGGTTAAAAAACTAAGATTTTATTTTAACCGCAGAGAGCGCAGAGAATAAAAAGATAGAGTTTTACAAATTATTTAACTGGTTCTCAGGTAGACCCAGGTAAGGAGTAAAACGAGTAAACAAATAACAAGTAACAACTAACAAGTAACAACTAACAAGTAATATGGTTTCTACTTTACCAAATTTAACTTCTGTTGATTTATCTCAATTGCGGCTAGAAATTAGAAATTTGCAGCCGCAGTTGGTCGAATGGCGTCGCCTTTTGCACCAGAAGCCGGAGTTGAGTTTTGAGGAAAATTTAACGGCGGAGTTTGTCTCGCAAAAGTTGCAGGAATGGGGAATTGAGCATCAAACTAATATTGCCAAGACTGGTATTGTCGCAACTATAGACAGCGGCAAACCGGGGCCTGTTTTGGCAATTCGGGCTGATCTGGATGCTTTGCCGATTCAAGAGGAAAATGAGGTAGATTATCGATCGCAGCATAACGGAATTATGCACGCTTGTGGTCATGATGGCCATACTGCGATCGCCCTTGGTACAGCTTGCTATCTGGCCAAGCACAAACACAGCTTTTCGGGTAAAGTAAAAATGATCTTCCAGCCGGCTGAAGAAGGCCCGGGCGGCGCAAAACCGATGATTGAAGCGGGAGTTTTGCAGAATCCCGATGTTGATGCGATCGTCGGCTTGCATTTGTGGAACAATCTACCTTTAGGCACTGTAGGCGTGCGCAGCGGCGCGCTGATGGCGGCTGTAGAAACTTTTGACTGCACGATTTTGGGCAAAGGCGGACACGGTGCAATGCCTCATCAGACTGTAGATGCGATCGTCGTTGCAGCCCAAATTGTCAATGCCTTGCAGTCGATTGTAGCGCGGAACATTGACCCGATCGACTCCGCAGTAGTTACCGTCGGTAAATTTCACGCAGGCAACGCCCACAACGTCATCGCTGATACCGCTCAAATTGGTGGCACTGTACGCTATTTCAAGCCAGCATATCAAGGTTATTTTGACAAGCGAATCGAGCAAGTAATTGCCGGAATTTGTCAAAGTTATGGCGCCAATTACAAATTCGATTATTCTTTCTATTACCCGCCGACAATCAACGATGCCAAGATGGCTGAATTGGTGCGTAGTGTCGCAGAATCAGTTGTGGAAACTCCAGCAGGAATAGTGCCGGAATGTCAAACTATGGGCGGCGAAGATATGTCATTCTTTTTGCAAGAAGTTCCCGGTTGCTATTTCTTTTTAGGTTCAGCAAACCCCGAGAAAAACTTGGCTTACCCGCATCATCACCCCAGATTTGATTTTGATGAAACAGCTTTGGGGATGGGTGTAGAAATGTTTGTACGGTGTGTAGAAAAGTTTTGTGGGAATTGAAAACAATTTCTAGGTTAGAGGAGATGGAGGAGACGGCAGTGCCGTGTCCCTACTGCAATCAATTGTAGGGACACAGCACTGCCGTCTCCTCTTTTTTTCTCGTGCTTATTATGGTAATATTAAGGCGCGATCGCCATTCCGATTTAAAAAAAACCTCTAAAGCCGAACCTTCTGCCCAATATGAGTAACTTTTTCATGCCTTCTCTGATTCCCCAATCTTAGACCTGAATCCTTACGCCACCCCTAGCCAGGAGTACCCATCGTGTCCACCCTCTTAAACAATCGCTATAAAGTTATAAAATCCCTGATTGCTTCTGTTGTTTCCCTGGTTGTTTTAGGAATCGCGATGCGAGCGCTTCCCTACTTGTGGAAACCGAAAGTACAAGCCAAAGCCTTAACAATTGGAACGTTAAGCGATCCAAAATACAACGGCGACCTAGCAGATTATTTACGAAAAGAGTTAATTCCCAGTAATTTTATTGAATTTTTTCTAGGTAAAAAAGTAGACTTGGCGATCGATGGTGACCAGAATCTAGCTTACCAAGAAGCTAAGAATCGAATAGCTAAGAAACAGTGGGATATTGCCTTTACCCTGTCTCCGATCATTTCTGTTGCTGCAAAAGATAATGGTTATAGGTTTGCCGCTTTAATGTTTCCTGAAAATCCGCCTTATTATCAGTCTGCATTGTACGTCAGAGCGGACAGCCCAATTCAATCTCTCAATGACATAACACCAAGCACCGTAATTGCCTTGGGCGGGTTCAACTCAGCATCGAGTTTTTATATGCCCGTTTACGATTTGTATGGAAAAACGCTAACGGTAGATATGGGCCACCGAGGGCAGGAAATTCGGGAAATGGTGAGGACGAGAAAAGCCGATTTGGGTGCGGGGGCTTTAGGAGATACAGTCAAAAACGATCGCGATATCCGCATCATCCACCTGAGTCGAGACATTCCGGGTTCAGGAGTATATCTCTCTCCAGAGCTTTCAGAATCAGACACAAAAGCAATCCAAACAGTTTTGCTGAACGCCCCTAAAGACTTTCAAAAAAAAGCCAACTATGGCGCAGGTTTAGAGCCAAACTATACGGCTTTCATGGAAATTATCCGAAGAACCGAAGAAGTTTTAGGCTGTTCTGATTTTAGGAAAAACCCCGTTAGTTTCTTTTGTGCAACTGCTTCGGGTACAGTTCCCTCAAGAGTCATTAATACAGAGACTGCGGTCCGAGGTCGAGTCAATGGTTGGAAGCGCCCGAATGCTGAAACAGTTTGGTTAACTTTAATAGGAGAAGACAATCGAGTTTACCGGGTGGTAGTATCCCCACAAATTCTCAATCAAGTTCCGGGTGCTGCCAATGTGCTGGAACTCCAGAATAAAAAGATTAAAGTTATGGGGTTAGTCCCGAATAAAGGAGGTGATGGAATGTTGGAGTTAAATATTACAAATTCTGGGGAATTGGAAGTTTTATGAACAAAAACATAATCATACCGAAGGTAGATTGATTAATAAATACATACATAAAGGCTTTAGGTATTTTAGCATAATATCTAGCAACATTACTTACTTAAACAAATAAAATAGGAAAAAATCAGGGTAACTTTTGCATCCCGGAACAATGTATCTCTATCAGACTTCGGAATGATATAAACGGAGGAGACGGAGGAGACGGCAGTGCCGTTTCCCTACCGAATTGTAGGAAAACGGCACTGCCGTCTCCTCTATATCATTCCGGCGTAGCCGGAATTGATATCACTTGGTTTGAAAGATATTTTGCACCATCTTCTTATCTACCCTCGCCGCCGCTTTATCCAATTCTGCAATCTCACCGCAGTCCAACTCCCACCCCAAAGCACCAATATTATCTGCCGCCTGAACCTCTGATTTCGCCCCAGGAATCGGCATGGTTTCTTTGCAGATACACCAGTTGATTGCCACTTGTGAAACAGTCTTGTTTCTGAATGCCGCTATTTCTCGCAAACATTCCAAAAGCGATCGCATTCCCGGCAATAACTGTTTACACGCCAAACCTCGGATACCTTTAGGTAATACGCCATTCTCTGAGTATTTTCCAGTCAACAATCCCAAGGCTAGAGGACTATAAGCAATCAATTTTATTCCCAGTTCGTCACAAACTTCTTTAAGACCAAGTTCAGTAACTGGATAGGTAGAAAGTAGCGAATATTGCACTTGCAATGTAATAATTGGAATTTGGCGATCGCCAAATTTACGATGCACCCATTTCAGCCGTTTCGGCCCGTAATTAGACAAGCCCACACCCTTCACCAATCCTTGCTCGTAAAGGTCGCCTAGACCGTCTAAAAGCGCGCTTTCTTGCCAAGGAGCGTAGTTAGCTGTAGACCAGTGCATTTGCACCAAATCTACATTTTTACCGAGGCGTTCCGCAGACGATTTCCCCGCCGATATCATTGATTTTCGCGTCAGTCTCCAAGGATAAGCAGCCAGTTTTGTCGCAATGCAAATACTATCTTTATTTGCACCTTCATATTGTTGAGAAAACTGCCCCAAAAGTTGCTCACTGCGTCCATTGAATTTCCCAGTTCCGTAAGAATCACCAGTATCAAATAAAGTCACACCATTACTAACACAAAGATTGAAAACGGCTTGCAATTCATCGTCCATACTTTCATCATAGCCCCAAAGCAATCTGTTGCCCCAAGCCCAAGTGCCGCATCCCATTTTTGGTAGTAAAATTTTTTGGTTAGTTGGCATTTTTATTGAATACTAATGATTGATATTGTGGTAAGGTGCGCAGTGCACACCCTACTTTTTACTTCTTGGATGTAGCTGGTGTGGGCGAAGGTTTGCTGTTATTTCCCGGTTGATTTGGCTTAGCTTTCGGGTCTGGTTTCGGTGGCGGCGGCGGAGGGAAAGTCGCAGCGCGTCTCGGTATTTGTAGGGCTGTTCGGAATGCAGAAGACGGGAATAAAGCACTAAATTGAGAAACTCGATCGGCAATTGGTTCGGGTGCATCTTCCCACAAGCTTTCGTAGTAGAAGAAAGCAGCACCTAAGCCGTATTCTTGGACGGCCCGAACCTGAGATTTGATTTGCTGCATCGCTACTGGGCGATTTCTTAAACCTGTCATAATCCCAACTCCCGTCGGAATTTTTTGCTTTGCTTCTTCCATTTCTGGACGGCTAATCTTGTCTACAAATGATTCTAAATTCGGACGGTACACTTGCACGATTAGTTCGTCGGCAATATCGAAACGCACCCAATTCAGCCAATCTTGCAGGTGATATTTGTAAGCAAATTCGTAGTAATTGGGAGAAATTGAGAAAATTGCATGAGGTTTGACTGCTTTGACTTCTTGATTTAGTTTTGACATAAAAGCCGTGATTTTATCAGCTCGCCACTTCACCCATGCTGCGTCTTGAGAGTCGGTTGGAGGAGCTTTTTTTGTTTCTTTGGTATACAAAGCAACTGTATATTTGTCATAACCAAATTCGGACGGTAAACTCATGTGATCGTCAAATTGAATGCCGTCGGCGTTGTATTGAGTGGTGATTTCTAGTACGAGTTCGGTGATGAATTTCTGCACTTCTGGATGAAAGGGATTGAGCCAAACTACTTCGCCGCCGGCGCCGTTTGATGTTTGGCTACCGTCCTGTTTTTGTGTCAGCCATTCGGGATTGTTTAATGCTAATTCTGAGGTGGGAGGTGTCATAAAGCCAAACTCAAACCAAGGGATTACTAGCAAGCCTTGGCGGTGAGCTTGAGCGATTAAATCTCCCAGCATATCTTGTCCGTCTAACCCTCTATAAACAAAGGGTTGAATGTCTCTTTGTTGGGCGACTGGGCTCGGATACATTGCATAACCAGAGTTCCAAACTACGGGATAAATTGTGTTAAAATTTAACTGTTTGAGTTTACTCACAGCATCTGCTACTTTGCGTCTATCTCTGAGGATGTCTTTGTCGTTTGTTGTCATCCAAACTCCGCGAATTTCTTGACGGGGTTGTTGGGCTAGCGCGGGCATAAATAAGTTGTTCGCCAGCAATACTATAATGAATGATAGAGCAAACAGCAGCGGGAAAAGAGTTTTAATCGATCGCAGCCAAGCGCGAGGAATGATGCGTAATGTCATAATGTTGAATGGTGAGTTAGCTATTTAAACACACCCTGGCATAATTTGGTGATAACATTTACTCGTTCTACAGTCTACAGCCATTTGCGCTGGTTTCCGAATTGGTTGATGGAAATTGCTCGATCGATCTTTACGATCGCACTTTAGCCTACAATATTTGATACACAAAATATCCATGCCACAAGATTTAGTTTTAATTGGCGGCGGTCATAGTCATGCTATCGTATTGAAAATGTTCGCCATGAAACCATTGCTAGGAGTGCGTTTGACTCTGATTAGCGATGTCCTGTACGCACCATATTCCGGGATGCTTCCCGGACACGTTGCGGGGTTCTACGGTTATGATGAATGTCACATTGATTTGCGATCGCTGGCGGAATTTGCCCAGTGTCAGATATTTATCGATCGGGCGATCGCGATCGACTTTAGCAAAAATTGCGTCATTTGTCAAAATCGCCCTCCAGTTAATTTTGACTTGCTTTCGATCGATATTGGCAGCACTCCCGCAACTCTATCCGTACCCGGTGCCGCAGAATATGCAATTGCAGCCAAACCCGTACCGGAGTTTTTAGCTAACTGGAATCAGTTAATTAATCAAAGGGAAAATTATCCTGAAAAACCCCTACGAATTGCTATTGTTGGCGGCGGTGCAGGCGGCGTAGAATTGGCATTAAATATGCAATCTCGTATGGCGAAGGAAGAAGGAAGAAGGAAGAAGGAAGAAGGAAGAGGAAAGTTCGGCAGCGGATTTTGTAACGGATTTAGCGGATGGATTTTAAAGGATAGAGGAAAGTTTAAGCAGGATGAGGGATTAGAAATTCACTTGTTTCATAGCGGTGTACAATTGATGTCTGGACACAATCAGCGGGTGCGCCGGCGGCTGCAAAAAATTATCATCAATCGCGGCATTCAATTGCATTTAAACGAAAAAGTTTGTGCAATCGAAAAGATTGATAAGGGAACTAATTCCGAATTTCCTACAGTTTACCAAATTTGTTGTGAATCTGGTTTGAAAGTTGAGTGCGATCGCATTTTTTGGGTAACACAAGCATCCGCAGCCCATTGGATTGCAGAATCCGGTTTAGCCACCGACTCCAACGGTTTTATGCAAGTCAACGATTGCTTACAATCAGTCTCTCACCCCAACGTATTTGCGGCTGGAGACATCGCGGCAATGGTTAATTATCCCCGTCCCAAAGCAGGCGTTTTTGCCGTGCGTCAGGGCAAACCGCTGTTTGAAAACTTGCAGCATTTTTTATTGCAAAAACCGCTGAAACCCTTTGCACCACAGTCACAATATTTAGCCTTAATCGGTACTGGGAATAAAAGTGCGATCGCCTCTCGTGGTAATTTTATGTGGGAATCACCGTTACTATGGTACTGGAAAGATTGGATCGATCGCAAATTCATGCAAACATTTACCAACAGCACTCAGAAATAAGTCAGTAAATGTAGGGTGCGCAATCCGCACCTTACCCATTATAGTAGAAGAAGTATTGAGCCACACACTTATGTTTAGAAAAATTGGATTTTGGCTACTTTGGATTGCATTCAGCACCTACGCTTTTGTATTTGCACCGCCCGACAGCCCAGAAACGATCGCACTAATTACCAATCTTGCCACCGGCCAAGTAGCAGACATTAACCCTCTAATTGTCGCCTTGTTCAACATCATGGGAATTTGGCCACTCATCTACAGTTGCGTCTTATATGCTGATGGGAGAGGACAAAAAATACCTGCATGGTTATTTGCAACCTTATCATTTGGCGTCGGCGCTTTTGCCTTACTGCCTTATTTAGCCCTGCGCGAACCTAATCCCGAATTTCTAGGCAAAAAAAATATCTTTTTAAAGATATTAGACTCTCGCTTTACTGCCATTGTCCTAACATTAGGTGCTGCTGCTTTAGTTGCTTTCGGTTTAACAAAAGGCGATTGGTCTAATTTTGTTCAGCAGTGGCAAACCAGCCGTTTTATCCACGTCATGAGTTTGGATTTTTGTATGCTTTCCCTGTTATTTCCAGCATTGCTGTCAGACGACATGGCGCGCCGAGGAAT
This sequence comes from filamentous cyanobacterium Phorm 6, assembly GCA_003003725.1. GTDB lineage: Bacteria > Cyanobacteriota > Cyanobacteriia > Cyanobacteriales > Microcoleaceae > Microcoleus. Next base: position 12,645 of record PVWI01000096.1, on the reverse strand, counting down.
GCAGAATAATACAGCATTTTGGGCTGTAACATTAGTTCCTCTGTTTGGGCCGCTCGCTTATCTGTGCACCCGCAAGTCGTTGCCGGAAAATGATCTTAAAACTGTTACCAATTAGACAGAATTGTTGATTGGTAGCAGTTTATTCTAGGATTTAATCAAAAATAATCATACAAGAAACAGGCTTTCCGGCCTGTTCCACAAAATTTAGAAATAGGCTTTCCGCCCTGTTCCACAAAATGAAAAAATTTCCGATTATTGGTATCACAACATATAACCGCTGTCAAGCAGGCGAATATCGCTTAAATGGATCTTATATTGATGCAGTGCAAGCGGCTGGCGGCATCCCGATTTTACTGCCGCCTAATCAATTAAATCCGGCTAGTATTTTTGATGCGGTAGACGGTTTAATTTTTTCCGGTGGTGGAGATATCAATCCAGAACTTTATGGCGGTTTGCTCGATCGCACAGTTTACGCGATCGATGCAGAACGTGATAACTTTGAATTAAGCTTAGCCAAGCTAGCTTTCAAGGCCGACATACCTGTGTTGGGGATTTGTCGCGGAATGCAAATCCTGAACGTAGCTAGCGGTGGCAGTTTGGTGATTCACGTACCGGATGCTTACGGTATGGAGGTTAGTCACGGATCGGGAATTCCCCCGCGTGCGATCGAGCATACCATTGAAATTGAGCCAAACAGTCGGCTAGCAAAAATCATGGGAACAACTTCCACAACAGTTGTTTCCTGGCATCATCAAGCAGTGCGGAAAGTAACATCCGATTGGCGAATTGTAGCCGAGGCATCTGACACTTTAGTAGAAGCAATGGAGCATCAAAATCACCCTTGGATGATAGCAATTCAATGGCATCCAGAAATGTCGCCAAAATGTTCGGTAAACTCTGGAATTTTTAAGGCTTTCGTAGAAGCAGCCACTGAAAAATTTATGAATCCTACAAAATCAGCTACAAATCTAATTCCTACATTTTCATAATCACTTATTCTTGATAGTCTGTGTCTATTTCAATATCGAGCGTATCTTCATCTATTCTGACATACAGAACGTTCGGGCGACAGCAAACTTGACAATCTTCGATATAAGATTGCTCCATTCCGCCGCTGATATCAACAAAAGTTGTACTCGGTTCGCCGCAGAAAGCACAGTAATATTCAGCCGTTGTTTGCATTTTTTTCGCACTCTCTTTTTGTGACTTCGTGGCGGTAGCGAAACATATCTGTTAACCGTATTTCCACCCACCAACCTAACAGCAAATCGACAATCGGGCCGCCCGGAATCGAAAAGGCGATCGCATCTGTCAATCGGGTATGGTCATTTTCTGTAGTAAACTCGTGTCGGTGAGTCCAACGTGCCATCGGCCCCTCAGTTTGTTCGTCAACAAACAAGCGATACTCTTCGCATTCAGTGTGAGTCGCCACCCATTTTACCGGAATCGGCCCCAACGAAAGGCGAAATTCTGATATAGCGCCGACACCAAGTCCACCTTCGCGGCGAATGATTTTCACCGGTTGCCAAGGCGGAGTCAAAAGTTGCAGAATATCCGGTCTTTTGTAAAAGTTCCAGACTGTTTCAACGGTGGCATCAATCAGCGACGAATATTTAAAATTGGGCATTTTTTGAATTGTGCTAAACAGTTAATTCCGCTGGAATTTCAGCATTGGCAGTATTATCCTCTGTATCAGTACAAACAGCAACAGTTAGTTTCAATCCCAAAGCATTCAGCCAAGTTCCCAGATTATAAATCGTATCACTTCCTTGCTGCGACAGCAATTCATCAAGTTTTTTTAAGTGCAATTCATATTCTTCTGGAGTCATTTTTGGTTGACCGAGAGCTTCTGCTATATCGGTGAGTGCCTGCTTCAGCAGTTCAGGTTCCGGGTCTATTTCCTCTATAGTCGCCGTTATATATGCGGCTGACAATGCCGGATTTTTTCTCAGAGATTCAATTAAAAACGGATGATAAGGGAGACTTTTAACCATTGTTTTAACTCCTATTGTAATTTGTCCAGTATTCTATTGCTTGGCGGATATCTCGGTTTTGAGTGCTTTTATCTCCACCGCACAGCAGAATCACAATTGTTGTTCCTACTTGCCCAAAATAGATTCGGAAACCAGGGCCATAGTCTATTTTGAGTTCACAAACTCCTTCTCCAACTGAACGATAATCTCCCAAATTTCCGCTAACAACCCGTTTTAGCCTAGATACAATCTTAGCTTGAGTATTCGCATCTTTGAAGGAATCAAACCACTCATCGAAAGGTACTCTGCCATCTGAGGTGACATAACGCTGAACTTCCTTGGGTTGGACTTCTGGCATAATTGTATTATAGTTTGGCTAGACAGTTAATTGCGATCGCGCTTCAGCATTTATAGTATGATCCTCTGTATCCGTACAAACAGCATCAGTACAAACAGCAACAGTTAGTTTCAATCCCAAAGCATTCAGCCAAGTTCCCAGATTATAAATCGTATCGCTGCCTTGCTGCGAAAGCAATTCATCCAGCTTTTTCAAGTGCAATTCATATTCTTCTGGAGTCATTTTGGGTTTACCCAAAGCTTCGGCTACATCGCCCAAAGCCAGTCTGATTAATGCTTCATCAGGTTCTTCGCCTTCATCTAATTCAAAATGAGTTTCGAGATAGACAGCCGCAAAACAGGGGTCTTTTAGTCGCGCCATCAAAAAGTCATGATACGGTAAACTTTTAGGCATTTTTTAACTTTTATTGTAAGTCCAGAAGACCGGGCGGTTGGAAACCGCGTCTACACAAACAAAACCCGCCTCCGCGGGTTGAAGACGTGCGGTTCAAATTACGTTATTTTCTTCAGTCCGCGGAGGCGGACATCGTTTGTGTAGGCGCGGTTTCAACCGCCGTCTGATCTTCGTTTGTGTAGACGCGGTTTCAACCATACGTCTGATCTTTGTTTGTGTAGACGCGGTTTCAACCATACGTCCGATATTCGTTTGTGTAGACTTTCGCCTCCTCTTTCCTAACTCGTCAACTGCAAATCCTCCGTCTTAAAATGAGTCATCGCCTCAGCCAAATGCTTCTTCAAAGTCGCTTCCGGTAACGGCCCTTTCAAATGACTCCAAGGCAAAACCCGATCCAATTCCCACTCTTGAAAAACATAAAAATCCATTTCCGGCAACTGTCCCCGCAACTCCTTAAAAGCCCGCCGATAACTGCCCAAAGTATCACCGTAATGCCGGACTAATTCTAATAGCTTTGACAGCCTGCGGTCGCCCTTCGATAGCAAACCCTGAATGACCGACCAGTTATAGCTTTCAGGTCTAAATTCTAACCCCATCTTCCGCATTTCTTTATCTAAAAACTTCAGTCTCTTCTCCGCATCTTTATTCACTCCAAACCACTGGAAAGGAGTGTGAGATTTCGGGACAAAAGTGCTGCATCCAAAAGTTAATCGCAAACCCGGAACAGCTTTTTTAATCGCCCGCATCATCGCCACCGTCGCTTCTAAATCCTCCATTTCTTCCCCGGGAATTCCCGCCATCCCGTAGAGTTTAATTCCTTTTAAACCTCCAGCTTTAGCATTGATAGCAGCTTCGATAATTTCCTCATTTGTGAGTTTCTTGTTAACGATTTTGCGGAGACGTTCGCTCCCGCTTTCCACCGCAATCGTCACAGATTTACTATCGCGGTTTGTCAATATTTCGGCCAACCTAACTGTCACCGTATTCGTGCGTACCGAAGAAAGACTAAGCCGCACGCCGTCGTATTTCGGATGATTCAAATGTTCCAGCAACTGTTCAAATTCCGGGTGTTGAGTCACAGAAGCACCCAACAAACCCAAACGATTAGTCACAGCTAAACCGCGATCGATTGCCGGAATTAGCGAACCCTCCAAACTTGCAGTTCTAAAAGGCAAAGTCAGATAACTAGCCAAACAAAAACGGCACATTTCTGGACAACTCCGCACCACTTCCACCATATAAATATTTTCCCAAGCCGCCTTTTCTGTCACCACAGTCGAAGCAGATAAAGTATTGCCGCGATACGTCTGTTTTTCCACCATACTGGGAATTTCAGAATCCACAGACTGAATCGATTTAATCCCCTCAGTCGCATCCAGATAAGTTACTTCGTACAAACTAGGAACGTAAACCCCCGGAACTTGCGCCAAATAGCGCAATTTAGTTTGTCTGTCGGCGGTACGAACTTCTTTACAAGCATCAATAAAATTATCAATCAGATTTTCGCCATCTCCCAGCAAAATCACATCAAAAAAATCTGCAAACGGTTCAGGATTCGCAGTAAACACCGGGCCACCACCAAATACAATTGGATGATTATCAGTTCGTTTTGATGCCCAAATCGGAACTTCTAGAGATTCTAATAAATTCAGAATATTTACATAATCGAGTTCCCAAGAAAGGGAAAATCCCAGTAATTCTGGATGTCTCGGAAGTTGTTCGCGGATATCAGTAAATAAACGGCTGACTTCAATATCCGATCGCACAGCCAAAGTTGCCCACACTATCTGATAGCCTAGGCTGGTAATGCCAACCGTGTACTCGTTGGGAAATGCAAAAATAGTCGGAATAGCATCAGCATCGGGGGTTGCTGGGGCAAATAGCAGGCGTTCTTGGGCAAAAGGATTAGGAGTCACGGGCAAGCAAGTTTAGTGTTAACAATAAGTCTGTTCATGTATCATTTTAAGCCATTGTAGGGTGCGTCAGGGCAGAATATTTTAAGCACAAACTAAGAATCTCCCCCCTGACGCACCCTACGTTAACAGTTAACAGTTGACAGTTGACAGTGAAGTTTTTAGACAGGGGATTTAAGCCCCAGCATAAAAACAATCCACCTAAAGGTGGGGGCTTAAATCCCCTGTGCTTTCAATTAGTTAGCTATTATATCCGTTACATCCGCTACACAATCCGTTGCCGAACTTCGTGCTTCCGAGTTACTCTGAAATAGAATCGCGATCGTCTCGGTTTCTCGATGGTGGCGGTGCACCGTGAAAAGTTGCAATCAGCAAACAGATAATCCCAGCATTAATAAACACATCGGCCAGATTGAATACCGGGAACCGAATTATTCTAAAATCCAGAAAATCTATAACGTGGCCCAAAACAAATCGATCGATTCCGTTACCCAGTGCGCCACCCAAAATCAAACCGTAGCCAGCTTGTTCCCAGCGGTTAATTCGCGGCCCGAACCAAGCCAGCACCATCAATCCCACACTAACGCCCAAAGACAGCCAGCGCAACCAAATCGCCCCGCCATTGCTAAACAAACTAAAAGCTGCACCGGTATTAACAACATAAGTGAAGTGAAATATCCCAGGTAACAGCGGCTGAGTCTGCGGAGGAATCGTCAAGTCAAAATTTTGCACCACCCAAAACTTAGTCAAGTGGTCTAAAACTAAACTGATAATAGCAGCAACCCAGAACAAGGGATTTCTTTTAAAGCGCATGGATTGGGGAATAAAATATGGGGCATCGGGCATGAGAGAATTTACTCCAATCTCACTTGTCATTGCGAGCAGAATGCAGTGGATCAAAGCAATCCCAGCCGCAGCGCGATGACTCTCCCGTTGGGCAATGATAGTATAACCTTATTTTGCACAATTAGCAGTTACCTCTTCCTTCTTCCTTCTTCCTCCTTCCTTCTTCCTTCTTCCTTCTTCCTTCTTCCTCCTTCCTTCGCAATTAATAAAACATCAAGCGGCGCAAAGTAAATGACAGCACTGCGATCGCACAAACTACCGCCAATTGTCCCGGCAGAGGATACACCGAATATTTAAGAATCTCATCAAACAAAGATATTTTTTTGGTTGAAGGTAGCAAGTAAGTAAAAATTAGATAAATCAAGCCGATCGCGTGAACTGTGAATAAACCGCACAAACAACTAAAAGCCATAGATTCCAGCCGCGAAGCCACCTTGAAAGCCATCCAGCCACACACCCAAGCACCAGGCACAAAACCCAGCAAATACCCAAAACTTGCTTCTTTGAGATAGCCGATGCCACCGCCTTGAGCAAAAACTGGCCACAAAGTTAATCCTAATACCAAATACGCAATTTGTGAGAGCGCCGCAGCATTTTTCCCCCCCATGCAGCCTACTAGCAATACTGCTCCAATTTGATAGGTAACACCTAAAGAGTACGCCTGAAGTCCGCGATCGTCCCACAACCCGATCGGCATTGTGACAGATGCAGGCAAAAAAGTGCCTCCTATCGTCAGGAGCAAGCCAATAAAAGCCCAGATTAATTCAATAGGAGCAGGCATTATAGCAGATGTTGAAGGAAGAAGGTATTCGCCAGATGCCAGCTAGAGTGCCGGCAGCTTTTAAGTTCTTAATACTAGCACCTTGTCAAAACAACCACCATTCTATGGTTTTATGGTTCTCAAGCCTGGATGTTGTGATAATTTAATCGGGAATTTTTTGCTCCCAGGGCGATCGAATACTTGTTTCCGCATTAATTCATCTTGCCATTATCTTATAAAATCACAATTGTCAAGCTCATCAATCATTTTAAGTGATTAATATTAATTAATATTAACTTGCGCTCAACTGTAAAGATTCTTAACCAAAGCTTTACTTTTGCACGCTATGCTGATGCGGGACACACCTATAACGATCGCAGATTTTGTATACCTATGCTTTTTCGTCTGAACCTGATTAATCCGAATCGTGCGACAACAGCAATTTCCGCTGCGGCGATCGTCCTCAGTTTAGCAGCTTGCGGCGGCAGCACAACCAGCAGCAGCCCCGGCGACACAGCAGCATCCCCCGTTGCAGGCACTGCCGCCAACAGCAAACTCGCCCTAACCTCAGACGTAGCCATAACCGCAGCAGGCGCATCCTTCCCCGCCCCCCTATATCAGCGTTGGTTTCAAGACTTCAACAAAATCAACCCCAAAGTACAAATTAACTATCAATCAGTAGGCAGCGGCGCCGGAGTCGAACAATTTACCAAAGGCACAGTAGACTTTGGGGCCAGCGACACCGGCATGAAAGACGACGAAATAGCCAAAGTTCCAGCAGACAAAGGCGTGATTTTGCTACCCATGACAGCCGGCAGCATCGTCATCGGCTACAACCTGCCAGAAGTACCCGAACTCAAACTGCCCAGAGACGTTTACACAGAAATCTTCCTCGGTAAAATTACCAAGTGGAACGACCCCAAAATTGCCGCAGCCAATCCGGGTGTAACATTGCCAGACCAAAACATCACCGTCGTCCACCGTTCCGACGGTAGCGGCACCACCGCCATCTTCACCAAACACCTCAGCGCCATCAGCCCCGACTGGAAAACAGCAGTAGGCGAAGGCAAAACAGTACAGTGGCCCGCAGGCGTAGGCGCAAAAGGCAACGAAGGCGTCACCAGCCAACTCCTGCAAACAGCAGGCAGCATCGGCTACATCGAATATGGCTACGCCAAAAACAACAACGTCAAATTTGCATCTTTGCAAAACAAAGCAGGCACATTTGTAGTACCTACAGACGATTCAGCTTCTCAAGCTTTAGCAACTGCGCCCCTGCCGGAAAACCTGCGAGTATTTATCGAAGACCCCGAAGGCGCTCAATCTTATCCAATTGTCACCTACACTTGGATGCTAGTACCCAAAAAAGTTGCAGACCCCAACAAAGCTAAAGCAATTGAGGCAATGGTTGAATACGGCTTAACCGAAGGTCAAAAAGTTAGTGCAGAATTGGGTTACGTTCCTCTGCCCCAAAACGTCAGAGAAAAAGTTGCTTTGGCAGCCGACGGCATCAGCCCCGACTACAAGATTGAGGTTGGTAAATAGTAATTGAAGGAAGAGGGAAGAAGGAAGAAGGCAGAAGGAAGAAGGCAGAAGGAAGGCGGAAGAAGGCAGAAGGAAGAAGGCAGAAGGAAGACGGAAGAAGGCAGAAGGAAGAAAAAAAGAGAGATATTTCTGTAGGGGCGGGTTTTACCAAAAATATTTGTTGAAAATTCAGGGGATTAATAAACCCGCCCCTCTTTGATTTTATTTATGGTCTTTCTTTCTGCTTCTTTCTAGCTTTTTCCGAAACAGACTATTTTCCGCTACTATATATTTGGAATTTTTGTCTATGACTTCAGATAGTAACATCGCTCAATCAGAGAAACGTTCCCGCTCTCAAACAGAAAAGTCCTTAGACCAAGGCTTTATCTGGCTGACTCGGATTTTGGGAATCGGAGTTGGCGTAATTTTGCTGGTAATCGCGCTAACCGTTGCTTACAGAGCTTTACCAGCGATTCAACAGTACGGTTTGGGCTTTCTGTTTAGCAGTGATTGGAATCCGGTTAAAGAAGAGTACGGTGCGCTGCCGATGATTTACGGGACGATCGTCAGTTCGGCGATCGCGCTCCTAATTGCAGTACCATTAGGAGTAGGGACTGCCATCTTTTTGAGCGAAGATTTTTTGCCGCTGCCAGTGCGAACAGCTTTGGTTTTTTTAGTAGAACTTTTAGCCGCCATTCCCAGCGTAGTCTACGGTTTATGGGGAATTGCTGTATTGATTCCCATTATTACCAGCATCGGCAAGTTTCTCCACGGTAACTTCGGATGGCTGCCGATTTTTAGCACATCGCCAGTTGGTCCAGGAATGTTACCCGCCGGAGTAATTTTGGGGATTATGACTTTGCCCATTATTACTGCCATCTCCCGCGACTCTTTAGCAAGCCTTCCGCCCGAATTGCGGCAAGCATCTCTAGGTTTAGGAGCAACTCGCTGGACAACAATTTTTAGAGTGCTCGTACCGGCGGCTTTTTCCGGCATTGTCGGCGCAATTATGCTCGGCCTGGGCCGCGCGATGGGAGAAACAATGGCCGCAACACTGTTAATTGGTAATTCCAATCAGTTAAGTGCTTCTGTGCTAGCTCCTGCAAATACTATTGCTTCTCTGATGGCAAATCAATTTGCCGAAGCTTCAGGATTGCAAGTGTCGGCTCTGATGTACACCGGGCTAATTCTGTTTATTATGACACTGATTGTTAATGTTTTGGCAGAGTGGATTGTTTCTCAAGTAAGAGCAAAGTACAACTAGAAGTTTGGCACAATTTCCTACATAGTTTTATTTTATGTCAAAGAGCGTCTCGGATGAGAATCCTTTTGGATCGAAAACAGGCAGTTTGAAGAAAGTTAAAAACAGCCCGCAATCGCTGTTCAATCTGGCGATGACTGTACTGGCTGGAGCTTGTATGGCTATCACTCTGCTGCCTTTATTTGCAGTGCTTTCCTACGTGACAGTCCAAGGTTTTAATCGCCTAAATTTAGACTTGTTCACCAAGCTGCCACCCGCGCCGGGACTGTCGGGAGGCGGTATCGCCAATGCCATTCTCGGTACTTTAATGACCGTAGGAATTGCTTCTATAATTGCTGTTCCTTTTGGTGTGTTGGCCGCCGTTTATTTGTCGGAATTCAGCAGCGGCCAAATCGCTCGCTGGGTGCGCTTTGCAACTAATGTGCTCAGCGGTGTGCCTTCGATTATTGCGGGGGTATTTGCTTACGGTTTGTTTGTGGTCAATATGGGAGGTTTTTCGGCAATTGCAGGGGGTGCGGCGCTGGCTGTGCTGATGTTGCCGACGATTGTCCGAACTACTGACGAAGCTCTACAAATCGTCCCTCAAGATATCAGATGGGCATCTGTTGGTGTGGGTGCATCTAATTATCAAACGGTTTTGCAGGTGGTTTTGCCTGCGGCTATTCCGGCTATTTTAACTGGTGTGACTCTGGCAATTGCCCGCGCTGCTGGAGAAACTGCTCCTTTGATTTTTACGGCGCTGAATTCGCCTTTTTGGCCGGCAGGATTTGATGAGCCAACTCCGAGTCTTTCGGTTTTGGTGTACAACTTTGCAACGGTTCCTTTTAAGGCACAGAAAGAATTGGCTTGGGCTGCATCTTTGATTTTGGTGCTTATGGTTTTGCTGACGAGTATTCTTTCTCGCTGGGCTACTCGCCAAAAAGTTTATTGAAGGAAGAAGGAAGAAGGAAGAAGGAAGAAGGAAGAAGGAAGAAGGAAGAAGGAAGAAGGAAGTAAGGAAGAAGGAAGAAGGAAGAAGGAAGTAAGGAAGAAGGAAGAAGGAAGAAGGAAGATTTTTCCAATTATGCCACTCTCCGACTCTCCCACTCTCCGACTCTCCGACTCTCCCCTTCCACTTAGGTTGTAAAAATCGATTGGAGTATTAACTGTATGATGGATTTGGACAAGCAAACGGAAACTGTTTTACGGACTGAGAATATCAATATTTTTTACGGCGCGTTTCACGCAGTAAAAAATGTTTGTATGGAGATTCCCAAAAATCAGATTACTGCTTTAATCGGGCCTTCTGGTTGCGGTAAAAGTACGATTTTGCGATGTTTTAACCGCCTCAACGATTTAATTAGCAGTTTTCGTTTAGAGGGCCGGATTGATTATCACGGTCAAAATCTTTATGATCCTGATATTGATGCTGTGGAGGTGCGCCGCAAGATTGGGATGGTGTTTCAAAAGCCGAATCCTTTCCCGAAGTCGATTTATGACAATATTGCTTACGGTGCGAGGGTAAACAATTATAAGGGAGATATGGATGAGCTGGTGGAAAAGTCGCTCAGCCAAGCTTATTTGTGGGATGAGGTGAAGGATAAGTTGAAGCAAAGCGGTTTTTCTCTTTCGGGTGGCCAGCAGCAGCGTTTGTGTATTGCTAGGGCGATCGCGATTAATCCTGATGTAGTATTAATGGATGAACCTTGCGCTTCTCTTGACCCGATTTCGACGATTAAGATTGAGGAGTTGATGCGCGAACTGAAGGAGAAGTATACGATTGTGATTGTGACTCACAATATGCAGCAGGCTTCTCGGGTTTCTGACTTGACTGCTTTTTTCAATGCGAAACTTTCTGACGATGGGAAGCGGTTTGGTTATCTTGTCGAGTGTGACAAGACTGAGGTGATTTTCCAAAATCCGAAGGAAGAGTCTACTATGGATTATGTTAGTGGTCGTTTTGGTTGATTTGCGGTAGTTTGCGGGGGTGTCCGTAGGGTTCGCCACGATTTTTAATCTCTAAATTCTCTTGAAAATTGAGCTGGCGACGCACCTGAGCATTCCTAGGGTGCATCGCTAGCTCGAAAATCAATTTTGATTCAGAGATTTTTAATGGCGACACACCCTACGGAAGACAGTTGCATGATTTTCAATAATTGGTATTATATCATGTCCGATCGACGATCGTAACAAAAAAGGTTCGTAGTGCGGACTTCAGTCCGCACTACGAAGCGGACTGAAGTCCGCACTACAAACCAATTTTAGAGTAGCGCGAATTTTTATAAATTAATTGTATAACTGGAGAATTCCGGTGTCTCCAAGGCACCGGAATTCTGGTTTTTATGTTTAAAATCTCGATCGCACTTTTTGCCGATACAAGTCGCTGATTCTTCTGAAGAAATTATCGAAGAGTTCACATTTTCTTCATCCAATACTTTAACAGGTTTTCTTTGACCATGTTTTGTCGCATCACTTCGAGCAAGTATTCCTGAGCTTGGTCTTGGCTTAAGCTTTTGACTTGTTCGCGCAGCACTTCCAGTTTGAACTGCTGTTCCATGCTGAGGCTGGTTGTAGACATATCCATAAGTCGCTCCTCCAGTTGGTTCTTTGTTACATGATGCCGATCGAAATAACGTTTCCCAGGATGTTCTGTATCCCTACATTGTAAACTATCATAACATTCGCTTGACAATATGTCCAAGGTACACATTTTGAAACTAATTTGTGCCGCAAAAGTACATCTAAGTGGGGGGAGCTTTATCATAAAACAGGGGTAAAAACCGGGAAGCCTAAGCCAAAGGAGCTAGTTTGTATGGATGCAATGGAGTTTTTTCAGAACAGTGCTGGGGAGTGGCGATCGCAACGCAGCACTCACCATCTCGCTTTCCGCCAAGCGGAGATTGGAGATTCAAATATTCAGGTAACGGCGCTGGGTGCGGATGACGCACGAGTGGCCGAAATTTGCCAGATGCACGAAGTTGAGCCTAGTCGGGCTGCTGGGGGAGCGTTTGTGACTTGGCACGGCACGATGGCGTGGGATAAGGATGAGGAGAATCATCAGGGCTCTACGGTGTTCGCGATCGTCCCCGATCCTGAAAATCCGCGCCAGGGTTTGATGTTGCGGGAACGGGGCTATGCGGAAACGGCGCCGGTGGCTGGCCGTTTTGAGATGGATGATGACGATGCGCTGCTGCTGATTACCGAATACGAGACGATGAGTTCGATCGAGCGTTTCTGGTTCCCTAATCCGAACGTGCGGATGCGGACGAGTACGGTGAAGCGCTTTGGCGGCCCCAGCACTGCGACTTTTTGCACCGAAATTCGCGTGGAACCGGATGCGGATGCAGCGGCATCTGAAGCAGAGGGCGATCGGGCTGCTAAAGGCGAGTTTTACTCGGCTTTTGGCTGGTAGTTTTTGGCTTCCAGGCTCTTAAGCTCGTTCCCAGGCTCTGCCTGGGAATGCTCTTATGGAGGCTCTGCCTCCCGTTTGAGGAGGCAGAGCCTCGCGGAGCGGCCGTTCCCAGGCAGAGCCTAGGAACGAGCGTTATTCCTGCATCAATGGCTTCTTCCTTCTTCCTTCTTCCTTCTTCCTTCTTCCTTCTTCCTTCTTCCTTCTTCCTTCTTCCTTCTTCCTTCTT
>PVWI01000095.1 GCA_003003725.1 filamentous cyanobacterium Phorm 6 | reverse complement strand
ATCGCCTCTCTGTTAAATCTGCCGTTACAGAATAAGGGGATTAGTGCGACTGCGAGTTTGCAAGATGGTTGTTTACAGGTGATGCTGGAGGGCGATCGGGTTCCCGATGAGGAAGCGGCTGTTAGGATTGTCCGCAGGGAGTTGACGAATTTGAAGGCGGGGGCGATCGCTTCTGTGAAGGTTTACGGGCAGCAGGCGGGTGAGGATTTCCCGGCTTGGAATAGAGAGTTTGAGTTGGTGGCACAAACGCAAACAGCAAAACAAAATAATAATGTTAATTTAAACAAGCAGAATAACACGCTTGGAGATTTTAACCTAGTAAGGGCAATATTCCTTGCTTTTTTTATGGTATTTATGTTCCTTGTGTTCATAAATAATTGGTCTTGGGCAATTATTATATTGATTTTAGGTTGTTCTGTTGCGACAAAATTGCCAGGGGAACATCTTGCAAACATTCAATCTCTAGGCAAATTGCTCGGCTCTAATGATTTAGTGAAAGAAGCAAAATCAAAGTTTCATCTCACCACTAAAAGTTCTACCACTATTAAACAAAAAACAGTCACTCAAGCAACACAAAATTTGAGAGAATTAGATGGTTTTCAAGAAATAGCAAGGAACGGAGACTTAGGTGCGATTGCTATCTTGATTCAACAAGCCCTTGCTGTTTATGAAGTTCATGTAGATGCTGAAATTCAGTATGGCGTAATGCTCTGGTTAAAGCTGAAGTCTGACATAACTTTAGATTCCCAAACCTGCTTAAATGAGGTTTTGAGAATACTAAATAACATCCACTTAGAAAAATTTGTTTCGGCTAGAATTTCTCAAATTAATTCCAAGAATCCTAAACAGCAAGTTTGGAACAAATATTTGGTTTTCAAAGAAGGGCAGTTCATTGATAACACAAAAGCAGTCAATCAGATGACTGGTGCTTTTTGTGCAGCAGTTGTTGTTTTATTACTCTTCGTGTCGGTTATGTACAAACCTACTTCTACTAATTCACCCTCAGTTGTTTCTTCTCCCTCAACTTCGGGATCAACAGCCCCTCGAACTTTTCTTGGTAAAAGTAAGACAGGATATGAGCTTTGGGCTGATAAAAACTGTGTCTATGTCAAAGGAATTACAGAAGGTGATTTAGCACGTCTTAATACTGATATATGGCGTTTCAAAGATGAAGTCAAAGCGCAGACTGGCTATAAATGCGTTCTGTTTGAATAAAAGAAATAACCAGCTAGCTTGGCTTTTCAGTTGATACTACTGTCTTTATGGAAAGGCAATCGCCCTTTCTCCCCCTATTTTCTGAAAAAGAGCGATCGCCCTTCTTTATTTCACCTCATTTCCCAGCGCCATCGCTCCTAAATCCTTTATTAATTACCTATTTTACTGCGACAGCTAACTGCAACCCCAGTTCATCTAGTAGAGTTATCAAAGCATAAATTTCTTCACCCCCACTCTCAGACAACATCCGATCGAGCTTCTCATATATAAATTTAGCTCCCGGCGATAACTCATTCATCTGTAAATAAGCATCTACCACATCTTTAAGTCCTGCTCGCAGCAATTCAGGTTCGGGGCCTTCTGACTCCAATTCCAACATAGCCTCGATATAGCCAGCAGCACTTTCGGGGGTTTTTAAAGAAGAAATCAAGTATTCATGGTAGCTTCTAGTTGTTGGCACTTTGAGTTCTTTCATAATCTATCCAGTATTTTTTAGCTTGGCTAATATCTCGTTCTTGAGTGCTTTTATCACCTCCACATAGCAGCAACACAACTGTTAACCCGACTTGTCCAAAATAAACCCGATAGCCTGAGCCATAATCCATTTTAAGTTCATAAACTCCCGATCCTACTGAGCGATAATCTCCCAGATTGCCAAGCTCAACTCGCCTCAGTCGCTTCTTGATTTTAGATACAGTTTTAGTATCTTGAAGGGAATCAAGCCATCCTTCAAAGGGACTTGTCCCGTCGGCTTTCAGGTAGTTTTGTACTTCTCGTGGTTGAGCTTCCATAATTTTAACACAGGCGATCTAGATTTTAAAGCGCAACTATCCCGTAGGGAGTCGCCCTACATAAATTATTCAAACTAACTCCGACACACTCAGCCGCCCTTCTACGGGTTCATACTCATCCTCTAAAAGCCAATACTGCGCTTCATCATAACTCTGACTAGAAAACACAACTTTATAACCCTCAGCCGGATCGTAGATCCGACAATTTCCCTCAGCGTCACTTAGTAACAAAAGCAGATAAGGCGGTGAAAGATTTGGATCGATCCATACCTCTGTAAACTCCCAGTCATTCTTCACTAAATCGACTTCGAGGCGTAACGTGGTATCGGTTTTCTGCATCAACTTTTATCTCTCCGTAATAAAGTAAAAGACGGCTACCATCCGGGTCAACTCTATAACCAATTGATTCAACAAAAAACATACCATAACGATCGTAGCCCCGAATCGTACCTGTAAATTCTCCATCTTCTATTATGGCTTGAGCTACCTGATTCATAGTAGCCTCATCGTTAAAAATATGAGCAGCACGTCCTTTATTAAGCAGTCTTCTCATTTGTGGCGTGTCTGGCAAGTGTTTAGCAATGTGCCTGCTGTCAAGGGTGATTTGGCGATTAATTCCACTCATTAATTAATTACTCAGCATACCAGTATGATTAAATCATGCGATCGCCCTTAAATCCCAACTTGTCAAAAAGCCCGTGAAGCGCAGCTATCCCGTAGGGAATCGCACTCTAAGAATATAACCCAATACGGTTTACTTAAGACGATCCCCCCTAACCCCCCTTAAAAAGGGGGGGATCAGAATGCCCTCAAAGTCCCCCTTCTTAAGGGGGATTTAGGGGGATCTCCGGGGCATAAATATGTTAAGTGAACCGTATTGGAATATAACCATCAACAACACGCCGATGGAGGAAACGGCAATGCCGTGTCCCTACCCCAAAATAATCGCAGTAGGGAAACGGCACTGCCGTCTCCTGATTTAAGCTACTCTTACAAATGGCAACTCAGATCCCCAGATAATTGACTGAAACGGGCATTTTCCCGATAATCTACTGGACAGTCAATCACGCAGGGGACATCTTGAGCCAGGGCTTCCTTCAGGATAGGAATTAAATCGCTAGCTGCTTCCACTCGATAGCCTTTTAAACCCATACTTTCGGCAAACTTCACAAAGTCTGGATTGCCAAATTTGACGAAATCTGAATGACCAAAATAATCTTGCTGCTTCCATTCAATTAACCCGTAACCGCCGTCATTAAAGATCAGCGTCACAAAATTAGTACCGACACGCAAAGCCGTTTCTAACTCCTGACAATTCATCATAAAGCCGCCGTCGCCCGTGACTGCTACTACTTTGCGATCGGGATAAACGAGTTTTGCCGCCACCGCGCCCGGAATTGCAATCCCCATCGCCGCAAATCCGTTGGAGATTAAACAGGTATTCGGGCGATCGCAATGATAGTGCCGCGCGATCCACATTTTGTGAGCACCCACGTCAGATATCACAATATCTTCCGGGCCCATTACCTGCCGCAAATCATAAATAATTTTTTGCGGCTTGATCGGGAAACCATCATCGTTTGCATATTGTTCGTACCCAGCGCGAATATCCGCCCGCAACTGCTTAGCAAAAGGGTCTGTTTTCTCCATGCGATCGGCACGCTGCAAAATTTCATTCAGCGAATCAGAAATATCCCCCACAACTTCTACAACAGGAATATAACTGCTATCAACTTCTGCTGGCAGAGCTCCCACGTGAATAATCGGAATTTTGCCGTCAGGATTCCACTTTTTCGGGGAATATTCAATCAAATCATAGCCAACAGCAATCACTAAATCTGTTTCTTCAAAAGCACAGCTAATGTAATCTCGTTTTTGCAATCCCGTCGTCCAAAGTGCCAAAGGATGAGTGTAAGGCATTACACCTTTGCCCATAAAAGTATTAGCTGCGGGAATATTTAATCGAGTTGCAAATTCTGTCACCGCTTCGCTAGCATTAGCTCGAATAGCTCCATTTCCGATTAACAACAAAGGACTTTTTGCCTTAGAAATTGCTACAGCAGCTTTATTCAGACTTTGGTAAGCGCCAAAAGTTTTTTCGCGGTTGTCTTTAGTGAGCGGCTCTCCTTCTACAGGCATTGCTGCGATGTTTTCTGGCAAGTCAATGTGAACTGCTCCCGGCTTTTCGCTTTGAGCAACTTTAAAGGCTTTGCGGACGATTTCTGAGGTGGTGCTAGGGCGGACAATTTGAGCATTCCACTTAGTAACTGGGGCAAACATAGCGACCAAATCTAAATATTGGTGCGATTCTATGTGCATTCTGTCTGTGCCGACTTGTCCGGTAATTGCTATTAGAGGAGCGCCGTCTAAGTTGGCGTCAGCAACTCCTGTCATTAAGTTAGTTGCGCCGGGGCCCAAGGTGGACAAGCAAACGCCGGCTTTGCCGGTGAGGCGGCCGTAAACGTCGGCCATGAAGGCGGCGCCTTGTTCGTGGCGAGTAGTAATAAATTTAATTGAAGAGTTTCTTAGGGCTTCTAGAACTTCTAAATTTTCTTCTCCGGGAAGTCCGAAGACGTATTCTACGCCTTCATTTTCTAAACATTTTACGAGTAGTTGAGCTGTGTTCATTTCCGTTTTTCTCCTCTGTAAGTGTGGTTTTTTTCTCTTGGTTAAATTCTCGCAAAAATACTAGATTAATTGTTTTTAACCGCAAATGAACGCGGATAAACGCAGATTAATTGATATTTTTACGATAATTGTAAGCTACTTAGCATTTAAATTGCATATCAAGAAACAACCAAAATCTTGTGGGGCTGGCTTTGAGCATAGCCCGAAATAGGCAATTTAAATGCAGTACAGCTTAAGCTGTCGCGCATTTGAATGGTATATTTGGAACGGCGCCGGAGCAACGTACCACAAGATTTTGATTGATGATTTGCACACAATTTAAATGTAGAACAGCTTATCTAATTTTACTTATTTTACCCACACTGTTTTAATGTTGACAAATTCGTGGATTCCTTGGATGCTCAATTCGCGTCCGTAACCCGATCGCTTAATGCCACCAAAGGGCAATCTGGGATCGGATTTGACTAAGCTGTTGATGAATACGGCGCCTGCTTCTAGTTCGGAAATAAACCGATCGCACTCTGAGCTTACTGTAGTCCAAGCTGTCGCCGCTAAACCAAAGGATGTGCTGTTGGCCAGGGCGATCGCCTCATCGATGTTTGCAACCCGGAATATTAAAGCCACCGGGCCAAAAAACTCTTGTTGGCGCGCCGCAGCATCCAGGGGAATATCTGTCAAAATAGTTGGCAAGTAGAAATTGCCGGCATTCTCTGACAATGGGCGGCCGCCTGTCAGCAGTTTTGCTCCCGATTGGATGCAGGCTTGCACTTGATTGTCCAATTCTTTGAGGATTGCGGGAGTAGCCAAAGGGCCGATATCGGTTTCGGCTAACATCGGATCGCCTACTTTTAATTGCTCGAAATTTTCGACAAATCCTTTGATGAATTCGTCGGCGATTTCTTCTACTAAAATAAACCGTTTAGCAGATACGCAAGTTTGGCCGCTATTGAGGATTCGTGATGTTACAGCCGTTGATAAAGCTGTTGGTAAATCGGCGCTGGACATCACAATAAATGGATCGCTTCCTCCCAATTCCAGCACAACTTTTTTCAAGTTTTTGCCCGCATTTGCTGCTAAACTTTCGCCGGCTGGTTCGCTACCGGTGAGAGTTGCTGCTTTTACGCGATCGTCCGCAATGATTTTAGCTACCTTGTCGGCTCCCACTAACAAAGTTTGAAAAACTCCTTCGGGAAAGCCAGCTTCCGCGAAAATTTGTTCGATTTTCAAAGCGCACTGCGGCACATTAGAAGCGTGTTTTAGCAAGCCCACGTTGCCCGCCATCAGCGTCGGTGCCGCAAACCGAAAAACTTGCCAAAATGGGAAATTCCAGGGCATGACGGCTAAAATAGCGCCCAGCGGTTGGTAACGGACAAAGCTACTGCTAGCGTCGGTGTTTGCGGGTACGTCTGCCATAAATTGAGCAGCATTTTTAGCGTAATAGCGGCAAACTAAGGCGCATTTTTCGATTTCGCCGATCGCCGATTTGAGTGTTTTGCCCATTTCCAGCGTCATCATTTCAGCGTAAATTTCGCGATCGCGCTCCAAGATATCCGCTGCTTTCTGCATCCACAGAGCTCGCTGCTCAAACGGCAAGTAGCGGTACTTGTTAAAAGCTTGCTGTGCTAATTCCAGCTTAGCTTCTATTTCCGCATCTGTCAGCGGATCAAAAGTGTTCAGCGTTTCTCCCGTTGCCGGGTTAATAGTAGCAATAGCCATTGTTTGATCTCCTGTGTGAAAAACACAAAACTCCCTGCTAGTTTTCCAGCTAGGCGGGGAGTTGTATAAATATATTACAAAATGGGAATTTGTCGGCCACGTTTTCAGGTCTTGTTAATTTGCCATTGTCGCAATTTGTTTTAAAACTCTCAATCTTTAATCATACTGCAAGATGTTGATCCCAAATCTTAAGAAAATTCGTGTTTATCTTGCTTACAGGATTCTCAAGGTAGGGTGCGCACTGCGCACCTTACTGATTTGTGCCCTCACCCACATCAAACAGATTTTTCTTCGATGTAATTCTGCACGTAAGACTGATAGTAATACCTGCTGCCTTTATCGTTATTTGCCACCATTCCCAACAGCGGAATCCCGGCCATTTTCAAATCTTCAAAAGCCAACAGCAGCGCCTCCCGCTCAGTTTGATGCAGCCCCACTACCAGCATCAATCCGTTAGTGTGAGCCGCCAACAAATTCGCATCTGCTAAACCCAAAAGCGGCGCAGTATCGTAAATAACTAAATCAAAATTATTTGACAAAGCTGCCATTAAATGCTGCATTTTGCGGGAAGAAAGCACTTTCGTGGGATCGAGAGGAACTGGCCCTGATGTTAACACAAACAGGTTTTCATCGCGGGGCGATCGCAAAATCACCTGTTTCACATCCACATCATCCGCAATCACATTGTGCAAACCTTGCCAGTTGGGCAAACCCAGCATTTCGTGCACCTGCGGGCGACGCAAATCCGCATCCACCAACAGCACTTGCTGCCCCATTGCAGCCGCCGCCCGCGCCAAATTTACCGCTACAGTAGACTTACCATCCGCTACTTGACAAGACGTAATTACACAAGATGCGATCGGAGAATCAACGTTTAACAACCGAATATTAGCATTGAGCGATCGAAAAGCTTCTTGAAAAGCATCCGTCGGCATCGGTGAAGTTCCCACATCAATCGAAGTTGTCTCCGCAGGTGGCAGTCTCAAAATTTTATCGCTAGCAGGAATTACCCCCAACAAAGGCAAATGAATCGAATGTTTGACATCCTCTGGAGTCTGGAAAACCGTTTTATTATTAAACCGTTCCGCCAACTGCGCCGCTAACGTACCAAACACCAAACCAAGCAATCCACCCAAAGCCAAATTCAAAGGCATAATCGGAGCAACAGCCATCAATTCGCCATTTTTGTAGCGCGGAATTTCCGGCTTAGCAATAACTTCCCAAGCAACCTCTTTTTTGCCCACAGCTTCAAGCTGCAAAGCCTGCTGTTTTGCTAGCAAACCATTCAGCGTACTGTTAGTCAAATCCGCCTCCCGCTGCAAATCTCCATAGCGTCGCAAAATCACCGGGAATCCTTGAGAATATTGATTCAACTGCTTAGCAGCTTGTTCCAAAACTTGATTCCGCACTCCCAAAACTTGAATAGAATTAGCAGTACCAATAAACTGCTCGATCAACTTAATCCGCACCGGATCTTGAAACGCCATCACTTGCGAATTTACCTTAGCTAAATCAGTTCCCAGAACCTGTTGGGCTTCTTTATTCAACAAAGGAATCAGGTTCTTGCGCTGTTCTCGAAACAACTGCATTTGCGGAGAATTGTCTGTATAAGTAGCTGAATTAATCGCAATTTGTCCTTCTAATTGCTGCAATTGAGTCAGCATTCCTTGATAGCGGGGAGCTTGACTCAGAGCCGAAGCCATCAGAGCTTGTTGCTGATTTAATCCGAGCTGATTTTGCAGATTAGAATAGAGAAATTTCTGCTGATTGAGCTGCGTTTGTGCTTCCAATCTTTGTGCTTGGAGTTGGCTGATTTGCTGCGCAAGTTGCTGGGTTTGAATTTGCGGATCGATGAAATTGTATTGCTGGCGCAACTTTTGAATTTCAGTTTGCAGAACTTGTTGGCGCTTTTGCTGGTTGGGAATTTGCGATTTCACAAAATCCAGACTCTGACTAATTTGAGTGCTGGTATCTTGCACGCTGTAGTTGCGGTAGCCTAGTGCAACTTTTTCCAACACAAACTGAATTTTTTTCGGGTCATAATCCCGATATTTAACTTCGATAATCTTGGTATTTTTGAAGCGATTAATTGACAGCCTGGTTTGCTGAGAAAACGGCAAATTATCTGCTTTTTGGTTCAAAAGATAGTTGTAATTGATTTCGGGATATTTCGCCCGCAACTGTTTAATAATCGGCGACATCACTTGCGGGCTTTGCAAAACTTGAATTTGCGATTCGTAGTCAAAGCCGGGACTTTCTGGCGTTGTGGGGGCTGCTGGTTGCAGTTTTAGCTCGCCGGAGTAGACTTTCGCTAAAGTATTTTGCGTAACAGCGGGTTCTACTAATAATTGAAAGCGCCCTTCGTACTCGCTTTTTTGATTCAGAGTCCAAGCAAACACCCCGGTTGTCACTGCGGCTGCTACGCCGATGACTAAGAACGAGCGACTGCGGCAAACTTGCCAAAAACTTAACTCTTGTTCCTCTGTTTTGTCTCTGAAAAATTGCTCTTCTTCATACATTACCGAAGATATTCTTTGCTGTTCCGCAGCTTTCTTATTGTTATTAAACAGTGTTATTTGAGAATTTTTTCCTGGTTTCATTTGATTTTTGCAACTTATTTGTTTAAACATCTGTACGACTGGCGCTGTTTCATCAACTTGGTTTCTTACTAGATATCTCGTTACCAAGCCGAAATTCTTTGTAGAAACTGGGTTGATGATGCCTTAGCGCTAGTCTACTCAAATCACCGAAAAATATTGAACAACCGGAATATTCCCAACAGGGGGCTTAAAGGAGCGAGAGTCCCGCCTACATTATCCGAAAATGCAGCGCGGCCCGATCGCCTTACCATAATTACATCATTATTTCGCAGTTTGGGATTAGTTTCCTCATTGGCAGTTGCCGAAAAATTCACCTTAACACTTAGCTGCGAAACAGTACCGTTAGGATTCAGACGAATTAAATCCACCGAATCCATTTGAGCCCGCGCTTTATTAAAACCTCCCGCTGCTACCAGCGCTTGATTGAGAGTAGTATTAGGCAGCACCGCAAAAGCCCCCGGTTTCACGACTTCTCCCACAATGCTCACCTTAATCGTATCCGGTGAAAAATTAGAATTAGCAACTTCTGTGCCTTGGGCTGCATCGAGATTTTCGGCTTTGGGAACAATTACCGTATCTCCCTGTTGCAGTGCTAAATCTTGAGATACATCTCCCCCTTCCAAAAGTTGCCACAAATTCACATTAATAATTTGTTCCGTACCCGCGCGAGTCAGGCGACGAACTTGTATTTGTCTGATATCTGCTACGGGCGTAATGCCTCCCGCCATTTTAATTGCTCTTGTTACAGTTTGCTGCAAAACAGTTTCCCCGGAGCCGGGAGTTTCCCTCGCAGCAAACAAACCAGAATTATCACCCATTTCATTATTGTCTTGTACCCTACTTTGAGCCTCTTTTGCCAAAGTATAAGTACCGGGGCGACTTACTTCGCCCACCACAGCAATATTAATTGGTTGAGTGCTTTGGCCGGTAATATTAGCTACTGCCAAAGTTGGTGCTTCTTGGCGATTGAGGCTAGTTACAGTAGGAATAAATATAGTATCGCCGTCACGCAAAGTAACATCTGCCCGCAAGTCACCAGCTTGCAATAATTCCCATAAATCGATGTTAATAATTTGTTCTGGGCCATTGCGTTGGGGGCGGCGGATTTTGATTTGTCGGACATCTGCTGACTGTGTAATTCCGCCCGCCATGCGCAGTGCCCGCGATATCGTTGGCATTTGAGTGCCGATTTGCTCTGTTGTGCCTCCGGGGCCCGCTGCTGAGGATATTGTATAGGCTCCGGGGCGGTTGATTTCGCCTGCGATCGCAATTTGCAAAGGCCGCGGGGCCAGCAGTTTTAGGGTAATCCAAGGACGTTTGAGGTATTTGCCATATCGCTCTTTGACAGCATTAGAAGCTTGTTCTAGGGTCATTCCGGCGACGGAAAGGCTACCAATTAACGGCAAACTCAGGGAGCCGTCAGCCTGTATTTGGTGTTGACCGTTGGGGCCGCTGTATTCCGGGACGTTGAAAATGTCCATTTGAATACGATCGCCCGCGCCTAAAGTGTAAACTTCCGATCGTACACTCGAAGGTACACTTGCCGGAAATCCCGGAAATCCAGGCGCTGCGGGTACCCGTACAGGAGTCGGAGCACCCGAAGGAGGAGGTGGTGGAGGAGGCAAAAACTGAGCCGCCACAGGAGACGAGCCCACGGCCGCCAGCACTGACAATGTTAAACTTCCGACAATTAAACTTTTGATAGTATTAAGTTTTGAATAGTTTTTCACCACCATCGCTGTTTGCCCCTATCCTCTTCTTACCCCGCCAACATCAAATGTAACCCAAGTCTTCTAACTTGCTGAGAACTTTTTTAACACTGTCTTCGACACTTTCTCGCTCTGTGCAACAAATAATCTCAGGATTCAGCGGTTCTTCATAAGCATCGTCAATTCCGGTAAAACCTTTGATTTCTCCGGCTCTCGCCTTAGCGTACAGCCCTTTGACATCACGAGATTCGCACACTTCTAAGGTTGCTTTGACATACACCTCAACAAAATTTGACTCGATCGCCCTAATTTCGTCGCGAATGGCTCTATAGGGGCTAATCGCTGCCGTAATTGCCACAATTCCATTGCGGCTGAGTAGGTTAGCCACAAATCCAATCCGCCGAATATTAGTATCTCGGTCTTCCTTGCTAAATCCCAAACCTTTTGACAAGTTGGTGCGAACGACATCTCCATCCAAGATTTCCACTTTACAACCTCTGGCCTTCAACTCTGGTTCGAGAGCTTTGCTGATAGTTGTTTTGCCGGAACCACTCAGCCCGGTGAACCACAAAATAAAACCTTTGTCCATTTTCAGCCATTAAATAAGTAACTGGGAAATTAATTATACGATGTCAAACTTGATAAATGCGCTTCCCCTTTTTTCTATTATCGTTATTCGCACTGTCATATTGGCAATATTTGCGAGCAAAAAATGACAAATCAAAATTTGCGATCGCTGGCGCTATCTTGTAGTAACAAAAATGTGCAGCATCTGCGTAATTACCGATATATAATTTGTCAAGTCTTTACACATTAAAATTCAATTCGCGATCGCAAACGCCCAACATCTATCCCGTAGGGTGTGCACTGCGCACCTCATACCATTTTTACAAAATTTTGCTACAAAAAAGTGTTGGGCGGAGTGAAACGGAGGGTTGTTTACACGAGCCCTGTATGCAGCGGTGCGTCGCTATGAGATTGTCGATATACAAGTTAGGGATTTTCTGTGGCGACGCACCCTACGACTAAAATCTCAAATCTAAAATCCTATTCCCCATGTCCACAACCTTAGAAGCAGATGTTTTGGTAGTCGGTGGCGGCACCGGCGGCACGGCTGCGGCAGTGCAAGCAGCCCGCCGCGGTGCCAAAACTATTTTAGTCAGCGAATTTCCCTGGCTGGGAGGAATGCTGACATCAGCAGGCGTTTCGGCTCCCGATGGCAATGAATTAGCAGCTTTTCAGACAGGTTTGTGGGGTCAATTTCTCCGGGAACTTCAGCAGCGACAGCCGGGAGGTTTGGATTGGGGCTGGGTCAGTTTTTTTACTTACGATCCCCGCATTGGTGCACAAATTTTTGCGGATTGGGTTAAGTGTTTACCGAATCTGCATTGGATTTCTGGACAAATACCTCAAGATGTGGTAAGGGAAGGATCTCGCATTTCTGGCGTTCGGTTTACCGATTTTACTGTTTCGGCAAAAATCACTTTGGATGCAACGGAATTGGGAGATTTGCTGGCTTTGGCGGAGGTGCCCCACCGCTGGGGTTGGGAATTTCAAGCTGAGTGGGGAGAACCCAGCGCGCCGATCGCCTCTAACGATCTCACACAAAGGTATTCGGTGCAATCTCCGACTTGGGTGGCCATCATGCAGGATTTTGGTGCAGGTGCGGCTGCGCCAGAGATTCCCGCGCCGCCTGTCGATAATCCCGATCGATTTTCCGACGCTTGGAAAGATTACACTCCCGAACAATTTCTCAATTACGGTAGGCTGCCTGGGGGATTGTTGATGATTAATTGGCCGATTCGTGGTAATGATTATGGTGAAGGGGTCGATCGACTAATTACATCTCCAACATCCCGACAAGAATTCCTCCAAGAAAGTCTCTGGCATACTCAAAGTTTTGCCCGCTTCATTCAAACCCAACTCGGCCGCCGCTACGGCTTAGCACAAAATATTTTCCCCATTTCAAAAACAGAAAATCAACCCAATTCTTCCCTGCTTTCTGCCTTCGCTTTGCACCCGTACTACCGAGAAAGCCGCCGTTTGCGAGGGATAAGTACAGTCACAGAACATGATATTTTGCCGTTTGTCGGCGCAAAAGTAGCGAAATTGCCGATCGATTCTCAGGGAATTTGTGAAACAATTGCGATCGGTAACTATGCAAATGACCACCACTACAACATCGGCGACATTCCTTTACAGCCCAAATCCATCCGCTGGGGAGGCCGCTGGACGGGGACTCCGTTTACAATTCCCTACAGTGCCCTCATCCCTGCAAGTACAGACGGATTGTTAGCCTGCGAAAAAAATATTTCCGTTTCTCACATCGCCAACGGTGCAACTCGCTTGCAGCCTGTGGTGATGAATATCGGACAGGCGGCGGGAATGGCGGCAGCTTTGTGCGCGGAAGCTGGATGTCAGCCTCGCGATTTGTCGGTGAGAGTTTTGCAGGAAGCTTTGCTGCAAGATGCTGAGGCGAGGGCGGCGGTTATTCCTTTGTTTAATTTGACACCGGATCGATCGGACTGGATCGATCGACAACGCTATTATCTCGATCGACCTCAAGCATATCCCGCCAACGGCGAATGTCCTTTTCCTTTGTCAGTCAAAAGCGATCAAAAAACCGGGTTTCTCAACGAAAGTTCTGTATTTGAACCCAGAACATTGACATTTGAACCGGATTTCTGTGTAAATCCCAGCGGTAAAACAGCAAATACCGAAAGCGAATTTTCGGGCATTTTCCGCCGCCTGGGCGTACAAGATTGGACACTAACGCTGACAAGTCCCGCATCTGTAGCTGGTCAAACTTGGCAACTTGTGACTTTGGACTCGGAAACCGACAGATTTTTAGAGAGTTGCGAAACCGAAAAGCTTTGGAGAGTATGGGGTCGGCTAAATTTTGCAGGTGCTTGGCTGCGGTTGGGAGCATTAGCATAGAACAGGTGAGGTTTTTTGCAAAGATCCGAAAATTGCACAGATATCTATCCTGATAGATCGGGGCGAGTCCGTATCAGGTAATAGACACTGACACGGATACTACCCATGCAAACCTACACAGCAATTGCTTTACTGAGCCTATTCGGCATTACCTTGAGTGCCACCGCCGCTCAAGCTTTTGAAGCTCCAGTCCCAATGCTCGAAACTGCCACCGCCCAATATATGTTGTCAGCGCAAACTCAACAAAAGGGCGATCGCGCTCCTGAGAGGGGCAGCGGACGCAGAGGTTTTAGCCAGCCTAATGTTTACACTGATTCGCTACAAGATTTCTAATGCCACGCTTATGCAATTGAGTGCCGCCACTGAGTAGGTTTGGGCCGTTGATTCGATCGATCTGATTTTCTGGGATTCGAGTTTTTCGGGTTAAACGAGAACTCCACTTTTGTTGACATTCTTTTGGAGATTTTTTTTGTGTAAGAAATGACAGCATATAAACCGAGAACCGCCATCTACCTAGAGATAGACTCTAGGATCTGGCGGTTTTGTCTTGAAAACGCTTCTTTGATTCTCCTCTCCCATAATTTCTCGCTTAGAGCAAAGCCGATCGGCTCGGAGCCGCCTCAAATTCCTCCGATCGCAACAATTATTTACGTTTGACCTCCACAGGTGGTATAGGATTTTCAAGGGCTGCACTATAATTAACGTGCGATAACTAACTTATATATAGGTAAACGCTGAGTGCAAAAGGTGCAGCACTCTACTAAAATTCCCCAATAAGAACCACTTATTCGGTGTCTATCGCCTTTAAGCCAATGCCCCAGTGAGATCAGGGAATTTAACTTGCCTGAATATTAGCCTAGCTGGCCAGCTTTCCGGTGAGATTCGGCTATGCTTGATTCGGCGCGATCGCAATAATTTTTAAATGGAGGACGACAAAATGCCTCCAAGTTTTACTATTTCGGAGATTGTGATGAAAAATGACTCTTTGGATCTGGTCAAAAGCCTGAGCCCCAGTGCAATGGATCAGATCATGCTATATCTGGCGTTTAGCGCCATGAGAACCAGTGGCCACAGGCATGGGGCGTTTCTAGACGCGGCAGCAACAGCGGCTAAGTGTGCCATTTATATGACTTACCTGGAGCAGGACAACAACCTGCGGATGACCGGACACTTGCATCATATTGAGCCTAAACGGGTGAAGGTGATTGTTGAGGAAGTTCGGGAAGCCCTGACTACGGGAAAATTGCTAAAAATGCTGGGTTCCCAAGAACCTAAATATTTGATTCAGTTTCCTTATGTTTGGCTGGAACAGTATGCTTGGGTTCCGGGACGCCCTCGCATTCCTGGAAATAGCTTGAGTGGGGATGAAAAAAAATATCTCGAAGGCAAGGTTCCTCCAAATCCGCCTGACGCTCAACTGATCAATTCTTTTCAGTTTATGGAGTTGATCGAGTTTCTGCACAGGCGATCGCAAGAAGATATGCACCCAGAAAGGCGAATGCCTTTGAGTGAAGCTCTAGCAGAACATATCAAGCGCCGATTGATTTATTCAGGAACAGTGACTCGTATTGATTCTCCTTGGGGAATGCCTTTTTATGCCCTCGTGCGCGCTACTTACTCTCCGGCAGAGGAAGAAGAGCGGACATTTACTATGGTGGAAGATACGGCTAGATATTTCCGACTAATGAAGGATTGGGCCGAAAAACAACCGAAAGTGATGCGAGTTATGGAAACTTTGGATATTCCGCCGGAACGACTCGATCAGGCTGTTGAGGAATTAGATGAAATTATTCGTAATTGGGCCGATCGCTATCACAAGCGGGGTGAACCAACGATGATTGTACAAATGGTTTTTGGGCCGGAAGAGGGTTAGTCATTAGTGATCAGTCATTAGTCATTAATTGACCGCTTGAGACTAATGACTGATGATTATTGTTGACTAAGCTAAGCGAAAAAAGTTGTCCAGGCTGAGGCTAAGACGATTGCCGCGATCGCTCCAATCAGTGTATTAAAAAAATTCACTACCTCGTTCGTGAGCCACTCAAACTTTGATTGAATAGTCGCACCAATCAGGCTCTCGATATTCGTGGCAATAAAAGCTGCAATAACACAAAAAACAATTCCTGTCAAGTCAATTAAACCAACCGCCGAACTCACAAGCGCCATCAGAATAGAGCCGACAATACCTGCGATCGTTCCTTCCAAACTTACAGCCCCTTCCGTACCCCTAGGTACAGGCTGCAAGGTAGTAATCAAAAACGTCCGCTTCCCGTAAGCTTTGCCGATTTCGCTAGCGCAAGTATCCGAAAGTTTGGTGCAAAAACTAGCTGCATAACCCAGCAATAACAGGGAAATTACATATTGTGCAACAGGCATCTTGCCTGTGTCTCCGAAAATACCGCCTGTGTCTCCGAAAATAGACAATCCCAAAACTCCCACAGCACAAAGAGTCGCGGTTAAAGCAGAACCCCAAACATTTTCCGGGCCGCGTGCGCCCGATCGCTTTTCAGCTATCCCTTCTGCCTCTTTTTGCGCTTTACCGATGCGAGTAACTCCCGATCCGACGAGAAAATAGAACATCACCACAGTATAGCCTTGCCATCCCAAACAGCCCCAGATGATGACACCCAGCAGCCAGCCGTGAAATTGCCCTGCATCCGTCAGCAATTTTTTGGGAATAATAACGGCGATCGCCAGTAAAATTGTATTCAGGGCGATCGCCACCAACCAAGGATTAGACCAAGATAAGTAATTAAAAAACAATTCAGAATTCTGCATCAGTATCTCCATGAACAAAATCTTATTTCATCTTGCCTTTCCCGTCAGCAATATTGACCAAACAAAAGCCTTCTACGTGAACGGGCTAGGCTGCGAATTGGGTCGCGAATCCCCAAATTCGGCGATTATGGGTTTGTGTGGACATCAAATAGTCGCCCACCTTAGCCACGAACCTTTGACACCCCAGCGAGGCATCTATCCCCGGCATTTTGGATTAGTTTTCACGAACGAAGCTGATTGGGAAGGATTGTTAGAAAAGGCACAACAAAATAATTTGAACTTCTATCAAGAACCAAGACGGCGATTTGTCGGTTTACCTACAGAGCACCGCACTTTCTTCTTAGAAGATCCCTCTCATAATATACTGGAATTCAAGTATTACTGTGCAGCCGAGGCAATTTTTGGGCTGAGTGAATATGCTGAAGTGGGCGATGCTGTTTGATTGTTTTGGAATGATTTAACCGCAGAGAACGCAGAGAACGCAGAGGAAGAGAAGAGAGAAGCAACCTATTTATCCATATTTAAAGGTTCTGAAAGTGCTTCATTAACTGCTTTTAAACTGCGCCAATCTCTCACCATCATAGCATGAGAAAATACTGACAATCTCACATCTTTTGCTGCGGATATTTGAGAACTAGAAGCAGGCACAATGATGAAATCCCAAGGTGTCCAAATCGAAGTAAAATTGAGCTTTGCCAACAAGGCAGCATCTCGATTTAAATCTTCGAGAAAAGCACTTCCAGGACGCATTTGAACGCTGCCTTTTCCACAGAAAGTATAAGCCATCCAAGTACCGTTGTGAGGCGAAGAGATGGCAATAAAGCGCTGCACTCGATTCATGCCACCTAACCTTTGCAGGTAGTAGCGGCTGACGATGCCGCCCATGCTAAATCCTACTATGTCTAAAGGCTGTTTTGGATCGAAGGTTTCAGAGATGTAGTCTGCGACTTGCTTAGCTAGTAATTCGAGGCCGAGGCTGCCGTCGTTGGGGGTGAGGTTGAGGCTGTGGACTGACCATCCGAGTTGGGTGAGGCGGGAGGACATTTTGTTGAAAATAGTTGTTGTGTCCCGCATCCCGTGAACGAGCAAGACTGGGTTTCGGCTGAAATTGCTATTCATTTTTAAGTGGGAATTTTATTTTTAATAGGTGCTTTTAGTTCTTCAACTAATGCGTTAATACTTTGAGTATCTGTCACCATTTGGCGGTGCAACCAAACCTTGAGTTTAACTTCTTTCCCTACGGGCATTTGAGAGCTATTCGACGGTAAAATCATTACGTCAAATGGCGTCCACATTGATGTAAAGTTGATTTGTTTGAGTATGGCGACATCTCGATCTAAATCTTGCAGAAAACTGCTATGAGGACGCATATCTAGATATCCAGGTAAGGGTAGAGAATAGGCGGTGAGTGTGCCTTTGTGAGGGGAAGATATGGTGACGAAGCGCTGTACCCGGTTAATCCCTCCGAGGCGTTGGACGTAGTAGCGGCTGACGAGTCCGCCCATGCTGTAGCCTACTATGTCTAAAGACTGTTCTGGATGAAAAGTTTCAGAGATATAATCTGCGAGTTGCTGCGCCAGTGATGCCAGACTGAGGCTACCGTCATTGGGCGTGAGGTTGAGGCTGTGTACACACCATCCTAGTTGGGTGAGGCGCGAGGACATTTCGCTGAAAATAATCTTTGTGTCCCAGATACCGTGTATTAGTATGACTGGATTGCGATCGAGCTTAGTGTTCATTTTGCTTAACAATTGCTTGGCGATTACAGCATAAGCCAGTCCCTCCATGAGTTTGACCCCTAGTGGGACAGATGGCGAATCGGATCTATTTGTCGATCGACAATAATTAGTGGAAATTGCTAACAAATTCTGAGATACTTTGTAAATAAGTGCAAAGCAAACCAAGTATTTATACTTATAATTTGGTTTGATGAGGTAGCTTAAGCACTGCTAAATGTAAATTTTGATGAATAAATGTAGACAAAAGTTGCCTTAGCTCGTAGTCTAACCTTGTTGACAAATTTGTACAAATTTCTCTAAAAGAACAAAAGGAGTAAATCTAATGTTTGGTTTTATCAAAAATTTCTTCGGCGGTATTTTCGGATTTCTTGGCGGATTGCTTGGCTTTAAAAAGTCTCAATATTTCCTAGATTTGGGCGAATCTTCGGGGAAAGAGTCGGCTATGGTTGCGCCTGCGAAGGTTGAGCCTGCTGCTGCCAAGAAGCCTGAACCTGTTGCCATCGCACCAGCAAAAGTTGAGCCTGTTAAGTCTGAGAAGTCTGAACCTGTGAAAAAGGCTAAGGTTGAAAAAAAGTCCAAGAAAGAAAAAGAATCAGTTGCTATTCCTGCTAATACTGCGGAACCTACAAAAGTAGCGGTGGCACCAGAAACCAACGGCAAAGCGCCGACTCAAGCTGAACCGAATCGGACTTTTGCTCCTAACAATTTAATGCCTATACCAACTGGAACTCGTCGCACTCCTGGCCCTAGCATGAATGGTTTTCGCGATATGGCTCGCCAAGTGAACACAAAGTAGAAATTTGAGAATTTGTAATAGGGAATTGGACATTGGAGCATTCCAAATGGTGGGGTTGAAAATTTAAAAATAGCATTGCTCATTTTAAATTTTCAACTATTTTTTTATTCCCTATTTCCTTGATTTCTGAGAAAGGCTAATCCGCTGTATAGCTGAAAAGCTGAGTCCCAAGGGCTTTCGGATTTGCGATCGACCTCCACATGAGACTCGATATTGCTCAACATATTAGTGTAATCGAGAACAGTATCGGCAAACAGATTAAACTCAGACAAAACTGTAACATCAAGCTGTTGGTCAAATATTTCTAGTAAGTGATTCCAGTTAATTCTGGTGGTACTTTGAGGGATTTGTTGAGAGTTTTGGGGACGAGATTTTGTTTTATTGGGATTGCCTGAAGCAGAGATATCTGCTGAAGATTTAGTAAAGTCAACGCCTTGTTTAAATTCGTAACTTTGGTCGCAAATACGCAGAATGCAGTTTCTGGTGGGAATATGTAAATCGCAGATTTGAGCATAATCATGGGTGATTTCTTTGTGGCGAAACTCCTCATTTCTGCGGTTGGGCGAGTAGTCCATAATATCGATAAAAATTGGCAACGAACCTTCTACTCTTTGGCTGATTTCTGACCAATTAAATTCAATAGAACCGAGTCTATTGAGGTTATCTTTGCAAATGACGGATGGGGAAGAGAGAGACTGGAAATGTTGCACTCGAAAGATTTGGATTTTTTGAATATCGGCTAGAGTTCCCCAGAATACGGGAATTCCGGCGTTGAGGAGTTCTTGGCCGTAAATTTGGATTTCGGCGATGGGGCCAGTTTTGTAGAGTCTCCAGCCGCGACTTTGGATTTGCATCCGAGTTGTATAAATGTCAGTTTTGAAGATTCTGCTAATATTTTGGATGGCTGCGGGTTTGTCTTCCTGGCTGACTGCTTCGAGGATCAAAAGTGCTGGTTCAAGGTTGCTGGGGTCGTTTTTGGCGGTTTCTATGGCTTGTTTGCGTCTGTCTTGTTCTGCGGTTTCAATGCGTTGAATCCCTTGGCGGGCTTGGGAGATGATTTTGGGGTTGGTGATGTCGTGGAGTATTTGTTTGTAGGATGTTTCCGCTTTTTCTGGGTTATTGGTGAGCTCGTAGTAGCGCGCCATGTAGTATTTCACCCAGGGATTATCGGGTGATTCTGTTTGCAGTTGTTTGATGAGTTTGGCTGCTTGCTGGTATTCTTTGCCGTCTAGGGCGGCAGCTATTTGGTGGATGTCTGTCATGGCGGTTGCGGGAATGGGTGTGTTTCTATCTTGGCTGATGTTTGGTTAGTTCCGCCACTGGTTAACAATTTTCGCTCTTGTGTTAACTTATACGAACCAGAGCCAAAAATTTGGATTTATTTTAAGTTAAGGATAAATCAAAATGAGCCCTGATATCTGGAGAGAAACAATGGTGGAACAAAAGGTAACTTACACGCTTGAAATCAAAGGTAAGTTTATTATTGAAAATGTTCCTGCTAGAGTGTGTTTGGAAACGGGTGAGCGTTTTTTTTTCGCCTGAGACTGTGGAACAGTTGCAGAAGATGATTTGGGAAGATAGAAAGCCGATTAGGGTGATTGAAACACCTGTTTTTGAGTTTGCTTAGCGGTTGGTTTAAGTTTAGTTAAAGTTGGTTGGAATTAACAATGTGTAAGTACCTTTGCTGGTGCGCTCGAATCCTTGAATAACTACTTTGTAAGTACGGTTACTAGGCAATTTTACTGTCATTTCTGACTACTTGAGGATGGAAAGGGATGTGAGTTTTGGGCGATCGACATTGCTCAAATCTAAACTGTAATTTGTAGCTGTTGCACCAGGGCCATTGCCTTCTCTGACTGTGATGATAAAGGCAGTTTGGTTTTTGGGGTCTCGGATTATTTTGTCAATAAATTGTCTTTGTATTTTTTCGACATTTAAAACTTTGGGTCTGATAAAAATTCGTTCTGAAATACAGAAAAGTGCGGCTCCATCTTGATAGCGGGCTGCGTAGAACCAATATTTTTTACCGTTAGTTGTAAATTCCTTTCTGCTAAATATAGTGTATCTTTCAACTGGGGCTAATTGTTGGTCTAGGTTGCAATTTTTATCAATGTAGATTGCGTTGGCTGGTAGTTGTAGTTGTTGCGCGAAGACTGCTGGTGCGATCGCAGTTAGGATTGCTGAGATGAGGGTGAGGGTGATGGGCAGGGTTTTCATAAAATATTTGCCTCTAGGGATTGTTGTCAGGTGTTGTACTGAATACGCGGAGAAATTATGTTTTATGTCTGTTTTAAATAGTTTTCTAATTCCGTAGTGCGCGCTTTTGTCATGCGATCCAAACATTCATTGAGAAAACCTCGATAACCAGTACCGCGACGACTTCTATAGGTTTCAAATTCGCAGTTATTATCTCGCAACTTAATCCACCCTAACTGTG
>PVWI01000401.1 GCA_003003725.1 filamentous cyanobacterium Phorm 6 | reverse complement strand
AGCAAACACAATCCAAGGATTCCGAGATTC
Organism: filamentous cyanobacterium Phorm 6; assembly: GCA_003003725.1. Classification (GTDB taxonomy): domain Bacteria; phylum Cyanobacteriota; class Cyanobacteriia; order Cyanobacteriales; family Microcoleaceae; genus Microcoleus. Next base: position 4,501 of record PVWI01000401.1, on the reverse strand, counting down.
AGCCGTCATCAGCAAAATTGCGAGCTGAGTTTTATCGCCAATTTCAGCCAAAAAAATAGTTACAAAAGTCGAACCAAAAATTGCCCAGTGCTTCGGCTTCAGTCCTTTTTCTTCGTGACAAATATCGGGATTTACACTCACTGAGAGTTTAGCCGACTCCGGGGTGAAACCAGCACAACTCTTAGAAGCCTCTTTTATTTGTACTTGTAGGTGTTGCGGCAAATCGGAATTGGGGGTTGGTGAGTCAGAAGCAGACAAGTTTGGCGGTACAGAATCAAGTTTCACGGGCAATGAGTGCTAAACGCTATTTATTTTTGACTTCTAGTTTTAATCTTAACTTTGTTAGTGCCTGGTTTTACCAAAGCAGGGTCATCTTTTTTTCCGGATATTTCCGCAACGGATGTTTGAAACAACTTACCTTACCCAAATCCCGATACAAGCCCCAAAGTTATCTGTCGAGTCAATCTAAAATCTAAAATCTAAAATTGACTGACGAATTGGTTCATGTGCCATAGGTTCGATCGCCCGCATCACCCAAACCAGGTACAATAAAACCCTGTTCGTTGACCGTTTCGTCGATCGTGGCCGTGTAAATAGTCAAACTCGGGTACTCTGCACTCAGCCTCTTCAAAGCCGGAGGAGCAGCCACCACAGAAATGATCCTAATCAAGTTTGGGTCAATTCCCCGTGAAGTCAATTCCTGCATAGTCGCCACAATCGTGCCACCAGTCGCCAGCATCGGCTCACTAATTATCACCCGCGTTTCCGGGTTAAACTGCGCCGGCAATTTGTTTAAATAACAAGTCGGTTCCAGCGTCTCCTCATTTCTCGCCATTCCCAGATGGTAAACCGAAGCCAGTGGCACAACCGTCTGAATTCCTTCCAGCAGTGCTAAACCCGCCCGTAAAATTGGCACCACACATAACGGAGCTTGCGGGTTGATAAACGTCGCCGGACATTCGCTCAAAGGAGTCTGCACCGTTGTTTCGACTGTCGGCAGCCAATCTCTGATCGCTTCATAGGCTAGCCACCTTCCCAATTCTGTCATCGCAGAACGAAAAAGTACCGATGGGGTGCCTGCGTCGCGGGCGACTGCTAGCCAGTGCTTAATTAACGGATGCGGAGGAACGTAAACGCGCAGTTGCAGAGCCATGAGGAAATTGGGGAGATTGCTAGGTTTGAGGAATTGTCTGCGGTGCGATCGTCTTCGTTGGCGTAGCCCCCGTAGGGGCGGACTTCATCAACGGGCGATCGATCGCTCTGTGCAACTTATCACAATCTTCAATTTTTTAATCTCAAATCTCAAATCTCAAATGGTATCACTACCTTGGTTTGCCAACCTCAAGACCAGCTTATTGAAATGTTTTGCCAATAGTATTGACATTAGTTAGCAACAAGGCTATATTCATTTTAGTGTTCTCCTCTCAAAGGATCGGCAGACGAGGGCAGTCGGCAATGGTAGACTGCTCTCGCATTTTTTTTGGGAAGCCAGAAGCTTTCCGAAGGAAGAGGGAAGAAGGAAGAGGGAAGAAGGAAGAGGGAAGAAGGAAGAAGGAAGAGGGAAGAGGGAAGAGGGCATCCGAAGGAAGAAGGAAGAGGGAAGAGGGAAAATGACAGAGGCAAGAGATCAGGGAGAGCGATCGACTGTAAAATCATATAAATATTAAGATTTTTAACCTAATGTCAGATCCTACCCAATCCCAGTTATTTTCTAGCAACTCCCGCCCAACAGAGCAAGAGTTTGATGTAATTGTCATCGGTTCAGGCATTGGCGGACTCGTCACTGCCACCCAGCTAGCCGCTAAAAAAGCCAAAGTTTTAGTCCTCGAAAGCTACCTGATTCCCGGCGGTAGTGCTGGATATTTCGATCGCGAAGGCTACAGATTTGATGTCGGAGCCTCCATGATATTTGGATTCGGACAACGCGGCACCACCAACCTCCTCACCCGCGCCCTGAAAGCCGTCAACGTCACCCTAGAAACAATTCCCGACCCCGTACAGCTTCACTATCACCTACCCGACGGCTTGGATTTGGAAGTTCCCCAGCCTTATGAGAAATACTTGCAAGAATTAACCGACAGGTTCCCCCACGAACGCCAAGGAATCCAGAAATTTTACGGCGAATGCTGGAACGTCTTCAACTGCCTCAACGGCATGGAATTGCTATCCCTAGAAGAACCCGGATATCTGGTGCGAGTCTTCTTTCAAAATCCTTTAGCCTGTTTGGGATTAGTAAAATATTTGCCTCAAAATACTGGCGACATTGCACGGCGCTACATAAAAGACCCGACTTTGCTGAAATTTATCGACATGGAATGCTACTACTGGTCTGTAGTACCCGCAGACTTAACACCGATGATTAACGCCGGAATGGTATTTTCCGACAGACATTACGGCGGCATCAATTATCCCAAAGGCGGAGTCGGTCAAATTGCCCAAAAATTAGTCGAAGGATTAGAAAAATGCGGCGGGAAAATTCAATACAAAGCTAAGGCAAAAAAAATTATCACCGAAAACGGCCGCGCTGTCGGAGTCGAGCTAGTAAGTGGCGAAATTTACAGAGCAAAGCGAATAGTTTCTAACGCCACGCGGTGGGATACTTTCGAGAAATTGCTACCCGCAGCAGAGATGCCAGCTAGCGAGAAGAAATGGCAGCAGCGCTATCAAAAAGCCCCCAGTTTCCTCAGTTTGCATTTGGGAGTCGAAGCCAGCGTCATCCCCGCCGGTACTGCCTGCCACCACATTTTGTTAGAAGCTTGGGACAAAATGGAAGTGCCGGAGGGAACTATTTTAGTGTCAATTCCAACCATGCTAGACCCGGATTTAGCTCCTGAAGGATATCATATCGTTCACGCTTTTACTTCAAGTTGGATTGAAGAGTGGGAAGGACTTTCGCCGCAGGAATACGAGGATAAAAAGGAAGAGGCCGCAGGGAGAATTATTGACAGATTAGAAACAATTTTCCCCGGTTTAGATGTAGGTTTGGATTATATGGAAGTGGGGACTGCGCGTTCTCACCGCCGCTTTTTGGGCCGCGAAGATGGAACTTATGGGCCGATTCCCCGGCAGAAGTTAATGGGTTTGTTGGGAATGCCGTTTAATCGAACTTCTATGCCTGGTTTGTATTGTGTGGGCGACAGCACGTTTCCGGGACAGGGTTTAAATGCGGTGGCGTTTTCTGGGTTTGCTTGCGCCCACCGAATTGCTGTGGATTTGGGGTTCTAGTAGTAGGGTCTATCACATTTTTTTCAGGACATACGGAGAAAATCTGATTTGGTATCCGCTAACATAACCCCAATCAGGTTTGTAGTGAGGACTTTAGTCCTTTCTTTTTTTGCGGACTGAAGTCCTCACTACAAACCTAAAAACCCGGTTTGTAGCGAGGACTTTAGTCCTTTCTTTTTTTGCGGACTGAAGTCCTCACTACAAACCTAAAAACCCGGTTTCTGGGGAGAAACCGGGTTTTTTAACTGAAAAAGGGTGCTTTGCATTCTTTAAAAGAGTTTACTGGTCGTAGCTGCCGCCGACGCCGATTTGGGTATTGTAGATTTTGGCATCAGTGATGGTCATATCTTCCATTGATGCACCTGATACGTCAGCGGTGTTAATGATAGCCGCGGTCAGATTTGCCCGATCGAGGTCTGCGTCATTTAAACTAGCATTAGTCAGAAAAACTGCGGTTAAGTTAGCACTCGTCAAGTTAGCACCCGTCAAGTCAGCGCCTTCGAGGTTGGCGCGAGAGAGGTTTGCTCCTCGTAAATTTGCTTCTCTCAAATCAGCACCAATTAAATGAGCTCCCGTTAAATCTGCTCCTGACAAGTCGCACTGAAAACATTGCCCCGTTGACAATAACTGTTTGACGTGAACAGGATTTTCAGCGCGAGCCGGGCCAGCCAACAGTAGGGGAGTAATTAAAAAAGTAGCGGCTAATAGATTGCGTTTCATAATCCTTTTTCCTCACCAGACTCTGTATTTAACTTCTTGTTTTGATATCTACAATCTTACCACGGTTGTTTTCGCAAGTTGCGATCTATTTCACAGCTTGGCTGTGATATCGATTCCCCTCAAAAACGCATAGATGGTCTTGACCAGCTCGCAAAACATAATTTCGCAAAACTTAACACTGCCGAACTTAATACAGTGCACTTTTGTAGTAACCTTTTCTAGGTTAGCTAATATAGCCAACCGATGTGTCTTTCTGAAGATGGATATGATTCGCAATACGAGGGATGATTTTAGGGAGAATCCGATCGCAAAAAGTTCACATAAAATACTTTATTTTTAATAAAAGTGTCACGAGACTGAAAAATTAATTTAAACTAAAGATAAGCTTATAACTTTATAGGTAGAGGAAAAGCAGTCACTGGCTTGATCCCCACAAGCTCGGCTGCATTTTTAACAATAAATTTTAATTAGGTCTCAGCAGCGCCGTAAAAATCCACCTAGTGCTTGGAAATCAGCACTTTTTGGGAATGTCGCAGAGTCCACGCGATCGCAAAAC
>PVWI01000009.1 GCA_003003725.1 filamentous cyanobacterium Phorm 6 | reverse complement strand
GATTGAGATCTTCCCGGTGCAGGGAAGTCAGCAGTGCTTTGCGGTGCAAAGCCGCGGGTTCTGGAACGATCACAGCTTGTAAAGTTTCCCAGCCCAGATTTTTAGCGCTGCGCCAGCGCCGCTCTCCATCGAATATCACCAAATCCCCCCGTTGAATCAAGATAATGGGTTGCAGTTGTCCGTCACTAGCGAGGGAACGGGACATTGACTCGATACTTTCCGGCAAAAATGTCTGTCTGGGTTGCTCTGGATTGGGCACAATTCGATCTAGCGAAATGGAGAGGATACCGCTTGCGGACTCTAATTGTTCTCGCAGGGCGGCCAGCGGATTTTCCAATTCGGTCGATCCTGATTTTCGCAGTTCTTCAATTTCTGCTTTGAGTTCCTGAATCTCGGATTCAGCTTCAGAGAGGTGCATTGACTGCTTGGCGGATGAAAAATAATTTCCCAAGTCGGGAGCTTTACGGGTGGCCATAGCGATTTTAGATTTTAAATTGGGGATTGGAAGAAGTCAGTTCATGGCTATAAGCCAAAAACGAAGGATTCGTTTTCGCCGGCGCAAGTTGTGATTGTGAATCAACACTATTTCTTTTTTTTTCCTTTTTTGGCAATAGCCGGAGCAACTCCATTTCCCATTAAAGTAGCCAGGTGCTTAACAATTTCTTTGAAGTCGCCTAAAGCTGGGTGAAGCGGGCGATAAAGGTGTAATGGCAACCCTTGACCGCTGGCATTGACAAATTCTGCACTGTCCCGAATAGGTGGAAAAACGCGGATATTCATCTGCTTTAGCTGGGCTGGCAAGGACTCTAAAAGTTGTCGGTGGACGGCTCGTTTCGTATCGTATTGGTTGGGTACAAACCCTAAGATTTCTGGTTGCGGCTTGAGGCGTAATTGTTTGCAATGGTGGTAGTACCACTCCAGCAGATGAGCTGCTCCTTGAATTGATTTGGGTTCGAGCTGTACGGGCACTATTATATGAGTGCAAGCAGTTAGTGCCATCAAGGGCAAGGGGCCGAGGGTAGCGGGGCAGTCGAAGATAATTAGGTCGTGATCCATTGGATAGTCGCTCAGGCAATCGCCTAGAAGATAAGCGCCACGCTTGTGCAGAACTAACTCGTCTGCTGTTTGCGTCAGCGTCATTCCGCCTTGACAAACGGTTATATTATTGGTGTGGGAACTCCAGCTAGGAGTAAGAGGCCAAGAGCCATTGAAGCTTTCTCGCATTATGGCGGACAGTGTGTGTTCTCGCTCTGGCGGATTTAGACCGCAAAAAAGGGTCAGGGAGCCTTGGGGGTCGAGATCCATAATGGCTACTTTCAAACCCCTTAACCCCAGTTCGTAGGCGAGGTGAACTGAAAGTGTGGTTTTGCCAGTGCCGCCAGCATTGCTGATGACTGCTAGTCGAATTTGCATGGTTTTGAATTAAGTAGATGATTTAAGTATGATATATCGAGAGTAGGCATCAGATATCGATATATGAGAGCATCACGGTAAACCACTGTTGGACCCCACGTTGAAACAGCAAGTTAATATTTAGTCCATCGAGCAGAATCTCGTCAAGTTTAGTACCAGACAAGACAGTTGAAAAGGATGTGAGTTCGATCGCTCGATTGAAACGAACTTCATATATCAATATCTGAGCTACGTTATAACCGCCGAGTTAACTTTGAAAAGCATCTTGGGATGACGAGCGTACAATCTACCGAAATGCAATCAAACTTCATATATCAATATCTGAGCTAAGCGAGCGCGATCCAACTTTTTGGGAAGAGCTACGAAGAAACAAGAAGTAATCGCCAAAACTTCTAATGTCCAGTTAAGTCTAGAATTAGGTAGTCATGGGTAAGTATTACAGAACGGAACAAAGGTTATTATTGTTGTATCTGTTAGGATCATCCCAATTTAGCTAAACAGACGGGAATCCCCACACTATACCGCTTCGGTTAGTGTGGGATGAAAGGCGCGTGAGGCGAGGATTCCACCCGTATACAATCTGATAATCGTAGATGTTAGCAGCGGACGGGTGGATGACGACATCAAAGTACAATAAGTCTCCTTATTCAACGATAGAATAACACTAACTAAAGCGTAAAGGTCGTAACGCAATGAAGACAACGTATCAGTATCGATTCTATCCAGATACTAATCAAAAACTAGAACTAAACCACTGGTTGAGGATTTGCCGTTATTGGTATAATCGGCAGATAGGAGATAGATTTGATTGGTGGGAAATGAACCGCACTACTGCAAATGCTTGTCCATTGATTGCCAGTATTTCTGCGCCTAGGGAAAGACCAAACTACTACTCGCAAAAACAACAATTGCCCGTCATTAAAAAAGACTTAGTAAAAGTTTTTCATAGTGGCGAACTATTGGACTTTAAGCAAGTAGATTCAACTGTTTTGCAAGATGTTTCCAAACGAGCAGACAAAGCCTTTGAGCGATTTATTGTTGGTGATAGCAAGGGCGGGAAATCAGGCAAGCCCCGATTTAAGACCGAAGCGGATTATCGCACAATGACTTTTGCAACCGCTAGTAACGATTGGATTAAATTGGTTCGCAAGAATTGGATTTATATTCGATTGCCAAAACTAGGAGTTGTCAAAGTTCGGCTGCACCGCCCCATCCCAGATGGATTTACTGTCAAGCAAGCTAGTGTGACTAAAAAAGCTGATGGTTGGTTCATTCAATTGATGCTTGAAGATCCTTCTGTGCCTGAATTCACCCCTGACGAAATTACTCCGACTTGGGGTAACTCAATTGGATTGGATGCGGTACTTCATGAAGATGTCTATTTGGCAACATCTGAAGGTGATAAACTGCCTTCACTTAAGCCACTACGCAAAAATCAATCTAAACTGGATCGTATCTCAATCAAGCGAAATAAACGGAAGCGAGGAAGTAGGGCTAGGCGAAAACTAGCAAAAAGAGAGGCCAAGCAGCATCAACGTATTGCTCGTTCTCGCCAAGATATTCAATATAAAACTGCTCATAAACTTGTAAAAACAGGTGCTAAATTCTTCTTTTGTGAAGATTTAAACCTTAAAGGTTTAACTAAGCGCAATAAGGTTAAGCAAGGTGATGATGGGACTTATCTTCCCAATGGTCAATCAGCAAAATCGGGATTAAATAAGTCTTGGCTCGATGCTGCCTTTGGTCAATTTTTTAAGACGCTGGACTACATAGCCGCAAAAGCTGGAGCAGTTGTCATTTCAAAAAAACCTGCTTATACCTCAATGGTGCTAAGTTATCGGAATGAAATCATTTTCACCGATTGTAGTATTCGAGACTATTGGGATGAGCAGAACTCTCTGATGGTTGACCGCGATATTAATGCCGCGATTAATTTAAAGAGACTTGGGTTGGACATTTTCCCAAGTATAAAACGCCGTAGTGGGAATCTTTCTGTAGTTGGTTCTATAGATGATAGTACCATAAAGGAAATTTTGTATACCCTTGATCGGGCTGCAAAGATGCCCACGTCATAGCGTACTCGCTTGACGTGTGGAGTATGTCACTAAAAACAGGAGTGCGAACCCGAGTTCTCTTTCGCGAGATAGAAATGCAAGTGAGCAGGATGCTTGCACTCCTAAAAAACGCTCTTAGGTTAAAACACTGACTGAGAAAATTCAGGTAAATGGCAATGTGTTTATCTAAATCTAAGTATAAAGTTAGAACGACGGAGTGAAAGGTGGAACTATGTCTTATAGCGAATTTTCCCTAGATGATATTAAAAATAAACTCGGGTTGACAATTCGAGAAGTCTCTGAAGTTATTACGGCTGTAGAACCGATCGAACCCAGTCAGCTTTTAAAGGAAACCTTAGCAGAAAATATTCCCTTAGCCTTGGGAATCGACACGGAAAAAGCGCGATCTGAGATGATAGTCGCTCCGGTATTGATTGAACTCCGCAGGCGCTGCGATCGTCAAATCAGCCTCTTTTCCGGTACGGAATTCAATATCGATCGAGTCAAAGGACTCAATGGTGTCTGTGACTTTATGATTAGCCATTCACCAGAACAATTATCTTTAAACGCCCCTGTGTTTACACTTGTCGAAGCCAAGAATGACAATATCAAATCTGGAATTGCCCAGTGCATTGCTGAAATGTTGGCAGCCCAGATGTTTAATCTTCAAAAAAACAACAGTATTTCTTGTGTTTATGGTGCCGTTACAACCGGCAGTATTTGGAAGTTTATGAAACTCGAAAAAAGTACGGTTTATATTGAAACAACAGAGCATTTTATTGAAAATATTCAACTAATTCTAGGTATTTTAATGCAAATTGTTCAGTTGACTCGCCCAACCCTTCCGTGTCTATGAACTCCTGAAATTTTACAGTCTATCCTCATTGAGTGAGCTCGGACGACTTCCTGATTTTGATAAAATAAAAGTCTGGGAAACCACACTAAAATCCAGTGGTTCGTGCAGCCGGAATGTTCCGAGTGTTGGGATTTTGATTGTATTCCCAGCACGAGCGTAAAACTTTTCCGTTTATCGCACAAGCGACGCTCTGTTGAACGGTTGACTGGCTTCAGTTTTCTTCAGGCTCTCTGACCGAAATGGACTGCCGAAATTCATATATCGATATCTGAGGTACTGGTTCTAAACAGGGAGGTGGATTAAATAAAAAATTCTCTGGATAATACCGGATAATACCTCAGTTAACTTTGAGAACTGTCTTGGGATTTGGCGCTCGTACAATCTGCCGAAATGCACTTCTGAGTCAAATCGCTGATAATATCTAAGCTCATATTGTCAACTAATTTAGTCAGAGCCGCAGCAATTTGCTTCTGCGACAGCGCAACTCGCTCAATCAACAGCCTTACCGCTTGCTCGTCTCCACAAGCGGCTGCTTTATAAAGCTTCTCAATCAACTCCCTCGGCAACACAGACAGCGACTCAGAAGTCAGTTGCATAACAGGCTCATCCTGTTCAGACTTCCTTGGCGACTCCTCTTCATAGATATAGCGAACTCCCAAATGAAGTGCCATCTTCTCAAAAATTACTGTTTCTCGGAACGGTTTGGCAACAAAGTCATCGAAGCCTTTCGACATGGCGAGTTCCTGAGTTTTAACAAAAGCATTAGCGCTCAAAGCAATAATCTTAGTGTTAGAACCGTCAGGCAAAGCTCTAATTTTTTGAGCAGCTTGAAAACCGTCTAAAACAGGCATCCTCAAATCCATCCAAATTAAATGCGGCTTGTACTTTCGCCACAACTTAACCGCCTCAATTCCGTTATCCGCGAACCACACAACAAAACCAGCCGACTTCAATATCTGAGTTAGCAGCAACCGATTTGCCGACTCGTCGTCCGCTACCAGAATGCGATAATTTTGTTGGTTAGGTGCCAACCCCTTCACTCGTTTTTGCGGCAGTCTGTCATAAACTTCGCTCTCAGTAGCATGACTGACTTTAACGTAAAAACTAAAAACCGTTCCTTTCCCCACAGAACTTTTGACCTTAATTTCACCACCCATCAGCTTCACAAAAGAGTTACTGATTGGCAATCCCAAACCCGTTCCCGTTTGCGATTTCCTGCCAGCATCCGCTTGCACGAACGGCTTGAACAAACGGCTAACCTCGTCAGGGGCAATGCCTGGGCCTGTATCCTTCACAGAGAACTGGAGAAAGAATTTGGGTAACGGTTTTTTAGCCATAGACTGAAGGCATTTTACAGTCAGCTTCACCCTACCCGTCTCAGTAAATTTAACAGCATTACCCAACAGATTAATCAAAACTTGGCGCAGCTTGCTTTCATCAGTTCGGACGTATTGCGGTACATCTGAACTGCGTTCAAAAACAAGTTGCAACCCCGACGATTGAGTTTTGAGTTGGAACATCCCTTCTATGTCCGAGAGCAAACTGTACAGGTCAAAAGCATTTGATTCGAGGGTAATTTGACCAGCTTCAATCTTAGACAGCGACAAAATATCGTTGATTAGTTTCAACAAATGCTCGCCACTGCGATTGATAATATCTAAACTCGACTGCTGTTCCGGTGCAGTTTTTTTAGAGTGCACAAGGAGGTGAGCAAAGCCGATAATCGCATTCAGAGGCGTTCTCAGTTCGTGGCTCATATTAGCCAGAAAGGTACTTTTAGCGCGATTGGCACTTTCGGCGGCAATTTTAGCTTGTTTTAGTTCCTTTGTTTTCTGTGCAACTTGCCGCTTTAAATCGCCAGAATATTCTTCTAACCGCTGGCGAGATGCTTTTAACTGGGAATTCATGCGCTTGAAAGCACAGGCTAGGGCTTCGAGTTCGGCAACGCCGCTACCTGAAACTGTTGAGTCGAAGTCGCCGCCAGCTATCGCCTCTGTTGCCGAAATTAACCGCAGCAGCCGCTGTTCTATTCTTAGGGAAATGGACAGCAAAAGGCAGATAGAAAGAATCAAAGCCAGCAGCACGAGCAAAATAGTGTTGCGAGTATTGGCCTGAACTTTTTCCGTGAAGTCCGTTTCGGGTACAACTGCCACAATCAGCCAATTTAAGCCTTTCGAGTTTTCAAAAGGTCTGACTTGCAGCAAGTATAATGAGTTGCTGGCAGTAAAGTTAAGATTTTGGCTGCTGTTAATAGCAGCGAGGCTGCCATAATGTTTAAGCAAATACTCTGTGGAAAGCTGGATTACTTTTTGTTGCAGAGCTTGGGCGCGAATTCGCTGCTGGGAGTCAACAGAAATAGACGGTTTTAGTTCAGTTACCTTGTTCCAAGCAACTAAGTGTCCCGAACGGTCTAAGATAAAGGCTTGACAGTTAGGGCTGATGTGGAAATCGTGCAAGTTGAATGTTGAGGTTGGGGTGGGAAAAGCAGGATTTGTTTTTTGTTGAGGCAATATTGTTTTTGGAGAGTCTGACCCATTTCTTTTCCCATTTGGTTTGATTGTGACTCCGGCTGTTTGACTTGGGCGAAGTTGGTTCACCGAACCAGTTTGCGTTTTATTATAATTCCCTTCTCCTTTCCCAACCCCTTCTTTTAAGTAGTTGTCAAGGCGGTCAGAGATGCGGCTCGTTGCTTCTCCCAATAGCTGTGCAACTAAGTCATTCATTGTCTGCCGCCCTGTTTGAAAAGAAAGCCATCCCGTTAGAGCTAGTAAGATTGAAATCAAAAGAGCGTTGGGGACTGTAAGCACAACGCGCAGCGGGAGGGCAGACTTTTTTTGAACTGAGCTTTTTGGGCGGAACATTGGTTAAAAAAAGGAGTGGGGAATGAGGAAAAAAACGTTCTTCCGAGAAAGTATTACTGCCGAATTGTTCCACAAACAAATATTTGAAAGGTCAATTCACAACTCATAATCAAAGCTTCGCGTTGAGTAGGAAGTAGAAAAGTTCTCCCATCCTCACTCACTATCCCTGCTCACTTTCATTATGCTGTTTGACTAATTGCTATTATTAATAGCGCAGCTTCAAACCAATCAGAATCAGTCAAAAGCCATAAGTTCTCAGAGCGAGCGATTAGTGACACAGGCTCCAGCCTGACTCAGCGCGGGCAGTATGGAGGAGATGATTCGCATCTCAACTTTTCGATAATCGGATGGGTAATAGGAAGTTATGAGATTGCCGAGAGCCTCCCCCCAAGCGCTCTTCGGTTATGAGTTATGAGTTAACTACCTTTTTCCCAATTACCTTTTCCCCAACAATTTTTATGAAGCGGAATTTGGAGTTAGGAGACAGTCAGTCAAATTCTCTCCCATTCCCCATTCCCCATTCCCTACTCCCCATTCCCCATTCCCGTTACCTATTCCCGCAGCTCCGGCTCCAATCAAAAAGCAGAGCGACTTTTAAGAAGCTGAGTAGTTCGGGCTGTTGGCGGTTGTCGCTGTTGAAATCTTGTTCCAGGGTAGTTGAATTCTTCTCGTGCAATGCGGCTCAGCTCGACAATCACAGACAAGTCTACTCCGGCTCGCGTAGCAGCATCGGCCGCCGATAGATTCTGATTTCTTACCAGAGCTAAAAATTGTCGCACGCTGTAGACTACTGGGTCGTTGGCTGCTGTATAGCCTCTTTGAATGGCAATCAGCAATCCTTTTTCGACATCTGATGCTGCGGGGGCGCGACCTCTATCAACGTTCACAGTCGGCGACATTCTTGGGGTGACGGGAGCGATGCGAATTCCTAAGTGTTCTGGTTCTTTGTTGGTAGGAACGATGTTGAAGTTGTAAAGTCGCTGTTTCCCTTTTGAATCTACAGTTTTGATTGAAAGGTTAGTGATGGTAGCTGTGGTAGCTCCCGGAAAATTGAGCGCTTGAATGGGACGCAAGAAAACAGTTTTGGCTTGGCCGCTTGCCAACTGTGCATCGGTGCTGAAAACTATTTTTGAGGGGTCGGCAATTAAAACGTAGGCGAGAGCTTCATCGGTTGAGCTGAAGTCGATCGCACTCGCGCGACCGGGATAGACTAAAATATCGATCGCACTATTGACGGCAATATCTCGACCTACAGTTTGATAGCCTGTTACTCTTGATTGAGCAAAAGCACAGTCGGGGTAGCTCGCAGCGGCGAACACTGCTGTGAACAAAAGCCCTCCGAGGGAAAGCATTATTGGAGATTGGATGCGAGTAGTCATGGTAGTTATCGGTTGATGTTGAGAAAATTGTTGACAGTAGAAACGGGGATTTTCTTTACTAATCGCAGTCGCGTTGGGGCGACTTAACCGTTTACCGACGGTTTGGTTATCGGTAAATGTTGAGAAAGCTGTTAACAGTAATAGAAACCGGGGTTCCTTTATTAACCACAGCTACATTGGGGCGGTTTAAAAGTTCTTCAGTTGCTCTATCTGAGCGGCTTTCCATCCGTTTTGCCAGGGGGCTGAAGAAGCCATCGAGGACGGCTGACCAAATTTGGGGGTCTCGACTTTCAACGGTGGTTGTACTGCCCCCAAACCTACCGCTAATACTGCTAGAGCTCCTGACTTTAGGCTCTGCGAACACTTGACCGACTCGTCCAACTCCCGACAGCACTGCGGTGAGGATATCCTGTCCGGCAATATCGGAACCTGGGTCGAAGTAGCCTGAAGCAATCAGCGGCCCTCCGCCCTCTCCTGCAATCAAAATTGCGCCTTCTGGAATGGGCTGCTGTTTAATCTGACCGTTTCTATCAGAGTAGACGAGCGCCACAGCAGTAGCTTGTACCATGCGATTGGTCTTGCTGACGGTGTTGGCTTTGGCAATGACAACCGTGCCCGGAGGAAAAGCAATAGAGCCGTCAGTTGCCGTGAAGTCGGCTGTGAGAGTGACGGCAAATTTGTCGTAAAGCTGTTTGCCTGAGCCTTCATCCCACAGCAGGGGAACCGAAACTATGCCGTTGGCTGTGGTTCCAAGGGGAACCTGAGCTGTTTGGGAGGTTGAGGAACTTTGGGGCGTGCGGTTGAGAATGCCTTTTGCCCCTGGGGAGTTTACTTGTTCCAGAGTTGGGGAATTTGTTAAGGCAGAAGCCTCTGGAGCAGTTTCTGGGGAAAGGGTTTGAAATTCTGTATCGGGCAAGGATGTTTCGGACTCGCTCAGTCGAGCCTCTGTCTCGATTGGGCTATCGGTAGAATCGGAACTTGTTTGGGGTGAAAGGGCAGCCGGAGTTAATTGGTTGGTGGGGTTTTGGGAGTTGTCGGTGGTTTCGAGGCAGTCCTCTGCTGGGGGAAACTCCGGGTGTAGCCTTTCCCCGGTGGCGTTATTTGGGCGGTTATAAAATTCTTGTGGGATTTGTTCCAAAGAAACGTATGAGGGTTGCAACTTTTGGTTGCCGATATTGACTGTTAGGAATTCACTTGTTGGAGTTGGGTTCGTACTAGCGGCGGCGGTAGCACTTGTTGTCGCTGGAGTGCTTGGTGTTGCACTCACGGCATTCGCTATTCGGTTAGGGTCAAAATTCCCCCTTATTTGTCCGAGTTGGGCGAGTTGGTTCCACCGCTCAAACGGGTCGATTTTTTCTTCTCTTGGAGTTGGAATTAAAGGTGGGGGTACTAACGGTTTGAGTATGGGGGCCGGTGCGGGTGTTCTTGAGGGTACTCTTTGAGGTATGGGTGCGGGTACTGTTACCGTCCGCACTACTGTTCGGGGTACGGGTAGGGGTTCGCGTAGAGGAGTAGGTGGCGGTGCAGCGCTCCGGGTAGCGACTAGACGCGGAGTTCGCGGATTTCGTGGGGCTCTTGACGGTTTGGGCGACGGTTCTGTTTTGGGTTTTGCGGTTTTTTGCGGTTTTTCGGCTAACAGTTTTTGTTGGTCTTGGTAAGCTAATTTAGCCAGCAACTCCGGTTTTTCATCTTTAATGGTGGGAGAAGAGCTTTCTTTTGGTGTTGATTGTGCGATAGCTTCGCGAGGTGATTTAGGCTTGATAAATTGCCAAATCAGCAGTCCTAGCAATAGTATTCCACCAGTCAATAGCAGTATTGTCACTGCTCTAGGAACGCCTCTTTCGGAAACAGGCGGTGGCAGTGGTCTTTCCTCATCTTGAGCAAGTTGATATTGAGTTTCCAATGTTAGGGGTGCATTGGGGTCAAAGTTAGCAATGAAGTTCTCGTCAATATCATCTTGCGAGGGGGAAGGGGAAGGGGAAAAGTTATCTTCTGACATCTTGCTACTATCGTTATTAAGGATACTTTCGCTATCAAGAGGGAGTGAATTCTTTTGCTCAAATTCTGCTGCTGTCAACTTTGTTGGATGAGAATTGTTTGAAGATTCTTGTCTATTACTCATGGCTACCTCGGTTGTTGCTTATTACGATGGTTAATTAACAAATGACTGGCTTTTCTGTGAGTGGGAAAGAGCAGAAAATCACGACTTCTTTGTTATTAAATACAACCGCTTGAAGTTCATATACAGCACTTGTCAGGTAAGTGAAATACAAACAAATCGGTTTCTGTAGGGGCGGTACTCCTTCCCCTTCCCCCTCTAAGGTTTAAATTCAACAATTCGGGAAATTTCTAATCCGGCTGCTCTCAAAGAGTGAATAGTCTTCTCTAATTCATTAGCGTTTTCTTTGAGAGGGGATTTGGGAATTTCTACGGCTTTGACGGTGAAAGTTCGATTAAACTGTTCTCGGCTTTCTCCAATGCCTTGCTCTAGCACTACGCGAGTAGCAATTACATCTATTTCCCAAACACCTCTTTTTATTTCTCTGGGTTCTGAGATGTGAGAGATATAGACTCCAGAGCGGGTTTTTCCTGAATAGATGGTGTTGGGAACGAGTTTGGCAAGTTCGACCAGGGAAGCTTTACCAAACTCTGATTCCATCATCAAGGAACCCATCCAAGCAGTTGTAGGAACTTGGGAACCTTTAACTTTAATGCCGGGGTCTGGGTCATTTGTGCCGGGAATTTTGCCTGACCAAGCCCAGGTTAAATTTACCCAACTGGATACGAAAGTTTGGATGATTTTCGGCTCTCTGTACAGTTCATCTTGTTCTGCAATTCGTGCTGCTGTTCCGTCTTTTAACTGGACAAAGGTAACTTTTCTTTGAGATAAGGCTCTCAAACTGACTGTGTTAACTAAAACAGCAATTGTCAGGAGAAAAACAAAGCTGGTTAGCAGGATAAAACACAAGGCTAAGGTGTTTTTAGATTCGGGAAGTAATGGTTGAGATTGCTTGAATTTGACATTCATAAATTCTAATGTTGAGTAGTGGTAAATTTGGACAGTATGGGTGGACGAATTCAGTCCTAAAGGAGTTTTCCGGCAACAAGACCAATCGCGTTACTGGCAATATCTGTAAGCTGTTTGGTGCTATTGGCGATCGCACTGTACAAAGCAGTTCCTCCACCCTTGGCTATTAACACGGCAAGAATGGGAGAAAACACAGCTAAAAAGAATAAAAAGGCGATATCTGTAACTAGCTCTGCATCAGATTTGACAATCACTATGGCGACTAAGCCAACGACGATGTTGTAGCCCAATTGCACTCCAAATAACGACATAAATCCTATTAACCAAGCCCAGATGGGTTTTCCTTGCAGCGGCAGCAGCGACAAGCCCATTGCAATCGGTCCGAATAGAGCTGTTAGCAACAATGCTGCTTCTAAAATATTGACAAATGCCCACTGTACTGCTCTAAGAATTAAGCGAATGATAGGCAAGACAGTAGACCTAAAAACTTGTCCTGCAAAATCGCCATTTCCTATATCCTGAAGATTGGCAACATTGCCTAAGTTTTCGACAAATCGCTGCAAGCTTGTGAGAGGTCCTCCATTTTGCTGTTCGGCTGCCTGAAGGATTTGTTGAGCTGGCTGTTTTTTGCTGTTCCAGCATTCCACTAAAGCTGATCCAACTTTGCCCTGACATTCGCTGTAGAGTTTCTCAATCTCTTCTTTTCCAGCACTGGTGAGGTTAACGTCGCTCAGGGCAGTTCTGAAGGTCATTTCTCCGACTTGAATCTTCATAATTTCTTGCACTTGAGTGCTGCCTACAGCTTTGATGAATTTGATGCTCTCAGCTAAGACTTTACCGTTGTTACTGAGAAATACTACAATCACAAGCGGCCAGATAAACATGGCTACTAGCTCTGACCAAGACTGTTTTTCGATGATTTCTTTGCCACTGGTAACAGCGAGGTAAGTAAC
This sequence comes from filamentous cyanobacterium Phorm 6, assembly GCA_003003725.1. Classification (GTDB taxonomy): domain Bacteria; phylum Cyanobacteriota; class Cyanobacteriia; order Cyanobacteriales; family Microcoleaceae; genus Microcoleus. The sequence goes on along the minus strand of PVWI01000009.1, from coordinate 30,109 downwards.
AGATATTCCCGCCAGAATTAGTCCTAGTTTGACTAAGGCAATCCAGAGAGAGGATTCTTGAGTGTTGAAGGTGTTAAACCAAACTAAATTCCACGATTCGACGGTTTTTTGAGAGACTTCTATGGCATCAGATAGAGTGTCCAGGGCTTGTCCTGCTGTGCTAGTTTGGGCAATAAATTGTATTAGCATCGCGGTGTCTCCTTGTTGTAATTTCAGTCTTTGCTTGCCCCCAAGGTGATGCCTCCCGGCATTTGAAACAGTCCGGCTTGAGTAGAAGAAGCGGTAGCCGCCGCAGCATCCTGCCGTCTCTGGGCTGTGTTAATTTCGTTGAGTTCTTCAGCTTGTTGAGCATTGAGAATGTTGGCAAAACTGCGATCGATTTGAGCTTGCTGGCCCTGCATGACTAAAGCACTTTGATTTTCTGCTGATAAGGCTGCTTGCTTAGCTGCGATCGCACTTTGTTGAGATATGTTTCTCATAATGTTCTGTGTGACATCTTGACCTTCTGAATCAGCACCCAATTCCATTGAATTTTGGCTCTCGCGATTAGTTTTCTCTACGTTTTGTTGGACAATTTCTTTCATCTGAGCTTGCTTTTGTTGAGCTTCTTTACTGAGAGTGGCTTTATTGGCTTCACTGACAGCACTTTCTCTTTCTGCGAGTTCTGCGGTATTCTCTTTGAGGCTGTAAGAATCTTGCGGTCTCTTCTCTAAAGCAGCGGATAGTTTTGTCCCTTCGCTTTCGGAGGTGTTGCCGTCCATTATGCTTTTAACTGCTTCTTTTAGGTCTGGAACTTTCAGTTCTCCCAGGAATGAAGAGAGGGTTGACTCTATTTCACTGCTGAATTTTTCGACTTTGTTTAACAAATTGTCCCAGATGCCTGAGATGCTGTCGGAGATGGTGGAGATGGTATCTGAAATTTCGCCTGTTATGCCGCTAATTGTGTTTTCTATACCTCCTATTTCTTTCTGGTTGCTCAAGAAGTTATTAGCTGATTGTTGGATTTGGCTTTCTATTTGTTGATTGGGAACTGTGAAGCTAGAGCGGTTGAAAGTGCTGCTGTTAGGATTGCTTAAGCTGGGAAGCTGTGTAGCAGTCGGATTGCTGTCAGATGTTTGAGCTTTTGCTTCAACAGAATTTAGTATTAAGCTCAGCCAAATTGCAGGAATGCTGAGGGCAATTTTGACAAGTAATTTCGGTGATTTCATAGTGCTTTCTCCTTGCTACAAATTTTACGGAAAACTAGCTAGCCATGAGGTCTTGAGGGGATTTGTGTCCATTGATATCAGTGACTGCATTCTTGCCAATATTGGTTAATGAACGTCCTTCTTTAACGGCTTGTACATATTCAGAGGCAAATTGTTTGAGTGCTAGCAATTGCCCTTTTACCGTATTGGGATATTGAGCCATAACTCGCGCACGAGCCATCAATTCAGCTTGATTGTTAGCCACACTTGCTAATATCATTTCGCCTGGATAGTATCGGCTTTGCCAGAAACGACCTCCTTTTTCAATTAGCCAATTTGAATAAAGGTCGGCAGCTCTGGGAAGGAAAGCTTCTGTGGCATTTTGGCTAATAATTTCAGCCGGATATCCCAAACGTTTGATCCAAGAAGTGGCTCCGTTTGATGTCAATCTTCCGGTAATTCGATACACCATGTTTTGCATAATCATAGTTCCCGCACTACAGTCGCAAATACTGTCGATATCTTGGGATAGCAAGAGCACTGAAATGCCATTCTTTCTACCCACTGCACAGAGTTCGCCTACTACTTCAGCAAATCCGTCTTTTTTAAACAAAATCGAAAGTTCGTCTCCGATAAATAGGCTTTTAGGGTGAGAAAGTGCGTTGCGGATGCAAGCAGCGTGGGCGTTAATTGCCATCAGGTATTGGTCTTGTTCGTTACCCAAACCGCTAAGGGCAAAAAACTTAACAGCGGGTTCGGGTGAAAATGTACTCGGTCTGCCAATTGCTTTCCCTAAAGGTGAGGCTAGTAAGGCCTTGGATTGAGTGATAATTTGGTTGATGGCAATGCGGTCGAAGTCGGTAAAGTTTTGCAGGTTTAATTGCTCTTTTGTGCAGAACTTTAGGAGGTTTGTAAGGGTTGGCATTTCTTGCCATTCGGTCGATTTCCAGCCTTTTTCAAAGGCAGTATTGTAGCGTTCGATGATTTCTGGATCTTCCAGAAACTTTTTCAGAGTGAGGAGCAAAAGGGCATCGACTCGCTGCGTTAGTTTGGGGTCGCGCACTTTGCCCATGCTGATAATAGTCAGCGCTTTTCTGATAAACTCTTTCCATTGGTCTAGTCTGCGCGATCGCTCTTCTCTGTCAAAACGCCTCAAATCGGGTATTTCGAGTAGATTTGAGCTGCCAGAGGTGATGTCGTAGTACGCACCGTCGTCGCCTAACAGTTTCACTGCTGTCTCAAAGGTACTGCCGCTTCCTGCTGAGATGTCCATACCGACTACTGGGATATTAGCGGCTATTGCATCGACCGCAAATCGCCATCCTACAACGCTTTTACCGCAACCGGATTCACCTGTAATAACGGCGCGGCTAGTTTGGTTGTGCATGAGGTCAACGTACACGGGTTTGCCGCCTTTGGTGATGAATTCAACTCCTTTTGAGTCGATGTCCCTTACAGCAGTTAAGGGCAAAATACCGGGGACAGTTTCGGTGTCTAAGGTGAGGCGGCGTTCGTTAATTAGCGAACTGCTGTGCAACAGCCAGCTTACAGTAATGGGCAAAGTTTCTAGCCACAGTTGCCAAGCAATATTGCGCTCTATTAATACTTTGGCAGAGCCGAAGCTGTGGGAGAGTATTTGGCAAGCGTGTGTTAGTTGCTCCGGCGTTGGTCGGTAGACTAAGAAGGTGACAGCAGCGTGAATTGCTCTTGCACCTTTGTACATTTTTTTCTGGGCTTCAAAGGATTCTTCCTGTTTGACTTCTGCTCCTACATCGCGACCTTGACCTTTTTCTAAAGCGCGTTTTTTGGCACTTTTAGATTGTTTAGCTTGCCTTGCTAAGTTGTCTTGAATAATAAAGTTGGGAGCGGCGCTAATTTCGACAACGGCTTCAGTATCGCGGACGTAGCTGTTGCTCATAATTTTCCAGAGCCATTGCAGTTGCTCTCTGGTATTGAGCCAGCCGCCGGGGCCCTCTTCCATTGTGAGCACGCCGCATTCTGCGTTTCTGCCGGGAAGCAAAATGCGTGAGCTAGCTTTTCTGTGTTCTGGGCAGCTCGAACGACCGCTCATACCTTCAATTAAAATGGTGCAGGCGTGTTTGTGACTGTTGATGGTTTCGGTTAGTTGGTAGTCCGACGCGGTTTCTTTTAAGGTGAGAAGTTGGGGGATAGGGGGTACGGGTGCGCTGTTGAATTTTTGCCACAGCCACCCCCACAGCGAACGGGCATTCATGGGTTGAATTTCCAGTCCGATTTTGGTGTTTAGCAAGAGTTCCCAACGGATGTATCCTTGCTCGAAAGCGTCGAGCAGCAGTTGTTTGTAAAAACGTTCAGAGTAGATGCGCTCGTTGCCTGTAAATTGTGCAGCAATGCTGTTGGCTGTGTTGACAATTCCATTGATGAATTTGCTCAGAGGGTCATTGGATTTGGAGCCAGATTGAGCGTTGAATGTCCAAGTGCAGAAAATAGTTTGGTTCCACATTTGTCGGGAACCTGCTAAGTTGAGTTCTTGAATGCGTTTCTGTTCGTTACGAACGAGTACAGAAATGGGTTTGAGGTGACAGTTGTCAGCCAATTCAGTTAACTGTTGCTGGCGAAGGCAATCGCTGCTGTAGCAGCCGGTGTGAAAGGTCATTTTTTCGCCTGGGGGAATATCTTTTAGCCCTTCTTCTAAGGCGGTAGCTGCATTATTTACTTCCTGGCGGTACAGGATGTTGTGAAAGCCAGCCGTCTCGAATCCGAATACAATTTGATATTGACTGCCTTCATTCAGTAAGTAACCAGAAACTTCTCGACCATCCTTTTTGACAGTCACTAAACACAGGAGGTTTTGGTAGTTTTGGAAGGGCATAAGTCGGCTGTTACCTCCTTGTTGATTGGGAGCAAGTTTGGGTTTAAGTTTGACTCGCACTTGTGAATCGCTGATTCGGTGGCGAATCGGGTTTGGTCGGTGTTCGGGAAGGGGAGAAAGGTATAAAAGATTGCCGTTGTACCACTCGTTCCCCGGCGGAGGTCTAAATCTGTCTACAAAAAGGTGAGGTTTGTTACCTGTCAGGAGCCACCAGCTTACAATTAGCCAGAAAGTAGTGGTGAAAAACCAAGGCATTCCTAAGCTGAGTAAGCCGTTGGTGAGGATGTAGGAAACTACGGTGATTAGCATCCACGGAATTAGCTGTTCCGCTGGAATAATACCGATGCTGGCTTGTTTGCCAATAATTTTATTGACGGAAATAAAGTCTTTATCTGGGTCTTTAAGCATGGTAATAGGGGAGGGGGAGAGGGAGAGGGGATAATAGAAAGTGGAGTTAAGAAATTAGAGTTTGAAATGAACAGAAAACCAATTCAATCCCACCGAGATTTAGAAGTGTATCAACTTGCATTAGATGTGGCTATGCAGATTTTTGAACTCTCTAAAAAGTTTCCTGTTGAGAAACGATATTCATTGACCGATCAAATTCGTCGATCTTCGCCTTCTGTTTGTGCCAATTTGTCTGAGGCATGGCGTAAACGGCGTTATGAAGGAGCTTTGTATCCAAATTAAGTGATTCTGAAGCTGAAGCTGATGTTGAAGCCCTCTAGTTTTTATCGGGTTGTTGCAAGTTTTCAAACTTCTCCCCCTCTCCTCCTCTCCCACTCTCGCATTCCCCTCTTCCCTAAGCTCCACCTCCGCCACCGCCATTGCCAATGAAGAGGAAAGTTATTACGTCAATGGCAATTACAATGGCAAAAGCTAAGGCAACTTGGGTAACAATTGGTCGCCAGTCATTACCTTGTTGCGCTTGGTTGTAAGCAAAAAGAGACGCGGATGCTACTAACAAAAGAAAAGCACCACGAATGAGGTTAAAAATCAGTTCGATGACCTCGGGATCAATGGCTTCGCCTCCCGCTGAAGAGGCTCCTTCTGCTAGCTCTTTCATGAATTCTTCTAAGCCGGAGAGGAAGATGGCGTTGGCGGGGGAATCGAGTACGGAGCACAGTGCAGTGGAGGTGATGATGGCAGTGGTAATGTGCCAAAATCGAATTTTGCAGCCGATATATCGCTCTACAATTGGGATTGCTTTAGCGGTGTGCCACAAACTCAAAAAGACTATGCTGGAGCAGCCTAAAGTTGTTATTAGGAGCGGGTCGTGAAGGCTGAAGTAGATGAGTGAGGCTAGGCAAATGCCGAGGAAGGGAATGTCGCCCACTTGAATTTTCTGTTGTTTTAACCAGCGTAATAATGAGTTACGATTTCGTTCAGTTCTTGTTTGCTCTAAGTAAGTAGCCATGTCACTATCTCGATTAAATTAGTGCTTTAATGCCAATTTTAGTTGCATCTAATGCCCGCAAAATCACCAAATACGGTGATTTTTGAGAGTGACAATGACCCCCTCCATTTGGAGGGTGCAAGTGAAATAAGTTATTTCAAATTTCCATCTCGGCCTCAGTTTTTCTCGCTTCCTGCTTGTTGGAGTTCTGGTTTTGAGCAAGTTGCTGTTGGGATAGGAGATTTTCTACTACTTCTGGTGGAATGTCGCACAAAAGTACCTCAACATTACCTTTTTGGAGGCTGGCCTCAAAAACTATCTCGCTGTGAGAATTAAAGCCTTTGACAGTACCCTTCGACTTGGATTTATCGCTGAATTCGACTTCAAAGTCGAGGCGCGAGCCCTGGGAATCGGTAAAGCTCACTTCATCTTGATTGCTTCTCTTTACCATTTCAGCTAAACGTTCTTGGTTGACAGCTTGTTGAAAAATCTTTAAGCGGTCGAGTTCTTCTTTTTCTTCAGGTTTCAAGAAGTCGTTTGTCACTTTCCATTCTCCAGTTTTATCCTGTACTGCTGAGAACATTTCCTCGCCTTCCTTAGTTTTTAAGCTTACAGCGGTAGAAGAGTCAAAATTTGTTACATAAAGTTTGGCTTCTCCCAAATCAACGCCATCTTCTAATGCAATGCCTTCCGCATTTGCTTCTTCTTCAGCTAAGCTGTAAATTTTTGCCAGTGTTGCTGCAAGTTGGGAGTCCTGAGTAAGATTTTGGGCTGTCACAGTGATTTTTTTAGCAGTAGCGTTAGCGCTGCTAGCTGGGATTGTTGATTCTAATGAAATTGTTTCACCTATTTCTGTTGCGTTTTGTACGAATTGGTCGCTGAGGGATGGACTTGAGCTGTCGGGTGGTTCTAATTTTGCCTCGCCAGCTTGAACGCCTGTCTCGCTTTTTTGAAGAGAAAGTTTGTTCTCTAAAGCTTCTATTCGTTGTTCTAGGGTATCGAGTCGCTTTTCAAGTCGGTTGAGTGCTTCATTTATTTGTACGAGCTGTTCTTCAAAACTCGCCTCTGTGTCAATCTTAATAGAAGCCGTTTTTTCAGAATTGTTGTCTCTCACACTGCCGGAAATTTTATCAACTTTTCCGTGGACTTTGCTAACAGCTTTAGCTAAGAGCATACCGGGTGTTGACACAAGTTCGGCATCCGGATCAGGTAAGATGTTGTGTTCCGGTTCTGCCTCCGGTTCAGCTATTGGTAAAGCTTCTGATTCAACCGTTGCATCTGCAATTGAATCCGCTTCAACCAAGTTGGTAACTCGCTGGGAGAGGGAGTCAGCCCGTTGGCTTTGAGCTTTGAGCCTTTTGACAATATCGGCAACTTGGCGCTCTTTTCCAGCCCCAAGAGCAGCTTCTATAATTTGAGAAGCTGCTTTTTTGCCAATCAGAGTAGCGAGAACCGCAACTTGAGCACTCATGCCGCTGACAGTTGTACCTTCTACCTCACTTCCAGAAATGGCTGTTCTACCACTGACTTGTACAGCAGCATCGAGGATACTATCGATGTTCTGGTCGTTTGATTTTTTGCCTTGAGGTCGCTGTTGGCTAGTTCTGGTTTTGGAAGGTGTGACTGCTAAGGATTCAGCAATTTCTACCGGTTCATCTGTCTGAAGTTTTCTTTTGGTTTGGGATTTAGCTGATAATTCTTCTTCTTCCAAATCTTCTCGCTCAGAGTTTTGAATGTGGCTTTTAGTTTGAGACTTAGCTTTGGGTTTAGGTGCTTCGAGTTCAAACTCATCTAACTGACTTAGCTCATCTCTCGGAGAGCGGCTTAAGGCTTTAGATTTAACCAGTGGTTCTTCCGACTCCAACTCCTCTACGTCATCTTTTCGGGATCTTCTTTTGGTTTGAGAGTTGGGTGATGGCTCGTCGTCATCCGAATTTTCTATTTCATCTTTTTTCGATTTGATATTGGCTTTAGATTTCGATCGGGGCGATGGTTCATCATCCTCTAACTCATCTAGTAAATCGTCTTTTTTAGACTTAGTTGCAGCTTTAGATTTAGACTTGGGGGAGGGTTGCTCATCATCCAATTCATCTAGTAAATTGTCTTTTTTAGACCTTGTTTTAGTTCGAGGTGAATCGAGTAATGCTTCAATTCCTGTTTTAGTAAATCGGTAGTCGTCTGGCTCTCCCAAGTGTTCCATCATGTATTTTCCTGTGGTAGAGCCGTACTCAGGTCGATCGCTCAAACTGAGGACGAGTCCGTTGTGCTTGACCTCCACGCTAATGCCAGGTTTGCCATCGGCTTCCGTTAGTTCTTCAATTGCATCGGCAAAATCTTCTACGCTGGTGAGTCCATTTTCCTGGCAGTAATCTAAAGCTTTCTCGCAGCGATTTCTTAGGTAGTTGAGGATTTTCTTGCCCTCGGCTGTGTTAGGGGTGATGTAATTTCCCTGGCTTCGGCTTCGGGATGCTGTTTTTGTGGGCATAATCTTTGTGGCGGGGTGAGTGGATATTTCCCATGAAATTCGAGCAGTGTGGCTAGTGACTTCACTCGAAAGAGCGGTTTTGGGGAGTTAAAGTGACCCCCTCCAATCGGAGGGGGAAGGTTAAGCGGGAGCAAAAGAAGTGTCATATCATGTCCGTCAAAATACCCATAAAACCGCAGGCTTCAATGTGTGTTGTACAAATGTCCTCAAGGGAGGTCAAAATCGAAGGTCTCTTTTCTTGCGTAATTCGACTTTGACCTCCCACAAGCAAGACATATTTAGACAACACGTATTGAAAAGGTTTGCGCTTTTTCTATGATTCGCATGAGCGGCTATTTGTAAATTCGCCACAGCCAAGTAATAGAATTGCAATTATGGTATAGTTAGCGGACATAATATGACTTTCTAAATTACGTTAAAGTTGTGCGTCGGCAACTCTATTTTTTGAGGATGTGGCTGCTAATTCAGCATCTACTTTTAAGAGGTATTTGAGAAAGTGAGCGCTGCTGTTTTCAGAAAGCTTCTTAATGATTTGACCTGTTTTCAAGTCAGCAGCCAAGACCGGATTATCAGCTTCATCTCTGACTAAACACCTAACATTATTGCGAGATTGGCTAATAAAAGCTGTCCAGTTCCCCACAGGGATTTTAGTTTCTCCAGTTTGGTTATATGCTTCAGAAATCGCATCTTTCAGCAATTGTGAGAGGTAGGCGGGGCTGGCAGCAATGTCTTGGGGTTGAGACGGCGGTTTATTTGGGGTAGGGGTTGGCGATACGGATTGCGATCGCTCTTGACAAGGAGTTGCCGGTACGGATAGCGATCGCCCTTGACAAGGAGTTGGCGCGACTTCTGCAAGTTCCTCAACTGATTCAATTAGTCGCACAGAGCTAGGGTTGATGTTTAAGATCAGAGCACTACCTTTAGGCGAGGGTTCAATAGTGGCCTCAAAGGTACTGCCGATCGGCAATTTAGGTGAATTAGCAGAGAACATGGCTAGCTCTTGTCCGTCAAGGAGGACAATAGGGCTGCCGTCGCGCCTCGAACCGCTACCGCTAACAGAACCCACCTCAAAAGTCAATGTTTTCTGCCTCCATTTTGGACTGCTAAAGTCAACATCTTTCAAGTCATTGTACTTCTGTCCAATCAGTTCAGCTCTGTCAAACTGAAAGGTTTGCAACTGCTGGCAAATTTCATCCGTAAATAAATTGAGAACCAATGCTGCTTTAGGTGTTTGGTTTTGGGACTCAAGCCAAGTATAATCAGCAGGAGCTACAATGCGTGAACTGACATCTTTGGTGCGGCCCAGACCATCGCGGTAGGTTAAGTCTAAACTGTCGATGTCGTTGGCATTCCCGCCAAACTTTCTTTCAAAAATTCCCACCAGTTTTTCGCTGGGTTCAATTAAGGCAAAATTGACCATTGGCAGGCTTGAATGCAAAATTGCTTCATATTTAATACCTTTGCTGTCTAACAATTCTTTCCAATGTCCAGCTAAGTCTTTGCCAACTGGCTGTCGCTTCTTATCCCTGACAGTCTTATTGCTGCCGTCGAGTTCAAATTCCTCGAAAGGGACGCTCAGAACGTAAGTGTCTTTTGGCATTGCTTCGTGCAGTCGCTCGTACTCAGGTTCAAGGTTGAATTCAATCAGCAGTTGGCGAGAAAGTTCCTTACAAGCTTTGCGAGGGACTTCTAAGTTGGGATTTGCGGTTTCGACGTGCCACATCGCACTAGCAGCTAAAAACCGTTCTTCAGGGTCAGTCCAAGCTTCGGTCACATCGGCTCTTAAGCTCTCGTATAACTTGCTGACGGCTTCTTTAATTGCCTTAGAATCGCCGCCGCACTCCAAGTGAATTTCACCCATCCTTTCTCGATAGCGTTCCTTAATATCTTGCGCCCACCTGACATAATGTTTCTCCCATTTTTCTCGCTCATCTAAGTCAGAAGGAGACTCAAACAAGTAGCGAAATTCGTCGCGGTGGCGGCTTTTTAGACGAGTCGGTTCCCACTCTGGATTAACAGCCTCCCTAGCAATGCAATTGATAGCGGTGCCGTCTCCTATAGGTAATGGCACGGTTTTGTAAAGCCTGGGGTCGTCTTTGTAATCAAATAGGTAGCTTGGGTGCTGTTCTGACCACTGCTTAGCCTTGGACAATAAAGTGGGGTGGTGGTCTTCGGTACGAGTAGCACTTTTGGGACTGTCCACTTCAATTTGCAGGGCATCAAATAGCTTTCCAAGAAGCTGCCGCTTCTGTTGATTGAATAAACTTTCTGGCTGTCCCAGTTCTGCTGCTGACGATTGCACTCTCCCGATTAAGGTAGCCACCCAGCCGATTTTATTTTGGGCGATCGCTACGGCAATTTGCCGCAATTTGGTATACTTGCGATCGCCATCACTATCGGTAGCTTTAGTGTAGTCAACTTTCTCTCGCTTCTCAACAGCATCGTACTCATTCTCTTGATTAGCGTGCCTGGTTTCAGAGGCAATATTCGGCATCCGAGAAGCAGGCGTAACTACCAGTTGGTCGCCGTCAAAATCGCACTGGTGGTGCTGCATGGCTTGGTCAGAGCGAATGAAAACGCACCCTTTGTACTGCGTTAATTCAGGATGGTTTTTGTTGTCTACTGTGTAGCGGCGGATGTTATCTTTACTGACAATTGGGTATCGGGTAACGATAACTTCTGTGCCGTGTCGCAAGTGAGGCGCAACAATTGTACCGGGTTGGAGGTTTTCACAAGGTTGAGCCATTGCTGAACCGTGATGAATTGCTCCCTTAATTGCTAAGTCTTTCCACTTTTTAGCCAGTTGTTCTTGCATGAAATCGACGACTTTGGGAAAGTCGAGGAGTTGACCGAGTTTGTCGTTCCTCAAAATTGAAATTAGCCGGGATTCGTTGCGCTGGGCTTTTTCATCTGTTTCGTCTTCTAATCCGCTGCTGTCTTCGTGAAGGCTAGATTGAAAAGCAGCTTTTTTGTCGTGCTGCTCCACTAAGTATTTGGCAAGTTGCAGCCGGTTATTTTGCAAGTCAGCTAGCTTTTGGGCTTCAATTTGGGTCGGTGTGGCTATGTCAGCCTGAATAGCTGCTTCGGAATACCAAATCGAAAATTGCCAGGAATTTTCGTATTCAGTTACTTTGGCGTTACCTCGATTTCCCAGTATAGCTTTGGGAAATTCGTAGTCACCACAGGGGATAAATTCAGCTAATTGCTCTTTAGCAACTCCTTTGATAGAGGAGCGATCCATAATGATATCATAACCCAAGTCGGAGGTTAAATTAGCATCAGGCAACAGCGTTCCTTTGGCAAGAAAGCTAATTTCTGGAGTGTGGCAGTCTTCTTGTCCCCATTCCTGCATCCAGGCAAATCTGAATTGAAAAGGTCGGTTATAATTCCCTCCTAATTGTTGGGATAGTGCCGGTGAAATTTTACCGTGACAGTCTCCCGTTTGCCACTTATGAGCTTTCGCTTTTTCACTCTGGTCATCGCTTTGAGAATCAACAATTTTGAGTCGCAAGGTTTCGCCTTCTTGGGAGCTATCTAACAATTTTGCTCCTTGGTTGCAACTGCTAACTAGCAGTGAGCCGTAGCGACAGGCGTGGTCGGGTTGTGTTTTGAATACGCTCAACAGTTTGGTTGAGAGTTTTTTGTCTGCAAAATACACATTTTTGCCGGAGCTGAAAGCAACTCTTCTGGTAATACCATCTCCGAAATCGATGTTTTTCAGAGGGTCGAAGCTGCTATCATTTTGGTCGGGTTTAACGATGGTTAGGGATGCTAATTCTTCAGGTTCAAAAAGCAGTTCAAGCAGGGAATTACGCAGCACTTCTGATTCAGCTTGGTACCGCCCTTTTGCTCTACCGTCAGCCAAGGACATATCAAAGACTGGGATTTTTAGTCCTTCCCCAGCTACCCATTCTGTGGAGCGATGTTCTGGGGTAAGTTTTCTTCTGCTCATTGATTAGCTCCTGAATCCTAGTTTTTACATTTTTAGGACTTACGCACAGTAATAGTCCAGATTTTGACAAGGTTGTTCCTTCACAAATTCCTGCTACTGAGTGATATTTACCCCCTCCAATTGGAGGGGTTTAGAAGAAAGAAGTAGCGTGTTACAATCAGAATGACAATCCCAATGTGGAGAAAAAAAGTGAAAGTAGTTCGCACAACTACGGCTATGGAAAGCCAGCGAGATTATTTCTCTGATAGCGATAGCGATGTATTTGCCCGCGTTGCTTTTGGAGAAGGTGAAAACAGTCAGCAGTTGGGAGGTTTGAGTTTTGATGCTGACGGGGTTATTAAAGGTAGAGCATCAACGTTGTTCAACGTCACCGAAGAACAAGTTGAAAACCCTCAATACTGGATTGATTTGTAATAGAGCTAGCAATTTTCAGTATCATGAGGTACGCTTCGAGCCCTCCTGAGTTTTGAATGCGTGAATTTTGAGTTGTGAGTTAAAGAAAACTCTTAAAACTCACAACTCACAACTGAAAATTCATAACTCCCAAGGTCGGTACAAGGTAATAGGTAATCGGTAATAGTTAATTTCAGGATTGGTAATTTTCGATCGTGTTAGCTACCAGCCCGGCATGGACGATTCATGCTCCCTTACCATGCCTCATTACGCATTACGTTGTACCAATTACGTTGTACCAATTACCTAGCTAACTGAAAAAGGCTATATCGAGAGAAATTAAGTTTTCGCTCTTACAAAACAAGCCTTTCACATTCTTTTTCGGAGGGGTCTAATTCGGAGATGTCTAATAATTCCGGTGTCAGATTAAGGCATTGCTGACACCTGAAAAGATGACTAACGCCGTTTTTTGGACTGCGTTTTATCCGAAGAACGACTCTCAAGCGTCTGGTTGGCTTGAAGAGAGTGCAAATTGTTACCTGGAAGCAAGCTGTAAACCACTTTGCGCTTACGGAAAACCCTAGTGCCATCTACAGGCATTCCTTGTTTCCAAGCGTCTGCAATCGCCTTTTTGTCCGCAGAAATTACGGTTTTAGTTTCGACTCGGCGATAGAGTTCTGGTAGTTGAGATGAGTCAATCAAAACTTCACAGGTAGGCGGATTTTCCTTAACAGTAATACGGCGGTGTTTGCCAACAGTTTCTGAAGTTAACACGCCGCACTCGTTGAAGTAGAGAACGGTTTGATCTAAGCGCTCTCTCCACCCCTGGAGTTTGTTGAGAGCTTTTGAATGCAGTTCTATCAAATACTGCATCCTGGCTGTAATTCCTGCAATTTCGGCATCAATTTGGTCGGCTAAGTCGGCATGGGCATCAACAGCGAGTTCCTGGGTTTCTTGGGTTTGCCAAAGGGATTGCAGCAGTTGGTCAATTTCTTCTGAGCTTTCTGCTGACTCTAGTTGATGCCAAAGTTGAGCCGCAGTTGTTGAACTTTGAGCAAGCGTCGCTGTGGCTAAATTCATGCTTAATATCCTCCGTTGATGCAGGTGTGATAATAATCGCGACGTTCTTCGAGTTGAGTAAGTGCAGCCATTGTTTCAGGGTCGGATTTAAGAGAGACTTGTTTGTCATTTTGAATCTTGCTACCTGGTTGAGAATGAGTTAAATTTTGTGAGTTTGACTGGGTGATTTTTTGCATACAATTCAAAAAAATTTCTTAAAAATAGCGCGACCGCGCTCTTAAAAAAAGGAGTATTTAAAGTTATGAATTATCCTATAGTTTTTTACCCAAAAGTAGTAATGCAGTTCTGCCATCAATATCCTTTGCCAGAGGCAACTTCTAGTTGTGCCACCTCATCCCAACTTCAAGAAACTCAAGAATTCGGGAAACCTGTTGTTTTGTTGACTCCGCCTCAACCACCTGTGGTGTTACCTGTCAAGTTGCTGTGGTTAATTTGGGTGTTTTGGCTCTATGGTGCGATCGCACTTCCGCTGTTAGCTATTTCTTGGGGTTGGCTGTGGTGGGAAATGCTGTTGGTAGTAGCTGCTTATTCATGTTTAATCGCGGCTGCTTATAGTTATGTGTTTGGTTGCCGTCAAAAACTGCTATCCAGGTATAAGCAGCAAGTTCTTGAGTACAAACAACAAGAGATATTATCCCAACAAGAGATATTATCCCAACAAAAAAGATTATTCCAACAAAAAAGATTATTCCAACAAGAGACGTTATCCAACAAACAGCAGGAATTTTCTAGTTTTAAGCTAGAAAAAGAAGGGGTGCAGACTGTTTTAAAAACCGCAAAAATTGAGTTAGATTCCAGAAATCGATCGCTCAAGGATTTGATGTCACTTCGGGTTAGTTCTAATGGCATATCTCAAGCTCAGCAAGGAGTGAGCGAAGAGCGCTTTTTGCAATATTTGCAGCGATATTTCGAGGAAGTTGTCCAAGCAGCAGAGTTTAAAATTCCGTCATCTCAGAGGAGCTATTCAGCAGATTTTACTGTAATTCACACTCCATCTGGACTCGGAATTGATGTCGAGATTGATGAACCTTATGCTGGCAAATCTAAGAAGCCCACTCACTGCTGCGATGCTGACAGCGATATGCGCCGCAATCAATTATTCTTAGAGTGGAATTGGATTGTGGTTAGGTTTACTGAAAAGCAGGTGGTTCAGGCTCCTTTGAGCTGTTGCAAGTTCCTGGCTCAGGCGATCGCCTTTGTAACGGGCGATCGCTCTTATTTAAAGCAACTGGAAACTCAACCCGATTTGCTGAGCGTCAAACCTTGGACAACAAGAGAGGCAAGGGCTATGGCTAAAAGCAACTATCGCCTTACTTATTTATCTGGATTTGGCGTCGGTTCTGCTTGCGATCGGGTTTCAAAGTTTTGATGCGAGCGCACGCAATATCCGAGTTATTGACTGCGATAAATGTTTATAATTAATACAAAAGAGACAAAATAGAGATGCTGTCATTTGAAGAGGGGTTCATTGAAAGTCAACAGCTCAACCAAAGACTTCTGCAAACAATTCGTTTGCTTGGAGAGTACAAGGGAAAGCAGGAGCTGTTTAAACAACAAGCGCCACAAGTTTTAGGCACTTTGCGCCAAGCTGCGGTTATTCAGAGTACCGAATCTTCTAACCGCATTGAAGGCATTACTGTGCCGCTAGAACGGATTAAGAAATTAGTAACAGAAAAAACAACGCCGCGCGATCGTTCAGAACAAGAAATTGCGGGTTATCGGGACGTGCTAACTACAATTCACACCAGTTATAACCACATTCCTTTTAGTACAGGTGTCATTTTACAACTGCACCGCGATCTTTACCAATTTGCTGTTAATACAGGCGGGCGCTGGAAAACAGTGGATAATGAAATTAGCGCTACTTATCCTGACGGGACTAAAGTGGTGAGGTTTCAACCTACTCCCGCTTATGCTACTCCTGTGGCAATGGAACGCCTGCAAGAACGGTTTAATCGCCTCTGGGAATCGGGCGAGATAGAACCTTTATTGCTGATTCCAACTTACATTTTGGATTTCTTGTGCATTCATCCCTTTTTAGATGGAAACGGGCGGATGGCAAGGTTGCTGACTTTGTTGCTGCTATACAAAGCCGGTTATGAGGTGGGGCGATTTATTAGTTTGGAACGGATTGTGGAGAGAACTAAGGAAAGCTATTACGATACGCTTTACCAATCTTCCCAAGGATGGCATGAAGGGCAGCATAACTTATTACCTTGGTGGGAGTATTTCTTGGGAGTCATGCTGCTATCAGCTTATCGGGAGTTTGAGCAGCGGGTAGGGTATGTTACTTCTGCAAAAGGAACTAAAACGGCGATCGTATTGGATGCGATTAACAATTTGCCTCAAGAATTCTCGATTAGGGAATTGCAGGAACGGTGTCCAACAGTGGGAATTGATTTGATTCGCCGTCTATTGCGCCGGGAGAGGGATGCGGGGCGTTTGGAATGTCGGGGACGAGGAGTTGAGGCGCATTGGCGAAAGCAATAGATATCTCCCAAAAAGACAGTTCAGAACAGGCCCAACGGCCTGTTCCACAATCATTATGGGAGATGTCTAATAGATACAGGAATTACGCACAAACAACTGGGTGTTGAGTTTAAGTACGAAACTTAACACCCAGTTGCAACTATTTATGCAAGCTAATGAAAGCGGTGTAGACCGGAAAATTAGCTTCTTGGTAATGGGGAAAAAGGTAATCGGTCAACTGTATCTCACAATGTTTGAAAACTGTTATGTTTCGTCCTAGTGGGATTGCATTTCCTACAAAAAAGCTGATTTTTCCTTTCAATTTTTGCACAGAGGGCAAAAACGTTTGTGATTTTTTGACCTTTTGATTCTCCTTTCAAAACTTTTGTCTGCAACCCAGCATTCTGCCAAGACAAAGTTTATTCCGCGTTCTCGGGCAGCGGCGCAAAATTTAGCACCTCTGCCTTTTTTATGTTTCCAAAGCCTTTCGTCCAAATATGATTGTCCAGCCGACGTAGTGTTGGGCTGGATGAGTTGAACATATCGGCTTTTCAAAGTGCAGAAGATACACGTATCCTGCCATGAAAGTTTGCCATTTTTGAATGTGGTGAAAGATGTTTGCGGCTGCCGGAAAAACAAACTTGTCTCTCCGGCATAATTGAATTACCAGTCGATTTTTAGCTCGCAGTTTTTGTTGCTGCCGTTGCTGCTGCCGTTGTTGCTGTCGTTGTTGCTGCCGTTGCTGCTTTCGAGAGGGAATTGGAAGTTTAAGGCCAGCAACTCTTGCTCGATAATTGACTTTCTGTGTAGGACTTTTTTATCTCTCAAAAGTCGCAGAGCGTGGATTATTTTGTCGAGCGTTTGATAGTTTGTTTGTTGAAAATTTAAGACCAGTGTTGTTTGCCTTCCCATAATGTACAGTTGGTTTTCTGTTTGGTGGACCAAGGTTAAATTATTGAAGTAGTAGGTGTTGGTTTGCGATACTTCCATTTTTTATCTCCGATACTTTATTTTTTGGCGCGCCAGCGCTCATTTTTGGGTATCCATAAAACCTGTTATGCAGAGTAAACCTTACCCTGCCACTTTGCCGTAACAGTTTCAAGCTCTAGGTTGGGAAATAAGGTTTTCCAACAAGCTAAATTCTGCTCACAATAAAATAAATGTTACTGAGAGGTAAACGACATGAGCCGAGAGGAAGCAGTGCGACGAATTGAGCAGGCTGCCGATCAAGGATTGAGTGAATTAAATTGTGAATTAGATTTATCGGGGTTGCAGTTGCAAGAAGTGCCACCGGAAATTGCCAATTATCAAGACCGCAATCATGAACAAAACCGACCTCGACATTTCCATCGTTGCCCTCGAAGCTTCCCTCGATGCCAAAATTGAAAGGTATTTCGACACTTTAGATACTGACCCCGACGTGCTCAAACAATTACTCGCCGACAAACGCTCCGAAAACACCCGCCGCGCTTATGAGCGCGATGTCAACGACTTTCTACAAACGATGACAGGGGTGGCCGCCGTGCCTGATAACGTTTTGGAATTTCTGCACCTGGAAGAGCGTCAGGCCGTTTCGGTGGTGTTGAAGTATAAAGCTAAGCTGATCGACAAGGGACTTAAGGAAGCGACTGTTAATCGGCGGCTGGCGGCTATCAAGTCGTTGGTGGAGATGGGCCGCAAGCTCGGCGCGTGTCATTATGCGCTAGGGGACATCAAGGGGGAGAAAGTCACTTCCTACCGCGATACGACGGGAGTTGACTGCCCAACTTTTGAGCGAATTTTGCAGCAGTGCGATCGGACAACACTAGCCGGTAAACGTGATTATGCTTTGCTTCGCCTGTTGTGGGGTAATGCTTTGCGGCGAAACGAAATCAGTCAGTTAAATGTTCGCGACTTTGACCCGGCCGGTAAGACTTTGCGGATTTTTGGGAAGGGACGCGGGACGCAAGCTGAGATGATCGACTTGGGGGCGGCGACTGTTCAGGCAATTGCCGACTGGCTCGAAGCTAGGGGCAACAATTCCTCTCAAGATGCCCCACTGTTTACGGCGCTTGACTTTGCTAACACTGGTCATAGATTGACGGGGGACGGGCTCCGCAAGATTATTGTCCGCCATAGCGAGAATGCTGGCGTCAGCAAACAGATGTCACCCCACCGCATCCGCCACAGCGCGATAACGGCGGCGCTGGATGCCACAGACGGGGATGTGCGGAAAGTTCAAAAACTCAGCAGACACAAGAATTTAAACACCTTGATGGTGTATGACGATAACCGGGGGCGTGACCAAAGAGACGTTACCGATTTACTTGATGGGATGTTTTGAGCGATCGAACGGTTGCCACAACCAGCAAGTATCTGATGTAGGGACAAGGGTTAGAGGCTGTCAATCAGAAAATCCGCTTATCCTGATTTACAGGCTGAAACATTTATAAATCAAGCTAGGCGGGGATAGTCATTTTTTAGTGTCTACACCCTGTGTACTGTTTGTCTACTAAAAGCCTATACTACCAACTATCGCTTGCTGAATAGCTTCTTCTCTAGTAACGTGATATGGAAAATGGTGTGTATATTTCCTCATTTTATTATTGGGTGCATCAACCTCAATTTTAGAAACAAGTCCTGTTGTTTCATTAATATATAAAGTAAGATTTTTATCATTACCAAGAGAAATTTCTTCCGTCATAACATTCTACTTCAAGACAAAATGGTTCAAACATTAATATTTACATATATTAGCAGATAATAAAAAAATGTGGATAATTATTTAGGAAAATGTATCTAATTTTTTAATTGCTGTATATAGCGTTTGAGTAGAGACAAAAACACTAGAAATTCAGAAACCCTCCTCAGTAAACAACTAAAATAAAATTTAAGTTACTCACTAACGTATGTAACCTGACTAAGTTACCTAACTTTGATATGTAACTTTTGAGTAACTGCCAAGGGTTACAGAAAAGAATTTTTTAAATTTTAGGCGGGGAAACTCAAAAATCCCCATCTAGACCTTATAACCTTTATAGTTGACCAATTTTACATTTGCTGAGAAAAGTTTCATGATGTTTTCTGAGAGCGTTTTGATTGGGTGCTGTTTTTTGATCCTGTGGCAAAGTCACTTTCCGAGCACCCAAATCTTGGTAACAGGTACCGACGAGTTCAGGGGCAATCACCACTTCATTGGTGTCAGGTCGTATTGATAATAGATGCAAATCGAAGAGAGTGTGTATGTCGGCTCTGAGCGGTAAACCATTTGTCGGATGATTGGTTTGAGTACCTTGATATGGAATTATATGTGCTGCTTCGATAGCTGACTCTACATCACAATCAGTTATTGGACATCGACCCCCGTAAGCAATTAACAACTCACGTCGAAATTCAGCCTGTCCCTGTCGCTGCACAATAGAAGCAGTTATCCGTCGTCTAGCATCGTGAAGAGTTTTAGGGTCAAAATCTCCCTCAGATTCAATTTTTTGGTACTCAGCGTCTAGCTCAGGCAGCGGTGGATTGGAGGTTTGGAAAAAGAATTCCGCAATAGTAGATCCCTCTTCAGGGACTTCCCCGGCTTTTGAACTATCACCCAATATTTCTGGCGAAATTGGCAGTGGATTACCTCGCAAATCTACTTTTTCTATGTTTCCCTCAGATTCAACTTCCTGATGCTTAGTATCTAACTCAGGTAGCGCTGGATTGAGGTTTGGGAAAAAGGATTTCATAATAGTACGCCACTCTTCAGGGACTTCCCCGGCTTTTGAACTATCACCCAATATTTCTGGCGAAATTGGCAGTGGATTACCTCCCAAATCTACTTTTTCTACGTTTCCCTCAGATTTAACTTCCTGATGCTTAGTATCTAACTCAGGTAGCGCTGGATTGGGGATGTGGAAGCAATAGGCGAGAATGGCTCGCAAATCACCACAACCTCCATAATTTTGACCGTGCCCCAGAACTTCCGGGGGAATCGGCACCAGATTACCTCGCAAATCTAGTTCTTCCAAATTTTTCATACTGCGAATCGCCTCCGGGATTTCAGTAATCTGATTATTAGGGAGGTGAAGCTCTTTCAGATTCGATAATTGCCCGATCACATCGGGAATAGTGGTGATCTGATTGTCACCAAGGTAAAGCATTATCAAGCTCGACATTTGCCCGATCACATCTGGGATTTCGGTAATCTGATTATGGCCAAGACAAAGCCATGTCAGATTTGGAAGTTGTGCGAGCACCTCTGGAATTTTGGTAATCTGCATACTATTAAGGTAAAGCCGTGTCAGATTTGACAGTTGCCTAATAGTCATTGGGATTTTGGTAATCCCAGTGTAACTGAGGTTAAGCTCTGTTAGATTCGACAGTTCCCAAATAGTCTCTGGGAGGGAAGTAATCTGAGTGTAACTGAGGTTAAGGTGTGTCAAATTTGACAACTTACCGAGTGTGTCGGGGATGGAGGTAATCCCAGCGTAACAGAGGTCAAGGTGTGTCAAATTCGACAGTCGCCAAATAGCCTCTGGGAGGGAACGAATCTGAGCGGAAGTGAGGTCAAGGTGTGTCAAATTCGACAACTTACCGAGTTCCTTTGGAATGACCTGCATCTCCAGATTGTTACCGAGGTCAAGGTGTGTCAAATTGGACAGTTGACCGATCTCCTTTGCAACTGAGTAAATTTGATTACCACGAAGGTTAAGGTGTGTCAGCTTGGACAGTCGCCCAATCACTTTTGAGAAGCCAACATAATTGTTACTGAGGTCAAGTTCTGTCAGATTTGACAGGTGGGCGATGGCTTTTGGGGTAGTTCCCATTAGATTGCCAGGGAGATGAAGTCGTGTTAAATTCCACAGTTGCGCGATCGCATCGGGGAGTTCCCTAATCTGATTGTACCCAAGGTCAAGTTCTGTCAGCTTCAACAATTTACCAAGAGCATCTGGGATACAGGTAATCTGATTGAAACGAATGTAAAGCCCTCTCAGATTCGACAATTGTCCTAGCGATTCTGGGATGGAGGTAATTTGGTTAAACCTTGTCATATCCGCAATTCGCCAAGGCAGGTCGTTGCTGAGTTCAAGCCATTTCAGATTGGATAGTTGCCCGATTGTCTCTGGGATTTCCTTAATCTGATTGTTACCAAGGTAAAGTCCAGTCAAACTCGACAGTTGCCCAATTGCCTCTGGGATAGAAGTAATCTCATTGTAACTGAGCTTAAATAGCGTCAGATTGGACAACCGCCTAAGTGCGTCGGGAATAGAGGTAATCTTATTGTTATTGAGGAGAAGTTGTGTTAGATTGGACAATTGACTAAGTGCCTCTGGAATGGAGGTAATTTTATTGTTACTCAGATCAAGCCATCTTAGATTTGATAGTTGTCCAATATCTTCTGGGAGAGAGGTAATCTGATTTTCACCACAGTAAAGCCCTATCAAATTGAACAGTTGCCCCAGCGTTTCTGGGAGGGAAGTAATTTCATTGTTACTTAAGTCAAGTGTTGCCAAATTAGATAGTTGCCCTAACGCCTCTGAGATAGAGTTAATTTTATTGTTGCTAAGATCGAGCCTTGTCAGGTTAAACAAAGACCCTAGTGCCTCTGGGATGGAGTTAATTTTATTACTGCTAAGATCGAGCCATATCAGATTTGACAGTTGTCCCAATGCCTCTGGGATGGAAGTAATCTGGTTATGGCTGAGGTTAAGCCCTGTCAGATTTGACAGTTGCCCGATCACCTCTGGGATAGAGGTAATCTGATTTTCACTGAGGTTAAGTTCTGTCAGATTTGACACTTGCCCAAGCGCCTCTGGGAGCTGGGTAATTTGATTTTGGCTAAGTAAAAGCTGTGTCAAATGCGTACAGTTGACAATTTCTGGCGGCAGTTCTTTCAGATCCAGCCCTGATAAATCTAGTTCCGTCAATTTCTTTGCGGCAGCCCACTCAATTCGTCGCACTGCTTCCTTTCGGGTCATCTCTTTTGCCTCTCAGTAGTATTCATTTTATTGTGACCACTTTTCCCCGCCTAGAGCTTGTAACCCTTGCACCTACATCAGGATAGGAGTATATCCTGAGCCAGGGCGGGGAACGGCTACAGCTTCATCAGGATAGGGAATTTTGGGGATTGCGGAACGGTGACGGTAAATTCTCTGCTATTGCCATAAATGACTGTCAATGGATTAAAACAACAGACGGGTCAGTTAGCTCGGTTAGCAAGCCATTTACCCCAAATTGGCTTGCTAACTGCTTTAGCTTAAATCTTTGCTAAGCGAGGCTTTCAGCCCTGTTTGCAAGTTTCTGCACAATTGCTACTCAAACCTCTGTCACTGCTCTGCTTCAGGTTTAGGTTCCTTCGGTTTTTTCTCAAAGACTTGGATATTTGGCTCTGATAGCACAAAGCCGTTAGAGGTTGATTCACCCATCTTGCCACCGATAACAGCCACCCACATGGGATAGTTGGCAGCAGCATCCTCAAGCTTCTTCCATATTTTTGGCTTAACAGTAACGGACACGACCCGACCGTCACAGTCAAGCTCAAAGGTTTTCCAGTTGTCTTTGTTAGTCTCTACGTTGGTAGGAAGTTCGTTAATTTTGATGATGAGTTCAAGCTTGCCAATTGTCATAGGTAGTTTCGTTGGTTTAATTCGTTGCTTTTCTGGTACTTTGCCAGCTTTGTTATCTTCTCCAGCCTAGGGGTTGAAACCGCTACAGCTTCATCAGGATAATCCTATATCCCCATCTATGACTTGAAACTACTGCAAGTTCATCAGGATATAGGTTTTTTGTGGTGTATGTTGCGGCCCTTTTGCTACCTTTTTGTGGCCTGTTTCAATCCCTAATAGGGTTTTAGGTGGTTGTAGCTTTGCCCCCAAACCCAAGAGCCTCGTTAGTATCGTTACTAAGAATAGTTGCAAAACCCAAAGGAACCTAAAGGATACAGGGAATAATTATACCTTTTTGGTTGCCCTAAAACCCAAGAGCTTCCTTACTCTCTAATCTCGCAGCCGATCGCAGGCATAACAAAATATAACAAAATATAAGAAAATATAACCAATCAAGACTCGATCGCACCACGCCGGGGAGTTGCGGCATTATGTAGACTTTTTGCCCTGCACGGACGATCGAACCGTCTAAAAAGCCTACATTTACTGGCCCGCTCGAACCACACCGGGGAGCCACAGTAAATGCACTAAATACACTGCAACAGTCGCTCAATCTGTGTAAAAAGTGTATTTAGTCCGCACTTAGTCCCAGATGGTCAGGAGCTACGGGCGATCGGGCTAAAAGTCAAATAAAGTCAAAATAAAGTCAAAATAAATCAACTCAACGCAATCCTTACCGATTTACCGGGGATTAGTTAGGTGATCGGTGCTAGCAACCGACAAACCCCCGATCGCACATAATTTCTCCGTGGTCAGCACCGAAAAATCGCACAGCAGCAATATGTTCATTTATGCAAAATTTATGCAAAATTTACGTTGTTAACCCCGATCGCCCTTCAATCCGAGGACGGAAGAGGCAGCCAGTGACAGCACCGAGGGACGATCAGGGGTAAGTTTTCGTTAGTTTTCGTTAGTTTTTGTTAGTTTTTTTATGAATAAATATGAGTAAATATGAGCAAATATTAGTTTTACCCACTTTTCCTAGGACGATCGGGCGATCGACTTAACCCGGCTCTGGTTTGACCTGCCTTTATAAACTACAAATCCCGGGTCAGACGATCGAGCCAAACCCGATAGCCTCGATTCCAGTTACAAAGGTGTTACCAACTTGGTAACACCCGGTGGAGTCCAATCGGTCATAGTCGTTTTTGAACGACGGACACATCCGCAAATTTAGATTTTAGATTTTGGATTTCCGGCTGGAACCGGAGAACTCTAAGTCGCTGAAACTCTGCAAATTCTGCCGCGCCAACAACTGCCACCACATCGGCTGCTGTCAGGTTTCCCGCGTCGATGGCCTCGACAAAAACCGCCACAGCAGCAGGAGCAATGTGAGCAATCGGCACAGTCGAAGGGTGGGTAAAAATCAAGCGCCTTGACACCTAGAATGCCCCATTCATAAGGGTGCATTGTTTTTGTTTCTGCACGTAAAAGTCAGGTTTGTACGGACAAAACCATTGCTTGCTACCGATTGAGAACAGCCATAACCAGCCTCAACAGGCAAATGTACGCTCGACACAAAAAGGCAGCAATTTGACCGACAAATTCAGGTATTTGCAGGATATTTACAGGCATTTGCAGGTAAAGTGCAGTCCCTGCAAATGCCTGTAATCTCACTGATTTTATACTGCAAACGCCTGACTTTATACTGCAAATGCCTGACTTTAGGGCGCACAACAATTAGCTATTTTTTAGCCTTTTTAATAACAAGTGAATTGACTTAATAGTCAAGTTACGGTATAGTAAATTGAATAAAAAATCAAATTTCAGAAGTGCGAAAAAATTGGCAGTGCAGCAGCCGTTATGTCAGCCTTGGCAGTTGCATAAATTGCTGTTGTCGGCCTCGCGCTTTGCAATCGGTTAAACAATTATTGTCCGAGCGAGCTTAAAAGTCAGGTAAAAATTTACCCCCTGACTACGATCGCGACTTAATTTTTTAGGGAGTAACGGCGATAGCCGGATGCACCGCAATGTTCGCTCTAGCTGTGTGTGCAGCGAAAATTGTTGACAAATATATTGGAACACTTATAATAATTATTGGCAGCGGTATCAGTGATTAATGTCGCAATTATAATTTTTTTTAGCTAGCGTTTTGCTTGCTTAAACCACAGTCAACAGGACTTTCGTAGAGGCTCTATCTGTATGCTACACACGGAGCACCTTACGCCACAGATAGTCTAAAAATTCCTCAGTTGCGTAGGTCGTATCAATTTTTAAAGCTGTAAAAGCTAATCCAGTTCGATATCTTGGGTGCGCCGTTTATACTGTTGGTTATTTTGTTTTTGAGTTTGCTGTTCTTGCTCAATTAATTGTATCCAGATATCATTCCAACTTGACGGTGGATTGACAAGTTCTGCATCCGGTAGCAGCGCGCTCGCATTTCGAGCGAGGTGAGAATCTTCGGCAATCGCTATAATAACGCTATCGAGTTCTTGTAAAAATTCCATAGGCAGTTGTGAAGCTCGTTCAATTCCTAGGTAAAGTGTCGCTGGTGCTGTTGTAGAGTTATCCTGTTCCTGTTCAATAAGCAAAATTGAAAGGGCTTCTATTGGGTTACAAGCAATCACAGCTCGCTCAATTTCTCCAGTAGTGGCTACCCAGAAAGCAGCTTCAGATGACAGGGGATGGGTTGTAGTAAAGTCGCCTCTTTCATCGAGAACAAAAGCGAACCTGGCTTCCCCCTCAAGCGTCCGTCCTGTAAAGACAGCCTTTTCTGAGCCGGCATACAGCCAAGAATGAGAGTGCAATAAATCGAGTAACTCTAAAGGTAAACTGTACTCGACTGCTAGATGCGATCGCACTTTTTGCCACTGAGTTTCATTCCTTTCAGGCAGGATTGATAATTGCAACTCTAGCTTATTTGCTGTTGCAGGAATTGCAGGTGCGGTTGCTGCTAGCTCAGATTGTGACAACTCTAACTCATTTGCTGTTGCAGGAATCGCAGGTGCGGTTGTTTCTAGCTCAGATTGTGACGACTCTAACTCATTTGGTGTTGCAGGAGTTGCAGGTGCGCCTGCTACTAACTCGGATTGTGACGACTCTAACTCACTTGCTGTTGCAGGTGCGCTTGCTACTAGCTCAGATTGTGACGACTCTAACTCATTTCTCTCTGCCTCGCCAGGGGCAATAGCTAAGTGTTGTGGCTGCATTAAAGCCTCAATTAGGGCGTTATCTCGCCCTTTGTCATAGCTAACGCCTCGATGCTTCTGCAATCCAGAAAAAGTGTAGGCTTTACCCAATTGAGTGCCACTTAAAGCTACCCCATCTATTTTGTAAGAAATGCCTTGACTTAGTTCACTTTGAGTTGTTTTTACTTGCACCTCTACGCTTTGTTGCTGCAACCGTTCAACAAATTCTGGCATACTTGGGTTATCTTGGGTAACTTCATCAATTAGGTCTTGTAATTGCACCCTGACACTCTTGTTTCCCTTGCTTTGTAAGTACCTATGTTCTCCAGTAGTCGGAGATCGCTTATATGTTTCCCAACTAGGTGTAACAGCTTCTAAATTGTAGTCTCTTTCTAACTGGCGGATTACTTCTTGGCTTCTGTAATAATCCCAGCTATCATCAACGACACTCCCATCTAGACGAATGCGACTGGCAACGATGTGAATGTGGTCATGGTTTGTATCGCTGTGTTTGACAACTGCATACTGATTATTGTCAAATTCCATCGCTTTCATGTAGTTAGCTGCAATTTCCAGCCAGCGCTGGTCATTGTCAACATCTACTTCTAGTTTCTGGGTAGAATCGACAGATAAAGTAGCATGAAAAACTGCTACTTTCAGGTTAGGTCTTAGTTGTCTGGCAATGGCAAATTCAGCAGCAAGTTCTTCAGGTGTTTGTCCACACATAGTACCACCAATTAAATCGGCATCTTTTTTGCCGAGTACATAGTTCAGACAGCCACGAAAGCCTGTACCTTTGATTTGTTTGCCAATCATAGCCGTTTCACAGTAGATTTATTACATCAATTGCTGAGGCTTATTAAGAATTAGCGGACTGTAGATTTGGTGAGGTTGGCAACTATTGTTTTAATTGCAGTTTGGTTCTCTCGAATAAGTTGCTGTACATTTTCTAATAGTCCTCTATTAACAATAACGGGTTCTCCCAATACCAGAGCACTATTGCAAGCTTTCTTCATCTGATTGAGGTTGTTTGCTGCAATTTTAAGTTGAGCATTAATTTGGCATAAAACTTGATAGGCTTTCAAATCCAATACAGATAGAGGGTGTGGCATAGTTCTCCTCAAAGCTGCACGACGCATGAAGTCGCTCATACTCAAGTTTACTTGGTGAGCTAGTGTTTGAATTTCGCTGTAATCGGAGTCAGTCAAGCGGATGTGGATATGGCTTGATAGCTGCTCTCTGGGTCTGACTTTCGGTAAATTTTTCATAGCTTTTAATCGGTAATCACTGTTTGTAAATATACAAGTTAACAACTGTAATTGAACACCGCTATTCTGGTGATTTTATCCCCCCCAATTGGAGAGGGCTATTAGGGTTTATTAAAGTAGAGATTGACTACGATAATTTCCTTTAATTGTATAAATTGTTCATTGAGGTGCGATCGCCTGCCCTCTGACTCCGGCGATGGTAGTCACAAGCGAGCAAAAAGCTGGTGGTAGTGGTGGGTTCTATGCGCGAGGCTCTTGCGATCGCGGGAAGTCGATTCGTAGCAGCTCTCTTTGAAGTCAGTACACTCACCGCACTGTCCGAAGTTGAGATGATCTATGGGTATGGCAACAACTGTCCCACCGCTCAATGTTGCGCGAGCCGATGGTGCGAGCATACATTATCTATGCCGGGGTCAGAATGGTAATTTTTGTGCAGTCGGAGCCGACTACGCGATCGCTTTATGCAAAAAAACGGAGCATTATTGTGTCGAGACAATATTCAGTTAACTTGTAGTACAAACAGTTACATTTGTCATTAAAGCTTAAGAAAGTATTAAACCTGACCTTGCGGTTAGGATGCCGTATTTATGGGTGGATTATTTTTTTTTCCGCACTTAAAAGTCAGATTTGTGATCACAAAAACATTGCTTGCTACCGTCCATCTCTGCTTTTTGTGCAAGCTTTCTACCTTGCATAAATTTGCATAAATTTGAGTTTTTATGAGTTTTTTGTTGCTAATTAAGCCAAAAACAGCGAACACTTCAATTTGCAGCTTGCACAAATTTACTCAAAAAAACTCAAATTTATGCAGAAAAACTCAAAAAAACTCACTTGAGAAAAGTGAATTTTGAGGTTTTTTCCCGTCCTGGTACGCTTAAGAATTATTTAAGAGTTTTACAGCTAACTCTGCAATCCTGAATTGAAGCAATGGAAATTGCAATTGATTCAAAACAGGCTCAAGATTGATAATTTAATCTCAATCTTGAGCCAGCCGAACTAATTGAATAGGCTGTTTTGAGCAAGCCGAACTAATTGAATAGACTGTCTTGAGTAAGCCGAATTAATCGAATAGACTGTTAAGATTGCCTAAAAGATTGCCCCCAGTTATTCGCTATGCAGCTATTCGTATCAATCTTCGGAACAAGGGCGGTAGCCGCTTTATAGCAAGAGTTGTAGTTCAGTTGGCTTGTGCGCTCCAGTTGCTCTTCAATACTTTGTAATAGCAAGCTAGCGCGACCTGAATTTCTAGCAACGGGCGAGAGGAAAGCAGGGACGATGGAGCACAAACTTTCAAGCTCAGCTCGAAACCATCGATAATACCCTGGCAACTGTTTCTAGCATCAATATCTGCGGGTTCATAGAGTAACGAGCCTGTTTTCAAGTTCGCTAACCGCCAAACGCTGTTCCCGCACTCGACCTACTCTCAGCGCATCAATCAGGCTAAGCAAGGCGTAAAGTTCTGGATCGTTTTTAGCAGCTTGAGGGACTGAACGGTACAGGGGTGCGATCGCCTGCCCTCTGACGACTCCTTGAGGGTCAGGCCAGACATACATCTCTGATGGTGAGACCACCAGCTTGCTTTTTAGCGGCTCAGCCGAATGCGCCGTTGGCAGTCCCCGACTTAAGGGGCCGGGTTGGGCGTAGAATACATAGCGCAGCCCGTGAACTAAGAACTCTAGTAGCGCTTGCGTCAAAATCCTGCGATTTTCGCCATCATAGAGGCCTGCTGCTGCACATCGAGAAAGAGCGCCATGAACTTCTGAGGCACTCATGCCTAAGCTTTGAGCGAGGGTGTTGTAAGTCCAGGTTGCTTTTTCCCAACTGTGGACTTTGAGTATGGCAAGGATATCTTGCGGTTTGAGCATAGCTTTATGGGTAGGCTCAGCCAGCCTTGGGCATCGCTTTCTTTCCTTTATTCTACATTCGCGAATAGCGAATAATCGAGATGTGGCGACTTTAATTTAATGTTCGGCGCTCGTTGAAGGGCGTGAGTTATTTCGGGAGTACAGCGATCGCTTGTGCTGAATTGCGATTGTAGGGGCGAGCGATTTGCGATCGCACCATCCATTTCATTCACTCGGCTGTAACTTTCCTCGCATCTGTATAAATATATCGCCCAACATTGCTATTGCTACTGCCCATACCTGCTTTTCGTATGTGCGCCTGTAGAAGTTTATGCTAATCCGCTTACAAGGACAAGCGCGATCGTATTGCATGGGAGTCAGTACCGATTGATGCAGTTGTTTTGCAGCCTGCATTAGTTTGAGCGCCAGAACGCACAAGCCTTGCTGTTTTAAAGCCAATTTGTGATCACAAAAACATTGCTTGCTATCGCTCATCCCTGCTTTTTTCCTTGGTTTCCCAGCTTGCATAAATTTGCATTATTTTGCATAAATTTGAGTTTTTAGTTGCAAATACTGCCTCGACTTCAGCTAATAATTCAAGCTGAGTTTGCATACTTTTACTCAAAAAAACTCACAAGAACTCAAATTTATGCAAATTTATGCAAAAAAAATCATGGAAACTCAGTCTCAAAAAGTTAATTTTGAGGTTTTTTCCTGTCTCGGTACGCTTAAGACTTATTTAATAATTTAACAGCAAACTCTACACTACCCAATTTTAAGCAATTGTAGCAGAGGCTCAAAAGTGGTTGCATTTAAAGCAAGCTGTACTTTCATAATTGAGCAAGCAGAACTAATCGAATAGGCTGTTAAGGTTGCCTAAAAAATAGCCGCCTCGTTATTAGCCATTCAGCTATTGCATATTAATGTATAGGACAAAGGCGGTAGCCGTTTTCTAGCAAGAGTTGCAGTTCAGTTTGTTTGGCTTTATTGAATGCAGTGCTACCGCACTTTTGTACAAAAAAAGCGAGATGTCTCAGTAAATTTTGGGCTGCCAGAATGCTCTAACCGTTACGAAGGCAAGCCAGTAAATTTTGTAGTCAAAGCAAAAGCGGCGAAACTTGTTAAACTAGGCACTTTGAAGGCAGTGACAATTGTGGGGCGATGGTACGGTTGTACTTGATTTCAGAGAGAGCGCGTGAGCCACGCGCCTCTAAGTTTTAGGCCGTAACGATGCTACCCAAGTTGAATGGGGACAGTTGCGGTAATTGATGCCAGTGTTGCCAGAAAAGTCGCTACAACAGTATGAGCAATCGGCACAGTTGGATATCGGGTAAAATTAAGCCCTTTGTCACACTTGGCTAACATCGCATCAGTGGTATTGATTGGGAGGCACAGTTGAAGAGCGGGTAAAATTAAGCCCCTTGACA
>PVWI01000094.1 GCA_003003725.1 filamentous cyanobacterium Phorm 6 | reverse complement strand
GCTCATTTTATCAGCAGTCGGGCGAATCTGAATACCATTTAAAAATGCACCTTGAGGCATATTTGTCAATACATTGTCGTCCGCCAAATCCTCTGCATAAAAACCGTGAAAAGTTTGATTCAGCAGTGGCAAATGCACACAGCCAAAAACCGGAGTTCCGCGATACAATAAACCCAAAGAAATCCCCCAAATCGGAATTCCGCGAGCAAAATTAGTGGTAGCATCCAGAGGATCGACAACCCAACACCATTCAGTATCAGGGAAAACGTGTTCTCCTTCCTCGCTCAAGATCCCGTGACTGGGAAACGCAAGTGCGATCGCACTTCTAATTGTCGCATCCGCCCAATTGTCAGACTGTGTAACCAGACTGCCATCATCTTTCTCATCCGCTTGTGCAGAACCGAAATCTTTCAAAAACTGCTGTCCGATTGTCTTGACAGTAGTCTGAGAAAAACTTAAAATAGAGTTCCAAAAATCTTTCATTTGTATTTTGTTCGTAGTGAGGACTTTAGTCCTTTCTTCACGATATCATGCGGACTGAAGTCCTCACTACGAACCTGAGTTTTTTTCCTAAATAATGCGGACTGAAGTCCTCACTACGAACCTTAGTCTAATTCATTTTCAAGAATAGTGGCGATCGCACTTTTAGCATTATCCTGAAATTCCCCAACATCCACCCGACTCAACAGGAAAACAGCAAAAATCATACCCACAGCCGGTACTGTAAAAACTAACCCGTAAGCCAACATCGGCACCCCAAACAAACTCCTGCCAAAATCCAAAATAGCACCCCCGCTAACCGTCGCAATACCTCGCGCCATCGCTTGCGACAAACCCCAAGCGCCAATAAAAGTCCCCGCAGTTTCCGCAGCAGTCAAATCCAACATCAAACTCAACGCGCCAGTCGTTGTAATTCCTGAAGCTAATCCGAAGCACATTAAAGCCGACTTAAACACAATTGGATTACCAGTAAATCCCGATAAAATAATCAAGCCCAAACAAGCAGCTACCGACAAACAACCCAATCTAATCGTATTTTGCTTGCCGATACGCGGCACAATAAAAAAACCAGTGGTTCCCAAACCCAAAAGCACACCAGTACCGTAAATAGCATTCAACCGCGTAGTTTCCGAAATCGGCATCTTAAAAATTTCCCCGCCGTAGGGTTCCAAAACCGCATCCTGCATGAACAAACAAATCGTCATTACTAGCAGGAAGGTAAAAAACAAACCGGTTTGACGGCTAGCAGTCAAAATCCGCAGCGCGCTTCCCAAAGTAATTTTATCTTCTCGATTCACTGCGAGCGATCGCAATCCATAGCGCGAATACTTTTTCTCAACCCCAAAAGTCGCAATCCCCACCAACAACAAAACCACCGCCGGCACTTTCACAAACAAACTATTAATCGAAGCCCGTAAAACTTCGCGCGGCACATCCCCATCAATTTGCTTCAGCAAACTGCTGCTGACAATCGCCCCGATAATAATACCAACCATCAGCATCGACCACACAACACCCACCAACTTCGATCGATCCTCCTCATCCGAAACATCCACCAACAAAGCCGCAAAAGGAGTCGAACTCGAACAAATTGCAATCCCGTAAACTGCAAAAACCAAACCCAACAAACCCACCCAACCGTAAGTCGGAGTCGTCCATCCCACAGCCTCTAGACTGTCGCCCAAACGCCACATTACCTGTACCGCCAAAAAAGCCGAAATCACAAACAAAGCCCCGCCCAGCCACACATAACCCGTGCGGTGATGCCCAAACAAAGGCTTAGCATCAGACATTTGCCCGAACCACACCCTAGCCGGGGCGACAAACTGGTGCATCGCTATCGTACCAGCCACCACAGTAGCCGGAATCGCCAACTCCTTAATCATCACGCGATTGAGCACGCCCAGCGTCAAAATCGACATCATGCCCAGCCCCATCTGAAACAAACCCAGCCGGAACATAGTCAGCAAATTAACCCGCTTTTGTGCCGCAGTCGCGGAATCTGTTAATCTAGAATCTGGCAAACGGTCGATCGACATAACTATTAAAATAAATACAGCATGACTCATTTATAGTAACTGAGATACAGCCGCCTTTCCTCCCAAAGCCCGAAGCTCAAATGCGATTATTCGTATAAATTCATATAAAAATAAAGAGAATCAATAACTGTGGATTTACCAACCGTGACAACCATTACCCTAGGACAAAACGGCCCAGCCGTCATTCCCCTGTGCGTCGGAACTTGGGCGTGGGGCGACAAACTATTTTGGAACTACGGCAGCAACTACGGCCCCGCCGAAGTAGAAGCAGCATTCAAAACATCCCTAGATGCCGGAGTCAACTTTTTCGACACAGCCGAAGTCTACGGTAACGGCTTGTCAGAAGAATTGCTAGGACAATTTATCAAAAAAACCAGCCAACCCGTCCAAATAGCCACCAAATTCGGCCCCGTACCTTGGCGGATTACAGGAAAATCAGTTTCCGAAGCCTTGAGTGCCAGCTTAAAACGCTTGCAAGTAGAACAAATAGCCCTGTACCAAGTACACTGGCCCTTCAGTTTTTTACTAAGTCAAGAAACCCTGATGAACGCCTTAGCAGATGAAGTAAAACAAGGCAGAATTCAAGCAGTAGGAGTCAGCAACTATTCAGAAGAACAGATGCGCGAAGCCCAAAAAATATTAACAGCAAGAGGCGTTCCTCTAGCAACAAATCAAGTACGTTATTCCATGCTATCGCGGCAAGTAGAAAAACAAGGGATTGTGAGTGCAGCCCGCGAATTGGGAGTAACAATTTTAGCATACAGCCCCTTAGCCCAAGGATTGCTCACAGGCAAATACACTGCCCAAGAACAACCTGCCGGAGCCCGTAAATTTGATTCCCGTTTCAGTAAAGCTGGCATCGATAAAATCGAATTAGTTATGTCTACCCTGCGGAAAATGGGCAAAAAGCGCGATCGCACGCCCGCCCAAGTAGCCCTAAACTGGCTAATCGCTCAAGATGGAGTAATCCCAATTCCCGGCGCCAAAACAGCAAAACAAGCAGCCGAAAATGCAGGTGCTCTAGGCTGGAATTTGAGCCAAGATGAAGTCAACCAACTAGAACTAATGACACGTCCCTGGTTAGAATAGATTTGTTGAATGTTCACTGTTGACTGTTCGCTGTTGACTGTTCGCTGTTCATTGTTCGCCCTAGGTTGGGTCTTACTTCAGTCTACCCAACCTAAAATTCATTTCCCTCGAACCTCAAAATCCATCCGTTAAATCCGTTATACAATCCATTGCCGAACTTCCTTCGATTATGAAAATATTAACTGATTGGGGCTTCACGCGCGAAGGCTGGCGCAACAACAGCCGCGGCGAATATTTAGTTTTGCTTCAAGGAGCATTGCTCGCAGCATTTGCCATCTTACCAGTTTATCAGCCGCCGGGATTCAAAATACAATCAACTGAATTAATTTATCTTAGCTGGTTTCTGGCAGCTATGCTCGGTTTGGGTGCACTAATTTTAATCATCAAAGGACTCATAGACTTAGGAAAAAACCTCACACCTTTACCGTATCCAATAGAAAACGGAGAATTAATCAAAACAGGCATTTATGGAATAGTGCGGCATCCATTATACAGCGGCTTAATTTTAGCAGCTTTCGGTTGGACAATTTTTCAATTCAGCTTATCTCATTTAATCGCTACTGCAATTTTACTGATATTTTTTGATATCAAAGCCAATCGCGAAGAAACCTGGTTGAGTGAAAAATATCCCGACTATTCAGAATATCGCCAGCGAGTCAAAAAACTAATTCCCGGAATCTATTAAAAGCTCTCTGGATAGTCAAAAAAAAAGCCGATCGAAGTTAACAGATTGACATTAATTCTAATTTATGCTAAAAATAGTGTAATTAATTATAAATTTTAACAGCCATGCTACGGTTAAATATCAAACTGTTAAAAATAACATTCCCCTTCGGAGCTTTATCATTATTGCTCAGCAGTTACGCTAGCACAAATCCTTCTCCAGCCACTAAAAATATCTTTCAATTTACCGAATATCAGACCACTAGCTCACCTAGAAAACAAAAGCCAAATTTAGTCGTAGCTGATGTCAACAGTGAAAAAGCAGCAATTCAATCAGTTGTCACATTAAATCTTAAAGCTTTGAATGAAGAAAATATAGAAGCTTATATGGCGACAATAGATCCAAATTCTCCTGGGTTTGAAGTGACAAAAAATGCGATCGCACAAAGTTTTTCGATCTATGATTTGAATTATGTAATGAACAAATTTGATGTGGCAACTATATCAGGCAATACAGCCATAGTTACAGTAGAGCAAACGACCACAAGAATTCGAGGCCCGCAGTTCAGAAATAATAGAATGGTGTTAATGCACCAATTCAACAAAGTTAAGGGAGAATGGAAAATGTTCAGCTCTAAAATTCAGAAAGTTGAGTATTTAAACTAGAAAACTAAGACTGACACACGAGAAGGGTAAACCGCAATTATCTAGATCCGGCAGAGCAGAATTAAAGACGACTAATGACATCGGACTAATAACTATCATTCATGCCGCGTACCGTCAGGCATAACAGTACCATTTAACTTCGCCCCTGTCAAGTTAGTATCCAACAACAAAGCATTCCTCAAATTAGCACCCTTCAAATTAGCACCTTCCAGATTCGCCATCCACAGATTCGCCCCCTCCAGATTCGCCCCCTCCAAGTCAGCATCAACCAAAAAAACACCTTTCATAAAAACACCTTTTAAATTAGCATTTTTCAAATTACCGCCTCCCAAATAAGCATCCTCCAGGAAAGCACTTTCTAGATTAGTTCCTTCCAGATTAGCCCCGATCAGATTGCCGCTTATCAAATAAACACCAGCCAAATTTGCATTTTTTAAATTAGCATTAACCAAATTTGCGCTCCACAAATTAGCATTTTCGAGGTTAGCATTTTCCAGATTGACACCTTCGAGAAAGATACCGCTTAAGTTAGCCCCTGAGAGATTGCACTCCTGGCATTCTCTCCCTGTAAGCAAATGTTTAATTTGATGCTTGACTGATGAACTCTTAGCTGCAAAAATTATAGAGCTTGTAGCTAAAGAGGCGATAAGGATGAAAGTTACCAGCCCGATCGCACTTACAACTTTTTTCTGTTTCATTAGTCCCAAAATCTCATAGCAGCGACTCACAAAAATTGTAAGTGCGATCGCATTGACAATCTCAAGTCTAAAATCTCGGATCTAAAATCCGAGCGCTGCGCAAATATACTCAATCAGCATTCTTGCTAAATTCCAGGCAGATTAAATGTAACTTGGCATACAAACTCCACCTAAAATTTGCCTGTCCTCAGTTAAGTCCCTTCCTAGCCTAGCATCCAGGCAAAAAAATCTGTCCTACAGTAGGCCTTAATTAACTTGTCAATTCCCCTAAAATCAC
The DNA here is from genome assembly GCA_003003725.1 of filamentous cyanobacterium Phorm 6. Taxonomy (GTDB): domain Bacteria; phylum Cyanobacteriota; class Cyanobacteriia; order Cyanobacteriales; family Microcoleaceae; genus Microcoleus. The sequence continues at coordinate 15,862 of PVWI01000094.1, read as the reverse complement.
TCAAAATTAAAATAAGAAATAAAATGTAATATTTATCTAACTTCTCACAGAAGAATTAACCGCTAAATGAGAGCCACCCATCCTGTGGAGCTGCCGCCACCCGAGCCAACCGCAGAAACTCCCGAAGCCTCCCGCCTCAGCCCGCTATTTAACCGCCTGCATCCGAGCCCCGAAACCCTCCTGCTCATCCTCTCCCTAGTCATCGGGGGAGTTACGGGCGCAGGCGTCGTCACCTTTCACTATCTCATCCACTTCATCCACAGCCTGATGCTGGAAGACTTCATGGGCGCGATCGCCTCGAAAGGCTCTTGGACACTAGCGTGCATTCCCACCCTCGGCGGAGTCATCATCGGGCTAATGCGCTGGCGGTTTCGGGATTTTGGCCCGAATATGTCATCGTTAATTGCAGCCACTCGCGGGCTGCAAGAACTCTCCCCGCTCAAACCCATCACCAAAATGGTGGCGGCCTCAGTTTCCCTCGGCACCGGTGCTTCCCTGGGGCCGGAAGCCCCCAGCGTCGAAATCGGCGCCAACTTCGGAATGCTGCTAGCTCAAGTCTTGCAGCTATCCCCAGAACGGCAGCGCTTGCTCCTAGGCGCGGGAGCAGCAGCAGGCTTATCTGCCGGGTTTAACTCTCCCATCGCCGGAGTGTTTTTTGCCTTAGAAGTTGTACTCGGCAGCACCTTCGCCACTTCGTCAGTCAGCGTTCTTTTGCTATCCGCCGTCGTTTCGGCGCTGATCGCTCAAATTTGTTTGGGAGCTCAGCCGGCCTTTGCTTTGCCTGTCTACGATGTCCGCAGCCCCTGGGAATTGCCTTTTTACATGGGATTGGGACTTTTGGCGAGCTGTGTGTCCCTAGCTTATACAGAAGCAATTCAATTGGCCGATCGATGTTTTCAAGGAAAAGTCCAAGGATTTGCTTGGCTTGGACAACTGCCCCGACCGCTTCACCCCGTCATCGGTGGCGCCTGCGTCGGCTTAGTGGCTCTGCAATTCCCTCAAGTTTTGGGCGTCGGCTACGAAACAGTCCAAGCAATGCTCCAAGATGTCAAGTTTTCTTTGCCTTTGCTGCTAGTCCTCCTCTTCGTTAAACTAGCGATGACAGCAATCAGCCTCGGTAGCGGTTTAGTCGGCGGTATCTTTGCTCCGGCGATGTTTTTGGGCGCTTCCCTGGGTTCGGCTTACGGTATCTTTTTGGCAATGCTGCCAGGTTTGGGCGAACACGTTGCCGGCCCCCCCGCCTACGCAATGGTGGGAATGGCCGCTGTGCTCGCCGGTTGTGCTAGAGCACCGCTGACAGCAATTCTGTTGATGTTTGAATTGACTAGAGATTACCGGATTGTGTTGCCTTTGATGGCGGCGGTGGGATTGAGCGTTTGGTTGGTGGAGTTTGTGAATCGTCGATCGACCACTCACAGCCTTAACCTGCACCAAATGGGCGTAGATGTCGCTGTCAATGAGCCGATCGCAGCCAGAGAACAGTTGCAGGATTGGGAAGATGTTCTGGGCGATCGGATTGTCACAGAACTAATTTCTTGCCAGCTCCCCATTGACGGCGAACAGAGCAGCGAAGAGTCAGAATTGGCGATCGCTAATGCACATTTACCCGAAGATGTCAAGTCTTTTCCTGAAACAAAATCAGCAGTTTGACTGCTCTCAAATCCCCTACTCCGTCACAAAACTAATAACCAAAAACCTAAATATTACAGCCATGATATTTATCAACCCAAAAACCGATTACGCCTTCAAAAAAATCTTCGGTTCTTCAGAAAGCAAAGACATTTTAATCAGCTTTCTCAACGCCTTGATTTATGAAGGCAATTCTACCATCGAAGACTTAGAAATTATCAACCCAAATCTGCCGCCCAAACTTGAAGGCTTAAAAGATAGTTATCTGGATGTGAAAGCCAAACTTAGTGACGGCACTTTAGTCATCATTGAAATGCAAGTGCTAAACGTCCAGTCTTTTGGCAAACGAGTTTTGTACAATGCAGCAAAAACCTATGCTTTTCAATTGGAAGCAGCACAAGGATATCGATTGCTGAAGCCAGTGATTGCTTTGACAATTACGGATTTTGAAATGTTTGCTAACAGTGAAGAATTTATTTCGAGATTTGTGTTCAAAGAAGTCAATAAAAACTTTACTTATCCCGAAAACGACCTAGATTTAGTGTTTGTAGAGTTGCCCAAGTTTACTAAAGGAGAGGAAGAACTAGAAACCTTAGCAGATAAATGGATTTATTTCATGAAAAATGCCAGAAGTCTCACATCAATCCCAGAAGCAATGGATAGCATACCCGAAATACAGGAAGCTTTTAATATTGCGAATCAATCCAAGTTAAGCCGAGAGGAAGTGGCAGATTTGGACAGAAGAGAACAGTTTATTTATGACCAACAGGGCGCGATTATGAAAGCTGTTCAGGAAGGCATAGAACAAGGCATAGAACAAGGCATAGAACAGGGCATAGAACAAGGGATGCGAGAACAGGCGATCGCGATCGCCCGACAGTTACTTTCACGGCTGGATGATGAAACAATTAGCCAAACAACAGGGCTGACGCTGGAGGACGTGCGGAACTTGCGATCGACATAGGCGTTGCCCCCAACTTTAGGCTAAAATGATTGAAAAGTATTCATAACAAGCCTAGAGGCGCTGAGGTGAATCCTAACCAGGCAACTGCTAAAAACAAAAGTCAGAAAACACCAGGCAAAACCCCCTTGGGTTCCAGTCATTACGGCTTGTTAGGACTCCATCCTTCAGCCAGCGCGATCGAAATTCGGCGATCGTACCGCGAACTCAGCAGACTCTATCATCCCGATACCACCGACCTGCCAACCGCAATCGCTACCGCCAAATTTCAGCAGCTAAACAACGCCTACGCCACTCTCAGCAACCCAGAACGCCGCCTCGCCTACGACCTCAAAATAGGCTACTCTCGCGTGAACGTGATTCAGTCGCCTCCAGGCTTCAACAGTCCGGTTTCTCGATCGGGCGAAAAAACTTCTAACTCGGCTTATCTAGACCCCACGGATCGCCCTCTTTCTCCCGGAGAAATATTCGCCCTGTTTATCATGGGAACTACTTTAATCGGATGTTTGGTACTGGCGATCGCGATCGGCTTAATTCGCGGCAATTAAACCCTCAAATCCCCAATCCAAAATCTCCCAATCTAAAATCTAAAATCTAAAATCTAAAATCCCATGACTCTTCCTTCCGCTGACACTCCTTTGTATAATCATCCGCTCCCGGAAATCGAGCAGTGGCTAATTAGCCGCGGCTGCGAGCAAAACCGGGGAGAACTCCACTGCTGGCAGATCGATCGACCTACCTGGAAAGCAGAACTATCCCTCGATATCGACCAAGTAACCGTCCGCTACATTGATGGCGGAGCCGACGGCCAAGACATTCAGAGAGTCTTCAAATACTCCCTGTCGCGTCAGGACATTGAAGCTGCTGTTTTCTCAGGGCCATGATCTGATTTTAGATTTTAGATTTTAGATTGATGGATTATTGATGGATGTACAAAAAAGTCGGCATTTTTGTCTGTATTCCCCGATCTGAAATCGCCAATCGAAAATCTAAAATCATTAGAGTTTGCCGAATCGACGACTGCGCTGCTGATAAACCGACAAAGCCCGATGAAACTGGGATCGATCGAAATCCGGCCACAGCGTCTCAGTAATGTAAATTTCCGAATAAGCCATTTGCCACAGCAGAAAATTGCTCAACCGCATTTCCCCGCTCGTCCGAATCAGCAAATCCGGATCGCAAACATCAGCAGTATACAAATAACGTTTAAATAAAACCTCATCAATCTCCTCCGGCTGCAACTTGCCTTCTTGTACTTGAGTGGCGATCGCCCTACAAGCCTGTACAATTTCTTGACGCCCCCCGTAATTCGTAGCCACCCGAAACAGAATCCCCTGATTGTGCTGAGTTGCTACCACAGAACGCTCGATTTCCGCCTGCAAAGACTTCGGCAAAGCCTGCAAATCCCCCATAAATTGAATTTGCACATCCTCGTCCACCATCTCCCGCAATTCTTGTCGCAGCTTACCCTCAAACAAGCTCATTAAAAAATCCACCTCCCCGGCCGGCCGCCCCCAATTCTCCGTCGAAAAAGCATAGGCCGTTAAAGCTGGAATCCCCCAATCTTTGCAGCAGCGCAGCAGTTCTTTGAGAGCGCTAGCTCCTCGGCGGTGCCCCGCAATCCGCGGCAACCCCTTATCCTTAGCCCAGCGCCCGTTCCCGTCCATAATCACTGCTATGTGCTTAGGCAGTAGTTCTTGTTGCAGATCAGAAGGCAACTTTTGCAAGCAAATTCCTTGACTCATGGTTTTTCCCGATTACCCGATCGGCGCATTATCCGCTTTAACAATGTCACTCCTTTCAATCCTATCTGCCGTCCGAAATTGCCGATCGGAATTGGAGCCACAGCTCTTTCTCCCTCCGACGGAAACAGCTTTGCTTCCAGCAATTCCTTAAGTTTGCTGCTAGTCAAAGGACGATTCAAAATTCCCATCTGCGCCAGAGAAATAGAACCCGTTTCCTCAGATACCACCACGCACACACAGGCTTGTACCCGTTCGGTGATCCCCATCGCCGCCCGGTGGCGGGTTCCCAACTGTCGCGACGCGCTGCGATCGGACAAAGGCAAAATTACCCCCGCCGAGACGATCCGCGAAGCTCGAATCAATACAGCCCCATCGTGCAGCAAAGTTTGCGGCTGAAAGATAGTCTGCAACAATTCCTTAGAGACTTCCGCATTTAGCTTCACTCCCGGCACAGAAAAATCCCGATCGTCGATCGGAGAATCTGTTTCTATAATTAATAAAGCGCCCGTGCGGTTTTGCGAAAGTTCTTTTACTGCGTCCACAATTTCATCTATTACGCTGTCTGGTTCGGGAGTTGGTCGGCGATCGCGTCCAAACAATTGTACAATTTCCCCCCGACCCAATTGTTCCAGAAATCGGCGAAATTCCGACTGCAATATTACCGCCATTGCCACAGCAGAACCAGTTACCAAGCTGTTGAGAGCAACGTGTAACAGCCTCAATCCAGCCCAGTTGCTCACCGCCGCCGCCAGCATTAAAATAATAAATCCCCGTACCATCCACAGCGTCCGGCGCTCCCCGACAATGACGAGCACCAAATACGCAAGCGTAAATACCAGTCCAATATCGATCGCCTGAATCAATAAGGACTGAATGAGGCCAAAGTCATAGCCAGATTGTTGATTGTTCATGGTTCATCGAACCCTACCGCCTGTGAACCGCGAACCGTGATGCACTCGAACCCATGAACCATGAACAGTTGTTATTCCAATCGCGTAACTGAACAAGCCAAAAGTAAAAAGTCAAAAGACAATCATTAAGAAATCCCAATGAATTATCTTACTTTTTACTTTTTACTTTTTATTTTTTACTTTTGAACTGCGAGTCTTTCGGGAAGACGATCGAACCTCAGCAAATCCTGGTAAGTTTCCCGCTGTACGATCGTATTAACTTCCCCATTTTTCACCAAAACCGCCGCCGGTCTCGGCACTCGGTTGTAGTTAGAAGCCATGCTGTAATTGTATGCTCCCGTAGCCGTGACGACCAGAATATCTCCCGGCTGACACTTGGGCAACTTAGCATCTTTAATCAGAATATCGCCTGATTCGCAGTGTTTACCAGCAACTGTCACTGTTTCCGTTAAGGGAGCAGACATTTGGTTGGCTGCGATCACTCGATAAACTGATTGGTAGGTAATTGGACGCGGATTGTCCGACATACCGCCATCGACAGCTAAATACGTCCGCATTCCCGGAATGACTTTTTGAGAGCCAACGGTGTAAGCTGTGACGCAGGCTGTACCCACGAGCGATCGACCAGGTTCGCAAAGCAATTTAGGCAATGGCAATTGGTGTCGATCGCAAGCTGCTACAACTGCCGAGCAAATTGTACTAGCCCAATCTTGAATGCTAGGAGGATCGTCCGTTTCAGTATAGCGAATGCCTAACCCACCGCCAATATTAATTTCTGTCGCAGGCAAATCATAACTTTGTGCTTTTGTCAAGGCCTGAATTATGACCTCGGCTAAGTCGTCATGGGGTTGCAGTTCAAAAATCTGAGAGCCGATGTGAGCGTGTACTCCTACGCAAGACAACGACGGCTGTTCGCTGATGAACTTAAATACTCGATCGAGCGAATTAGGATCGAAGCCAAATTTACTATCGATTTGACCAGTTTGAATGTACTCGTGAGTGTGACACTCAATTCCAGGCGTAAACCTCACCATCACCCGTGTCGGCCCACCTGTCTTGCTGCTGACACCCAATTTTCCCAACTCTGCCAGAGTTTCCAAATCGAGCCAATTGTCTGCTACGGTAACGCAGCCACTTTCGACAGCTAGCTGGATTTCCTCGCGGGATTTGTTATTTCCGTGAAAGTAGATTTTGTCGGGATGCACACCAGCTTGGAGTGCTGTGTGGATTTCTCCGGCAGATACTACATCTATACCTAAACCTTCCGAACCGGCGATCGCACAAACCGCCAAACAACTCCAAGCTTTAGAAGCATAGAGCACTTGAGATTCGCCCGGATAGTACCGTTTAAAAGCATCTCGGTACTGAGAGCTTGTGGCCCGCAGCGTTTCTTCGTCTAAAATGTACAGTGGCGAGCCAAATTGCTCTACCAAAGCTGTCACCTCGCAGCCTCCTATTTCCAACCGATCGCGACTGTTAACACTGGCTGTCAGCGGTAAAAGTTCTTGATTGGGCGATCGACTTTCCCTGGCTTCTCTAGACTCAGACAGATACTGAAGTCCAGATTCCCCTCTAGATTGAGTTAATACCATCGCGCAATAACTATCTTTACTTGTGTTATCCAGTGTACAATCGACCGCAAGCAATTGGGTCATAAGCGCCCAGATTGACACTTTTGAGTAATTCTATAATCTAAAATCCCCTGTGCGTTTTCTCGAAATCAAACATCTCGCCCCAGAACACCTGCCTAGCGCGGTAGAACTCGATCGACTTTGTTTTGGGGGACTTTGGGCGATCGAAGGCTACAGGCGCGAGTTAGAGAGTCCTAATAGCGATTTATTAGGTCTGTGGACGTGGGAAACAGAGGAGTGCGTATCAGATCCCAACCGGGCGAGCCCGCACCATCCACCGCCCCTACAGATTCCGCCAACTCTCATCGGTATCGGTTGTTTGTGGGCAATTTTAGAAGAAGCTCACATTACCATGCTGGCAATTCATCCTCAGTTTCAACGTCAGGGTTTGGGACAAACTCTGCTTTTGGCTTTGCTAAAATCGGCTTGTGACAGACAATTAGAGCGATCGACTTTAGAAGTGCGGGATTCTAATTTAGCCGCAGTTTCTCTGTACAAAAAGTTTGGTTTTAAAGAAGCAGGACGGCGGAAACGATATTACGAAGACACTGGAGAAGATGCTCTGGTGATGTGGCATAGCAGTCTAGGAAAACCGGAATTTCAGCGATATTTGGCGGTTGAGAAAGTGCAGATGTGCGATCGGTTGTATGAGAAAAAGTGGCATTGGGCGATCGATAATTTTGAGTTGTGAGCATGAGGCTCCAGAAACCGGGTTTTTTACGACAATACTTAGTTGCTGCCCGTAAACTCGGTAAAAAACCCGGTTTCTTTTGTAGGTAGAACTTACGGGGTTTAGAAACCGGGTTTTTACAACAATACTTCGTTGCAACCCGTAGATTCGGTAAAACCCGGTTTCTTTGGTCGGAGTGCGCAAGTCCTAGTAAATTTACGGTTTTAAATATGGCAAAAAAGCTTTAATCTGTATTTTAAGATTTTATAACCTGCATCACAGGGGATTTAAGCCCCCACCTTTAGGTGGATTGTTTTTAGGCTGGGCCTTAAATCCCCTGCCTAAAAACTTCGCACTCAACTGTCAACTGTCAACTGTCAACTGTCAACTGTTAAGAAGTACCTGTCAACACAAAAAAAGATGCTGCCCTCAAGTGAGGGCAGCTATTCAAGTAAAGCATTTTAAAGTCTCTCAAAACTTCTGGATTAACCTTCAGTATTTCCCGATTTGTTCGGCAATTGCAAGTCATCAGGATCTACATAATGACAAACTGCTTTGTCCATGCAAATCAAGGCCCAACCGGATTTATCAATGCTCATCAGCTTGTAGGATGCTGGTTGAATGAAGAAACCTTTGTGATTGCGAGTCGCTGGTTTGATATTAACGTGGTTTTCAGTGCTCATAGTCTTAAAACTCCTGGTATTGTGTTGTTGACTAAGCTTGTATTTGGCTGGGCTGATTGCTGAATCGTGTGACGCCCCTACACCAGTCGCCAGCGATCTGGTTTGGGTTTCAGAGTCCTGTCAAGGATATCTAGAACTTCCTTCAAGGTACTCCAATTGTTTCCCTCTACAGCATTTTAGAGTGAGGAATACGTCTTGCCCCACTGTTCGTATTAGCTAAGTTTCCAAATACTAGCACTGCTATTCTGAGATTTCCATAAAGTTATTTATTGATTTATTACGATATCGTAATAAACCTCAAAGCCGATTTCCGCGATCCCCGCGCAAAAATCGACTGGTTTCCGTGGTTATGGCTCAAACAGCCATTGCTGGACGCGGGTGAGGCTCTTCCAGTCGGGTTTTCTGCTTAACCCTTCTTCAAAGTTCTTTTTCACTTCTTCGAGCAATTCGTCGGATGCCATCAGGAGTTGCTGAGTCACTTCTACATGAGGCCGCACACCTTTTTCTTTGAGATCCAGGATTGCTATTGCTAGGTTGATCCGCGCTTGGGGGTCGTGAGGGTTCAATTTAACGGCGGTTTTGGCTGCTTTTTGAGCGGATGAGGGCTTATCTTCCAATAGGTAAAGCCACGCGAGGCTAGCCCAAGCATTGCCATTTTTCGGGGCTTTCTCGCACACTTCTTTGAATACGGGAATCAAATCTTTGGGGGCTTCACCTGCTTGGTAGCGATCGAAACCGTCTTTAAACAATTCTTCAGGGGTCATTCGATTTTGGATTTTGGATGTTGGACTTTGGATTGAAAAGGGCATGGGGCAATTAACGATTGTTTGCCCGATGCCCTGTTTTCAGTTGGTAGGGTGCGTCAGAACAGAGAAACCTGTTAAATCGACATAATTAATGTCTGACGCACCTTACTTACAAATTGATTGAACTATTTTTCAGATTTTATGTAGAAAAAGAGCTGCCACAGCCGCAAGTTTGAGTAGCGTTGGGGTTGGTAAACTGAAAGCCGCCGCCGATCATGGCGTCGCTGAAGTCGAGTACCAAACCGTAGAGATAGAGGATGCTTTTGCGATCGCACACTACCTGAAAGCCTTCGTAATCGAACACTTCATCGTTTGATTGCACAGTGCTGGGGTCTGCGAAATCCATGACATAGGACATACCAGAACAGCCGCCCTGCCGCACTCCTACGCGCAAACAGAGGTCTTTGCCTTGTTTTTCTCTGAGGCCTAAAACTTGACGGACTGCGGAGTCCGTCATTTGAATGCCCCGCTTTTGTGAAGTGACTTGAGTCATTTTCCGAACTCCTGATACTGTTCAATGCTAAGAGTTTCATCTTATTCGTTCATTGTACAGGAGTCGAGTAGCTTCGGCTCTTGAGAGGCGCTCTTGTCCCCCCGTTTCCCCATAGGGTTTATGATTGAAAAGCAGCGGTTGACCCTTTGTGGCACCGCAACCATGCTTCACCCAACGGGCTTACTCTAATGGCAGCGCTGAATCGCTCTACTCTTCGTCGGCTACAAAACTTACCTCAAATTCCCAGCGTGTGGGAGGGCGATCGCCGACCCTTGTCTAATGCTGACTCACACATGATGATAGATGAGGATGACATCCTAGAAGGTGGTGGTGAGTGTATTCTCTGGGTGGATGGCTCTGAAGGAGTCGTGAGGGCTATGGATATGGTGGCCCCAGATGCGGGCCCAGAGGCGATCGTCCGCGCCTTGCTACGCGCAATGGAACATCCTCAAAGTCCGGGCCCGGCAGTCCGTCCCCAAAAAATAGTAGTCAAAAACCGAGAAATTCAATTTTACCTCCGGGGCGTACTTCAAGATTTAGGAATTGCGATCGACTACGTACCCGAATTGCCCCTAATTGACGAAATATTTCGGGGAATGGAAGAGGTGGCTGTCAATCGGCCTCCCGAGTTGCCACCTCAGTACGCTGAAGTCCTAATGGAAAAAGCAGCTCAAATTTGGCATGACGCTCCCTGGAAAACTTTGAGCGAACACCAAATTATCTGTATTGAAATCAATCAGTGGGATGTCGCCAGCCTCTATGTGTCCGTACTGGGCCAGGGCAGAATGGATTACGGTGTTTTGCTATATCGCTCCCTAGAATCCTTGAAGCGGTTTCGAGAGCAAGTCGTCAACGATGACTGTTTTGAAAATTTAGAACAGGCTTTTTTAGGGCAAGATTGTTTGTTTCTCACCTTTGAAAGTGCTGCGGATATCGATGAGGAGGATGAGGATGAAATTGATTTAGCTGATTTGCCTCCATCGGAAATTGAACCGAATTTTGGCAACCTGCATCCTTTGGAAGGTTTGCGATCGATTCTTTATGAAGAAGAAGCCCTGACGATGTTAGTTGCTCTTGAAGCATTTCACCGCTTTTTCCGCAATGGCCGTCGCAAACTTGCAGCAGAAACATTTCCAACTCTCAGCAGCCGCTACCGCATCCCTGTTCCGCAGCCTGACGGAGGAACTCAGCAGGTATCCGTTAAAGTTTCGACGATGCCTGATGTGTCGGACGAATTATTAGAGATGCTTGGTGATGACGATGATGATGATGACGATGATGAATTTGAAATGCCGTTGCTCCGGGACGATTTAGTACCGCAAAATTCATTTTTGAGCCTGGGTGCCGTACCTTGGGAAACGGTAGAGTTCCTGCGCGCAAGTGTCCAGTTTCACCAAGGTGCAGAAATTGAGATAAATCCCGCCGGAGATGGTTTACCAGTGGTAATGATCCAAACTTCTAATCCGAAGGCAAAAACGATGATTCAGGATTTAAAAGAAGCTGGAGGGGTAAAGGCAATTGGTTTTAATCCGGGCGAAAATCCTTTTCAAGATGAGCAATATGACTTGGGTATTTTGCAAACTAAAAATGGGGATCTATACTTGTTTGGGGAGTTTAATGAAAGCGATCCGGTGCATCAAGAAGCTCGCAAGAAGTGGGATCGCCGCTGTAAATCAACTAACGGTTGGTGCGGTTTGATTATTGCTAAAGGGTTGATGGGTGCTTCTCGCGGCCAGCCTCAGTTTAAGGATATGGTCGCTTTGCTTGAGGTGCGCTGGGTGTCGGCTAAAGACTTGGGAATTGGGCCGCTTCAGTTGATGCCGATGTTTTAAAGGAAGGAAGAAGGAAGAGGGAAGAAGGAAGAAGGAAGAGGGAAGATGTAAAAGTCATCTGTAAGGTGCGCAGTGCGCACCCTACTTAGTGAATTATTCAGGAGAATTATTATGTCAAATTCTACTCAAAAGCGAGAAGTGTCGATCGCCCTTGATGCTGAATTCGCTGACAAAATCGACCAACTTACTGATAATTGGACGGAGGCGATCGAAGAAGCTCTCCGTCTCTGGTACGCTAAGCAGATAGAAGATAAGTTGCGGAAATTTTATCTAAACCGCAGTCAAGAAGATATTGACTTTGAAGAAGAATGGGCAACATTTGCCGAGGAACAAATGGAAGAAATTTTAATAGAGGAAGGTCTTTGATACAATGACAGAAGCTTATCCGAAACAAGGCGAAGTTTATCTTGTGAGAGCTTTGCGAGCGATAGGAGATACTAAAAAACGTCCTGTTGCTGTCGTTTCCATAAATAGCCGCAATGAATTGAGCCGTACTGTACTGATTGTGCCTTTTACTAGCGATTTGAGCGGGGGAGAAACTCCGACTCGGATTTTGATTCCTGCGGGGGTTGGAGGGTTAGAATCGGACTCACTCGCTGTCTGCGAGCAAATTTTAGCAGTCCAAAAGACTTATCTGGAACAAGGCCCTTACGGTGAAATTAGTGCGGATTTTTTGGCAAGAATTCAAAGAGGGGTGCAAGTGTCGATCGGCATTTACGAACTTTAATAATATTTCTGATATTCTAAAATTTGTTACAATTTGTAAAAATAGTGTAAAGGATAGGTAAAATGCGGGTTGCGATCGCGGGTGCGGGACTGGCTGGAATGACAACAGCCGTTGATTTAGTGGATGCCGGCCACGAAGTAGAAATTTTTGAATCCCGTCCCTTTGTCGGCGGTAAAGTCGGTAGTTGGGTAGATCCCGACGGTAATCACGTTGAAATGGGTTTACACGTCTTCTTTGGCTGCTATTATAATTTATTTGCGCTGATGAAAAAAGTGGGAGCTTTTGACGATTTACTCCTCAAAGATCACGTCCACACTTTTATCAATCGAGGCGGCGAAACTGGTTCTTTGGATTTTCGTTTTCCTGTCGGTGCTCCTTTGCACGGGTTGAAGGCATTTTTCACTACATCTCAGCTATCCGTACAAGACAAAATCCAAAATTCGATCGCCCTGGGAACAAGCCCGATCGTCCGTGGTTTGATAGACTTTGATGGAGCAATGAAAACTATCCGTAAGTTGGATAAAGTTAGTTTTGCTGACTGGTTCCGGGGTCAAGGCGGCAACCAAAACTCGCTCAAAAGACTCTGGAACCCGATCGCCTACGCACTAGGTTTCATCGACACCGAAAATATTTCTGCCCGGTGTATGTTGACAATCTTCCAATTCTTTGCCACAAAAACCGAAGCCTCTATGATGCGGATGCTAGCCGGTTCTCCCAACGAATATCTGCACAAACCAATTGTGGAATATTTGGAAAGCAAAGGAACCAAAATTTATACGCGGCGCAGAGTGCGAGAAATTCAGTTTGAAGAAGGTGCAGAAACGCGCGTGACAGGTCTGATAGTAGCTAACGGCGAAACAGAAGAAAATATTACCGCAGATGCCTACGTTTTCGCCTGTGACGTGCCTGGAATTCAAAAAATATTGCCCCCAGCTTGGCGCAAATGGTCGGAATTTGACAATATTTATAAGTTGGATACTGTGCCGGTTGCTACAGTTCAATTACGGTTCGACGGTTGGGTAACGGAGTTGGAAGACGAAGCGAAGCGCAAACAGTTGAGCCACGCTGTAGGAATTGATAATTTGCTATATTCAGCAGATGCAGATTTTTCTTGTTTTGCAGATTTGGCACTGACAAGTCCCAAGGATTATTATAAAGAAGGACAAGGTTCTCTGTTGCAATTGGTTCTGACACCGGGTGATCCGTTTATCAAACAAAGCAATGAGGCGATCGCGCAACACGTACTCAAGCAAGTTCAGGATTTATTCCCCTCAGCACGGGAATTAAACATGACTTGGTTCAGTGTGGTTAAGTTGGCTCAATCTTTGTATCGCGAAGCACCGGGAATGGATGTTTTCCGCCCTGCTCAAAAAACTCCTGTTCCTAACTTCTTTCTAGCAGGAAGTTACACTCAGCAAGATTACATTGACAGTATGGAAGGAGCGACTCTTTCCGGCCATCAAGCGGCTAAGGCAATTCTGGAAGCTTACAGTCATTAGTCCATTATTTTTCTGGATTCGATCCCCCCTAACCCCCCTTAATAAGGGGGGACAAGAGTGTTCTCTTTCGTCCCTTAATCAGGGAAGATCAGCATTCAAAGTCCCCCTTCTTAAGGGGGATTTAGGGGGATCGAGACTCGACAACAAACGATAAATCGACAAACAAGAAATCTAAAATCTAAAATCTAAAATCGAATGACTGATTGGTTAGAACATAGCGTCCAAGTAGAAGTGGCAATTCCCATCGAATTAGCGTGGCAACTCTGGTCTGATTTAGAGCAATTGCCGCGCTGGATGAAGTGGATAGAATCTGTTCATATTCTCGAAGAAAATCCAGAATTATCGCGCTGGAAACTCGCAACGGGCGGGTTAGAATTTAGCTGGCTTTCTCGGATTCTGAAATTAGTGCCGAATCAGATCATGCAGTGGGAATCGGTGGACGGTTTGCCCAATCGTGGTGCGGTGCGATTTTACGATCGCAAAAACAGCAGCATTGTCAAACTAACGGTAGCTTACGGAATTCCCGGCTGGCTGGCAAAATTGATGGACAATTCATTTCTAGCGGGAGTAGTTGAATCGACTCTTCAGGCTGACTTGGAAAGGTTTAAAGAGTATGCTTTGAAAGTTAAGGCGACATCTTGAATTTTGAGGACTGAAGTCCTCACTACAAACTGGTTCGTAGTGAGGACTTCAGTCCTTTAATTTTAAATTGTAACGCGAGAGTCGATCGCCCTTTTGCGTCAGTATCATAGAGATATGCTGCTGATTGCTTCCCGGTTCAGTTATGAGTTATTGCCTAAACCCCGCCTGTCAAAACCCGCAAAATGCCGATCGAACTCAATTCTGCCTGAGTTGCGGCTCCAAACTGTTGCTGAGAGAGCGTTACCGCGCCATCAAACCCCTCGGGCGCGGCGGTTTCGGCCGCACTTTTTTAGCAATAGACCAAGACAAACCCTCAAAACCGCGCTGTGCAATTAAACAGTTTTTCCCGCTATCCCAAGGAACCAGCAGCAGCGAAAAAGCAGCAGAATTATTCAACCGAGAAGCCGTGCGGTTGGACGAATTGGGGAAACACCCGCAAATTCCCGAATTGCTGGCGCACTTTCAGCAGGAACGATATCAGTATTTGGTGCAGGAATTTATAGAAGGTGAGAATTTACAGCAAGAATTGGCGCGCACAGGGCCTTTCAGTCAAAGTCAGATTCTCAGTTTGCTAAAGGATTTATTGCCAGTATTGCAGTTCGTGCACGATCGTAGTGTAATTCACCGAGACATTAAACCGCCCAATATTATCCGCCGCCGCATTTCTCAAACTCCAATTATTTATACTTACCCAACATTAACCGGGGAATTAGTTTTAGTTGATTTTGGCGCTGCAAAACTTGTGGAAGGTTTGAGAGAAACCGGTACAGTAATCGGTTCGCCGGAATTCGTCGCGCCGGAACAAATTAGAGGTCAAGCGGTTTATGCCAGCGATTTGTACAGTTTGGGTGTTACTTGCATTTATTTGCTGACTCAAGTATCTCCTTTTGATTTGTTCGATATCAATCAGGATGTTTGGGTTTGGCGAGATTTTTTGAAGGTTCAAATCGATCCGAAATTAAGCCGCATTCTGGACAAAATGATCGAGTCGAGTCTCAGTCGCCGCTACAAATCTGTAGCTGAGATTCTCCAAGATTTGCAGCCGCAGCAGTCGCCTCCACAGGTTCCCCCGACTCCCGCGCCAATAGCAATTCCAGTGCCACAGACTACGCCTGCTGTGCAGAATACGGTGCCGCCAACGGTTGCAGGCACAATCATACCCGTGCCGCCGATGCAGCGGGTTGTACCGGCACGCGCGCCTACTTGGAGGTGCGTTCATACTCTGGTAGGGCATTCCCATGCTGTCACGTCGGTAGCTTTCAGTCCCGATGGCGCGACTTTAGCTAGCGGAAGTGAGGATAAGACGATTGAGATGTGGAAGTTGGACGCGGGTAAGCGGTGGTACACTCTCACGGGTCATTCTGACTGGGTGACTTGTGTGGCGTTTAGTCCCGATGGTGCGACTTTGGCTAGCGGTGGTCGGGATAAGACGATTCAAATTTGGGATTTGAATAAGGGTAAGTGGTGGTACGCTTTGCGCGGTCATGAGGATCGGGTTTATGCTGTGGCGTTCAGTCGCGACGGTCAGGTTTTGGCTAGTGGTAGTCGGGACAAGACTGTGCAGTTATGGAATTTGAATAAGGGTAGGCCGATGTCGGTTTTGAGTGGTCACGCCTGTCTCTTATACACATCT
>PVWI01000400.1 GCA_003003725.1 filamentous cyanobacterium Phorm 6 | reverse complement strand
TAAGTCAGAAGTTGGGATTCAACCAATTTTCAGTAAAACCTTTAATTATATCATAAAACTATTTTGCAAGAGGTCTAGTTTATATTTCACCTGGGCTATGCCAGTCTTTTACTACAGCAGAAGCCTCTTTTGTCATTGGGCATGAATGTGGACACATTGCGGCTGGTCACACTATGTACCATACGTTAGTTCAAATGCTAACAGGTGCAATTACTCCCTATCTTGGCTTCATTGGTGTTTTGCTACGCACTACAGCAGGCATCCCTTTGATGGCGTGGTCTCGGCGTTCAGAAATCACAGCGGATCGGGCGGGACTACTCTGTTGTGGTGATATTGCCATAGCTGAACAAGCTTTAGTGCGTTTCGTAATCGGGATTGCAGACGTTAAGCAAGTTGATATTGAGGACTACCTACGCAAATTTAAAGAAGTCAGAGAGTTTCACAAGTTGGGTGAGTTGCAAGATTTGTTTGATAGTCATCCTGAAATCCCCAAGCGTATTGAGGCTCTCAGACTTTTTGCTAATTCTGAAATCTATTATTCTCTCACTGGCAAGCCGAAGCCTGTTGGCAAGAAGCTTCTAAAGCAAGAGGATTTGAATCAACAAGTCAACAAAATTGTTCAACCCTAAAAATCGAAACGGAGATAATCATGCCAGAAACTATTCAATCCTTTTTAGATAAAGTCAAAGATGCTGCTGCTGTACTTGAAGAGTCGGAGACGATTGATTTAATTACAGCAGTCAAAAACCAGACCAGTAACTCTAAGTTGCGACTTCTCATCGTTGGCTCTGCTGGGGCAGGACGTTTTTCTGTTACCAATTTTCTTTTAGTCCAACCAGAACTGCTGCCGACATCACCGATACCAAAGGCTGCAATTAGTTTAGTTGTTAGTCATGGAGAAAAAGATAATGTTGAAGTTTACACGAAAAATGGTGTTAGGACGGTTATCCCCGTAGAAAAGTTACGGTCTTTTCTCACCAGTCCAGATACACAGGCTAGTAATTACCTGAATATTGAGTTAAAGACAAATTGTGACCTGCTAAAAACCTGTGAACTAAGGATAGAAAATATTAACGCCAACAAAAATATTGCCGAGTGGAAAGAACTCTTAGCGGGAACTGACTATGCAATTTTAGTTCTCAATGCAACTGCTTTGCTATCTGAGAAGGAACGACATTTTGTTCGAGATATTCTCAAGCCTAATTTGGGTTTGGAAAGAGTTGCCATTGTGATTAATCAAATGGATTTGGTTCCAGAGGATGAGCGTTTATCAATTTCTGAGATGGTGAGAACGTTCCTTGGATCGTTCGAGAGCCAATCAGTGCTGATGGAATTTTCTGCGGCTAAGGCTAACAAAGCTCTTAAGTCTGGGGATGTAACCACGAATGGTTACAAGGTATTGAGTAATTTTGTCAAAGTTGACTTGGTGGAAAAACATAGCTTTTTGAAATCAGCAGCGATGCACCAAGCGGCAGAAATTTGTCTAACTGAGGTGACAGAAGCAGCAGTTCGTCAAAATTCGTTGATTTCTACAAATGAAGCTGAGCTTCAGGAATTGTTAGACAAAATTGATTCACAAAGCCAAGGGGTAGAAAGCCACATTAAGAGAGCGCAACAGAAAATAGAGATTTTCGTTAATACCTTTCTCAAAGAGGAATTCTTTCGAGAAATTGAAGGATTTGGATTTGCTCTGAGACAGCAACTTTCTGAGGAAATTATGCCGATCGAAGATGTGACTGCGATTAGGCGGCATTTACCCGGATATATTGAGGCTGTGTGGGCAGAGTTTTTTGATTCGCAATTGGCTTTAATTAGAAATAAATTAATTAATGAAATGAAGGGAATTGATAAAAATATTCAGGAAGATTTGAGAGAGTTGCTAGGCGATCGCTCTAGCAATTTACAGAGCTTTCTAAGTATTTTTGACCCGACTCCTGCAAATTTAAGAAATTTATTGATGCCTCGAAGAAGCAAAAATAAAGTTGGGTTTGTAGCCACAGGGTTGCAGTTGGGGGGATTTTTAGTATTAGTTGGGAATCTGCCCCTTGGTCTGGCTGCGATCGGCTCTGGACAGATTGTGCGGATGCTGGGCAAGAAAACAATGGAAACAGATGATAAAAAAGCCATTATTGAATCGGCTATTGGCGCAATACAGGAGCTAGAAGGTCAAATTAAGCAACAAGTTGAAATCCAGTTTGTTGAACTAACCAATAAGCTAAAGACAGCTACGGCTGATTTGTATACCGAAGGAATCACTAAGATTCGTAGTGGTGTGAAGGATGCGATCGCATCTCATCAGGATTTACTGACTAAGAAAGAGAAAATAGACAGGCTGGTAAGTGTAACAGTTCCCGAATTGAAACAGCATCTCGAACAACTAGTTACAGGAGGATTTTGAGATGAGTATTAGCGATTATTCTTCAGTAAATAAACGCAGAGAAACTGTTATATCTGCTCTACAGACTGTCTCGGCTTTAGTAGGCGAGTTAGAACTTGATAGGAATATTGATGAGCTTGATAGAAGTGCCAAGGATTTTCGAGAGCAAGGAATCAAGATTTTGTTTCTTGGCGAGTTTCGCTGTGGTAAAACCAGCCTGATTAATGCTTTTTTGGGCAATAAAATTCTTCCAGCTACCTGTCTTATTCCCATCCCAATTGAGCTTGCCTATGGTGATAATTATGACGTTAGCATCTACGAAACTGGTCAAGATAATCCGCACACGTTAAGCAGAGAGTCTTTTATCGAAAAGGTTAGGCTTAGAAATTTTGAAGATTTTTGCTCTGAAGGATTGGATATTTACTGGAAAAATATTTATTCCGTACACATAGAGTGTCAAACACCGCTATTAGCCAATGGTATCAGAATAATTGAAATACCCGGCTTTGTGCAATATTTGGCTGGAAATAGAAATATTAGAAAGGTTTTGCAATATGCTCAAGCTGTCATTTTTGTATTAAATGCTATAAAAATATTAAGCATTGAAGAAATTAATTTTATTGAAGAAGAACTGGGTAAAGGTCGCCTAGACAATGTTTTTTTTGTTATCAATCGTATCCATACTGTATACGATGACGCAGGTGAAGAAGGAGTTCAAGAGGTTAAAGACTATACTCAAGGGAAACTCAAACATCACTTCCTTAATGAAAAAGGAGAATTTGATGAAGAGTTCTACAACCGCCGAGTTTTCTACGTTAATGCCAAAGGAGCCTTAGATGCCCGTACAAGTACCCCCATAGATAACGAAATGCTTGAAGTATCTGGTGTACCAGCACTAGAGAAAGCACTAGAGAATTTTCTGACCAGTGATGAACAAGTTGCTCTAGCATTCAACACTATTATTGACACCTTGAATAGGGTAGTTGAAGATGCTTGTCAGGAAATTTCGACAAGGAAAACTCATCTGAATCAGTGTCTAAATGAAGCAGATGAACTGGAGAAAAAATATGCAGATGAACAAGAGAAAAAACATCTAGATGAGACTGAAAGCCAACTACTTGAGCAATTGAACATAGCCAAGATGGCTGCTGACGGTAATGCTGAAAATTTTGATACAACAATGGAGACTAAAACTATGACTACTAATACTTCTGCCAACCAACCAACCGAAGGAAATGAAAGTGGCTATGGATCTATCAAGGTAAAGAGCGATACTCTTGCCTCTGTACTAGAAGATATTTCAGTTCTCATCGGCGAGCGGAAACATCAATCTATTCACTTAACTACAGGTGGAACAATAGACCAACCCGGATTATCTCTTATCGCAGATGCCAAGGATATTGCTACAATAGCCAAAGGAATTCGTGAAGGAATATTCAACGTACTTGTAGTTGGAACGTTCAGCGCTGGCAAGAGTACGCTAATCAACTCTTTGCTGGGTGAAAAAGTTTTGAAAGCTAAAATGCTTCCTACTACTCCTATCATAACAACACTTGTTTATGGTGATAGCCCATACGTTACTGTTTATTACAAAGATAAACTAGAACCTTCTATGTTAGAGGAAAGTTATTTTTTCGAGGAATTCACCTTAACAGAAAATGATAGAAAAAACATTCAAGATAAAGGATTTAAGGACAGGTTTGAGAATGTTAGAAATGCTCAAATTGAGCGTAAATACTCTTTACTAAAAAACGGCGTAAAATTGATTGATTCACCGGGGTTAGAAGATGAAAAAAACAAAACAGACATAGTTTTGAGTTACTTGAAAAAGTGTCAGGGAGTTATTTTCCTCTTGAATGCAACGCGTCTTCTTAATGAGAAGGAAGTAGAAATAATAAATGATGTATTAGGAGATGGTAGACTTAATCCTGTTTTCTTTGTGATCAACTTTATTAATATTGTAGAAGAAAACGCTCCTGATGAAGTTGATGAAATCAAAAGATTCTGTATTCACAGCCTAAAACACCGCTTTTTAAATGAACAAGGTAAATTTGATGAAGACTTTTACAATCGTCGCGTATTTTTTGTTAATGCTTTGGGAGCCTGTCTCTTATACACATCT
>PVWI01000399.1 GCA_003003725.1 filamentous cyanobacterium Phorm 6 | reverse complement strand
TGACAGTTGACCTGCATCACAGGGGATTTAAGCCCCAGCCTAAAAACAATCCACCTAAAGGTGGGGGCTTAAATCCCCTGTGATGCAGGTCAACTGTCAACTGTCAACTGAATGAAGACTCATTTAGGATTGCTATAGAGCCTTAATTGAACCGAAACAGGAAAGAAACCGGGTTTCTACAATAATAATTTAGAGATTTAGTGAAGAAACCCGGTTTTTGACTCCCACACGAGAAAATCCAAATTCAACTAAACCAAGCCAACCACAAAGGCAGCATCAACAACAACCCCACAGAAGTTATGGCAACACTGCAAGCTAACAAATCGCGATCGAGCTCATAGACTTCTGCTAAAATCAGCACAGAAAGCGCTGTGGGAATTCCCGACATCAATACCAGCACCAGTCTCGGATCGCCACTCAATCCAAAATAACTAGCGCCCAATCCTATGAGCACGGGGACAATTACAACTTTTAGTAACGACGGGATTAAGGCTAGTTCAAAACTTTCCCATTGCTTAATAGACCTCAAACGAATACCAACCAGCAGCAAAGCACTGGCAATTACTACCCAAACTGCTGCTTGCAATCCTGATTCTACTGTTTCTGGTAAGGGGATATTTCTGGTAAAAAAACCAATGAGAAATGCCCACAAAGCTGGGACTGTTACCACGTCCTTTAGCTGAGTCCACCAATGATTTTTTTGCCCAGAATGCCCGAAATAGCTAGCAATAAATACACCAAATCCGTAGGTTCCGATCACATTATTGGTGACGCTGTACAAGACAGCCCAGTTGTTGTTATCGCTGCTGATGATGGCGGGGGTGATTGCTAATCCCACAAAGCCTGTATTTCCTAACATTGCAGCTAGAATGAAACTGCCTTTGCTCGATCGCGTCAACGAGCTAAAATTTAACAATAGTGAATTGAGCAGAGAGTTTTTGCCCTGAAAATACGGCTTTGTGATGTGGCGCGCACTTAGCTGCTGCAATGACTCCCAAGTCAACCAAGCCATACCCGTACTCAGACATAACACAAATATGGCGATCGCAGGCGTCAATCCCACAGCACCCGAAAAGTCGCTGTGACGGGCTAAAACTAGAATTTGCAGCGGTATCCCAATCCAATAAAGAAAGTAGCTTAGCAGCTTGGGAAAATTAACTGGGATGAACCGAAATAAGAGTAATCCTAAGCCTGTCCAGATCACTAGAGGCGTGTAGGCGTGAAATAAGGTTTCAATCATAAAAATTAACTTGACATTTGGAAATGCCTTTACTAATTAATAGTAAAGCTAAAACTCGTTCTAGAGTTTACTTTTTTTAATTTGACCAATTGGTGTTCAAATTATCTTGCTTTTTTTTGACTAATATGCAGTGCTATCTGGGCGATCGTATTGAACCGCAATATGTTTGATTGTCTACGATTTTTTCGGAATGATTTAACCACAGAGAGCGCAGAGAACGCAGAGAAAGAGCCCAGAGAGATGAATGATTCCGATGTCAACGGATTTGAGATTAATTCAATTTCAAAGCATTAACAGGTACATCATCCCAAGCGCTAACAGTCCGTAATGTAGCAACCCAGCCCTGTTCTTTTTGTTCTGCGCTCAAATTTTTCTCGAAAGATTCGTGGCATTCCTGAGCTTGAGTTTCATCGATGCAAGCAATGCAAGCATACAGAATACCTGACGGATCGATTTGCTCGTTTACCCAAATAATCATAATCTCTTCTCCCAATCAAACCCAACTATCATCTAAATTTTCCTATATTTTTGGCAACTATCTACAATTACTTTGATGCCAAACTCGCCAAAGATTCGCCCGCTAGCCGACAAATCCGCCAATCTGGCATCACATCAGCACCGATTCCTTTGTAAAATCCGATCGCCAATTCGTTCCAATCCAACACGCTCCATTCCAAACGCCCGCAACCCCGTTCAACCGTCAACTGTGCCAAATAAACTATCAAAGACTTGCCAATTCCCCGCCCTCGAAACTCAGGGAGGACAAACAAATCTTCCAAATAAATTCCCGGCTGAGTCAAAAAAGTAGAATAGTTATGAAAAAACAGTGCCCAGCCCATAACTCGCCCTTCAGACTCTGCTAAAATCGCTTCCGCAAAAGGTCGATCGCCAAACAGATGATTTTCCAAATCTACCGCATTCCCAGTCACAGCATCAGATAACTTTTCGTACTCAGCCAATGCTTTAATCAAATCAAACAGCACTGGCACATCGAGCCGCGTAGCTGGACGCAAAATCACCTCAGAAGACATAAACAAAGCACTAAATGACAATTAAACACTAAAATACCATTATTTCTGAGTCCGCGGAGGCGGACTTTGTTTCTGTAGTAGCGGTTTCAACCGCCGAATGATCGAGGCAGTAAATGACAATCAAACATTAAAATAGCATTATTTCTGAGTCCGCGGAGGCGGACTTTGTTTCTGTAGTAGCGGTTTCAACCGCCGAATGATCTAGAAGGTGGCTCCTAGTTCACTTATTTCAACCAGCCCTTCAATCGTTCCGTCACTTGAGGCCGCCGCAGTTTCCGCATCGCCTTATTTTGAATTTGACGGACTCGTTCGCGGGACAAATTGAACAAACCACTCACTTCTTCTAAAGTGTAAGGCTCTCCCGTCACCAAACCGTAACGCATCGCCACAATCTCTTTTTCCCGCTCAGTCAAAATATTGTCCAACACCTCCAAAATATCTTGGCGCATCATCATCTCATTCATCTGAGATTCTGGAGATTGCGTTGCATTATCTTCCAAAACATCCAAAAGTTCCGAACTTTCTTCCGAACCGATGCGGTGGTTGAGAGACAAAGATTGTCGGCGTACTTGCTGGAGGTAGCGAAGTTGTTCCGAAGTAACTTCCATGTCTTTGGCAAGTTCAGCTTCAGTAGGATTTCGTTGGAGCGATCGCCTCAAATCCCGATAAACTCTTTTTAGCTTATTTAACTGTTCGACAATATGAACCGGCAAACGAATCGTCCGCCCTTGATTGGCAATTGTCCGCGTAATTCCTTGGCGAATCCACCAATAAGCATAGGTAGAAAATTTGTAACCCTTCTCAGGATCGAACTTTTCGGCGGCTCGATTCAAACCCAAAGCCCCTTCCTGAATTAAATCGAGAAAAGGTACGCCCCGATTGAGATAGCGTTTGGCGATGGAAACCACCAGCCGCAAATTCGAGCTAATCATTCTCCGTTTCGCCGACTGACACTGATACCGGAAGCTTTTCAGTTGAGTTTCGCTCAAACCCATAGCCGCGGCTAGTTCAGCTTTTGTGGGAACTCTTGCCAATTCCTGCTTCAAACCCTTTTCAAGTTCCTCAAGGGCTACCAATTCTTGAACTCGGCGCGCTAACTCTACCTCTTCGCTAGCGCTCAGCAAAGGATAGCGAGCCATTTCCTTGAACAAAGCTCCCACGGGATCGTCGGCAGACCAGTTGTTGTATGCTGACGATCGACTTGAAGTAGGACGATCGATCTCGATGTCCTCATCTGCTGCTGCGATCGCGAGTGAGGCTTCCGGTGCCACCGCAAAACTGCCTAGGTCAGATTCTGCCATATAGTGCTTGGTGTCCGTGGGATGATTTGAAAAGTCTCCCTTCACTGTAGCCAATTTAATCGGAAATTTCCCAAATCCCAAATCCTAAATCAATTAGTCCGAGCCAGTAAAGGAGCGGATTGCAACAATTGCTGAGTATAAGGGTGCTGCGGATGAGTAAAAATATCCCTAGTCTTGCCAATTTCCACAATTTTTCCAGCATTCATTACCGCAATCCGATCGCAAAAAAATCTCGCCACCCACAAATCGTGCGTAATAAACAGATAAGTCAAATTAAATTCCTGCTTCAACTCCAACATCAGTTCTAATACTTGAGTCTGCACGCTCGCATCCAGCATACTCACCGGCTCGTCGCAAATAATCAGTTGTGGCCGAGTAATCAAAGCCCGGGCGATCGAAACCCGCTGCTGTTGTCCTCCCGACAATTCCCCCGGATAGCGGCCAAAGAAATCCTCCCCAGGAGTCAAACCCACCCGCTCTAACATTGCCATTACTTGTTTTTTAGCTTCATCTGAACGAGCTAATTTGTGAATCAATAAAGGATCAGCAATACTTTCTCCCACAGTCATCATCGGATTCAAGCAAGCATGGGGGTCTTGAAATACCATTTGCATTTGGCGACGATGTTTCCTGACAGCATCCCGAGACAGCGCAGTCAGATTTATTCCTTGAAATTCCACTTTGCCACCAGTAGACGGAATAAGCTGCAAGATCGATCGCGACAACGTACTTTTGCCACAGCCGGACTCCCCTACTAGCCCGAGGATTTCCCCCCGTTCTAGCTCTAAACTAACGCCATCTACGGCTTTAATTACCTGGCGGTTCCGCGAAAATAATTGATCTAATAAATTGCTTTCTAAACTGTAATGCTGCTGCAAATTCGTCACTGTCAACAGAGGCGAATTGCTTTCTTCCTTCTTTCTTTCCCCCTTTGGGGTGGGTAGGGGGGGGTTTCTTTCGATTAGGGCGGGCTTCTCTTCTTCC
>PVWI01000398.1 GCA_003003725.1 filamentous cyanobacterium Phorm 6 | reverse complement strand
AGGAAGAAGGAAGAAGGAAGAAGGAAGAAGGAAGAAGGAAGAAGGAAGAAGGAAGAAGGAAGAAGGAAGAAGGAAGAGGGAAGAAGGAAGAAGGAACTTCTTGATAAGCTGTTGCCCTTTTAAATGGCCGATTCGGAACGCTGCTCAAAGCCCATTCCACAAGACTTTGATTGTTTTTTGAGATACAACAATTAAAATGTAGAAATTCCTAATCGTCTTGGCGGTTGCTATAGCAATCAAAAGCAGAATTTGTGGGATGTTGCTCCTAGCCCGTCCAGGATTGACACCTGAACCACATTCATAATTTTGGTGAACCAGCCCCGGAATAGTTAAAAACTGGGATTCTTACTAATATAATCGGCAATTTTAGAAATAGAATTGCGAATTTGTGTATCGCCGCTGGTGCGGCTGTCAATCACAGTCATTACATAGGCTTCGCCGTCAATGCTCATCGCTAGAGTTGTGCCGAGAACCAGGGAATTTTCGCCAGTTTTTTCACCCAACCACTGAGCTTTCTTTCCTTGCAAGGCGGCAAATCCTAGCTCGCGATCGTGCTGGCGGTTGAGAGTTTCTACTAACACTTTAGCACCTGGTGTTTCGCCGTTGTAAATTTGCACCATCATTTCATTGAGTTCGTTGACAGTCATGCGGTTGGGGCCAGAACCGGGGTTGGCAGGCATAATTTTTTCGCCCATTAGTTTGTAGTTGACGCGGGTAACTTGGTAGCCGCGATTTGCTAAGAATTGATTGATGTAATCGGAACCCAAATAATCGATCAGTTGATTGGTGGCGGTATTGCTGCTGCGATCGATCATTTCTTCTAACAGTAGCTGTAGCGGGTAATTCTTCGCAGACACAATCCGTGTCAATGAGTCTTCGGTGAAATTGCCGCTATTGACAAATACTTCCTGATTCAGACTAATTTTCTCTTTTTCGACTTTTTGCATCAGGGCGACAGCAATCGGCAGTTTAATTAAGCTGGCCGGACTGACTGGAGGTACATCGCCTCGGAGGTTTACGCATTCTCTAGAAAGGTGACAAATGCTGATCGAAGCTCGATCGGACAAACCGCTTTCCCGAGCAACCACAGCTAAAAAATCGGACTTTGATTGCTGGACTTGAGACGTTGCTGCTGTTAAATTTTGGCGGTATTCTTGAGTCTTTGAGGCAGTCAGAGGGGCTAAAAATGAATTTTGGGGAACTTCCTGTAAGTTGTTGAGGGCTTGATTCCACAAAAATTGAGTTTCTTGCGAGGAGGCGATCGACTGCTTTGGCGCTCGTCCAGTTTCTGCGGCTCGATCGGCTAAACGGACTGCTTGCTGCAAGTTGTCGTTAGCCCTCTGTTCTACTAATATTTGAACTTCCACCGCTTGTAACTGCTGTACCAGTTTTTCTTGAGGATTGGTGGTGAGTGGAACTAAGCGGGAGAGCAGGGTTGGTTCTGGGGAGGGAGAGGCTGGTTGTTCTAATTCGGTGACGAGCCGATCGCGAATTTTGTAGAGTTCGTCTAGGGAACGCGGATTAGATGATTGAGAGAATGAACTGGCGATGGTTAACACCTGAACCAGTCCGATGCCGGCGACTACTGCCGCCATTTTGTTGGCGATCGACCAAAAATGCTTTAACCCTTGCATATTCAACATCCTCAACACAACCAAATTTAATCTAAGCAGCTATTGTTCAATCAGTCAAACCATTTGAGATTTTAGATTTTAGCCGTAGGGTGCGTCGCCATCGACAATCCTCCACAAAGAGCGACAATCTCATAGCGACGCACCTTTTCTTTTAATGAACCCCGGCAACAACCCTCCGTTTCACTCCGCCCAACATTGTTGTCTTAAGCAAGCTTTTTTATAGATGGTATAATGTGCGTCGCCGTGAAATTGTCGATTTAATGCAAGGGATTTTTAATGGCGACACACGCTACGAATACTGCGCCAAAAGAAGCAAAATAAAGGGAGGTATCGCCAAAGCGATCGACTCCCTTTAAAATTTGACAAACTATCTACTTTCTGCGCCGACGCCGCCAGTCACCACCCAACCGCTTTAGGTAGTCCCACCCGCGTTGGGGCCAGACATGAGCGCTACCGGTCTTTTCAGCAATCCAGCGAGCTACTTTGGGGCCCGTCCAGTCGCCGCCGTCGGGGGCGGGTCTTTGCAGAAGTTCTCGCAGTTCTTCTTGCTGTTCTGGATTCAGCAAGGATTTTGCAGCAGGGGGCTGGCGGTCTCCGCTGCGGTTTCTCACAGAGTTAGGCCCTTCTCGGTTGTAGCGCTGGACAATTTCTTTGGCGTAGTCGTAGTTGATACCTACGACTTGGGCTGATTCTTTGATAGTCCAATTTCGGGAAACTAGGACTAGCAAGTGCCAGCGGCGCGACTCTGTGGTGTTTTGTGCCTGCCGGTAGCGAAGTTTGAGTTCCTCTGCCGTCAGGTGAGATTCTAGGTGAGCTTTAGGTGGCATTCCTCCAACGGGGCATCGGGAACTTCTTACCATATATCTCTGGTTTTGGGGAGAATTCCGGATAGAATAGTTTTCCTGGGGATCGTTGGGGCAAATATGTAGCTTTTTTTCACCGTAGATGCACACAGATAGATGCAGGCGAAGAAGGGCTGTAAGTGGGTGCAATTGCCGTTATATTGACTAAGTGGCTGAAAGTAGAATTGATAAAGGTACGAGCATGGCATCCATCCGCGAGTTGCACCGACAACTGGTAAATAAAGAACGCTCGGCTGTGGAAATTACTCAAGAAGCATTAGACCGAATTACCCAGCTAGAGCCGAAGTTGAAAAGCTTTCTGTGCGTGACGGCAGACAACGCATTGGCGCAGGCCCACAAAGTGGATGCCCAAATCGCCGCAGGCGAAGAAATTGGGCTGTTGGCCGGCATTCCGATCGCCGTTAAAGACAATATGTGCACCAACGGCATTCCCACAACCTGCGCCTCCCGGATTTTGGAGAATTTTGTGCCTCCCTACGATGCAACCGTCGTCTCCAAACTCCACGCAGCCGGTGCGGTGATTGTGGGTAAAGCGAATATGGACGAGTTTGCAATGGGCAGCTCGACAGAAACTTCTGCTTATCAAGTTACCGCGAATCCTTGGGACTTGGAGCGTGTTCCCGGTGGTTCTTCTGGCGGTTCTGCCGCAGCCGTAGCAGCCGGAGAATGCGTCGTGAGTTTGGGTTCGGATACTGGGGGTTCGATCCGTCAACCAGCATCGTTTTGCGGCTTGGTGGGGCTGAAACCGACCTATGGATTGGTTTCTCGCTACGGTTTGGTGGCCTATGCTTCTTCTCTGGATCAAATCGGGCCCTTTGGTCGGACTGTTGAGGATGCGGCGATTTTGTTGGGCGCAATCGCAGGTTACGATGCGAGAGATTCCACGAGTCTTAATGTTCCAATTCCTGACTACGCCCAAGCTTTGAGGCCGAGTTTGCGACCCAAAGGTCAGATTAGAATAGGGGTAATTAAAGAAACTTTTGGTGTAGGGTTGGACTCGGCGGTTTAAAATGCTGTTACTAAGGCGATCGAACAATTTCAACAATTGGGCGCAGAAATTCAAGTCGTTTCTTGTCCCCGGTTCCGCTACGGTTTGCCCACTTACTACATTATTGCTCCTTCGGAAGCTTCGGCGAATTTGGCGCGATATGATGGAGTGAAGTACGGTTTCCGATCGGAAGATCCTCAGAATCTTTTGGATATGTATGCCAAAACTCGCTCTCAAGGGTTCGGTGCGGAAGTTAAACGTCGGATTGCGATCGGCACTTACGTGTTGTCGGCTGGATATTACGACGCCTATTATCTCAAAGCTCAAAAAGTGCGGACTTTGATTAAAGAAGACTTTGAAAAGGCTTTTTCTCAAGTTGATGTTTTGGTGTGTCCCACTGCTCCGACTACGGCTTTTAAGGCAGGCGAAAAATTTAACGACCCCCTGAGTATGTATTTGTCAGATTTGATGACTATTCCGGTGAATCTGGCTGGTTTACCAGCTTTGAGTTTGCCCTGCGGATTTGATGATAAAGGACTGCCGATCGGCATACAACTGATTGGTAATCTGTTGCAGGAATCTCGGCTGTTTCAAGTGGCTCACGCCTACGAACAGTCTACGAATTGGCACTTGCGTCGCCCAAAATTACCTTAATTTTTGAAATTTGGCGGAACGCTGCTGCGGAAGTTAGTAATCGATCGAAAGCTAATCATTTGAAATAATCATTTGCCATTAGCTTTTGACCTGTTTTTAATTCCCTGCGTGCCCTATTTTTTATGAACAAGTTACTGGTATTTCTTTTGTCTAAACCCCTCATAACTTTTGGGATAGTTTTGACGATCGCTTATTCTGCTGCTTGTGTATTTCTATTTGCGGCGCAAGGTAAGTTTATCTTTTTTCCCGCGCGGGCGATCGAAACTACGCCAGATGATTTTCAGTTGAAATATCAAGATGTTTGGCTGCCAATTCCAGCTAAAACAGGGGCGGTGGAAACCGTGCACGGGTGGTGGATTCCGGCATTGGAAACCTCCCCCAATGTTAGGGCGGGAGTAACAGAGGCGGTTCCGGTTCGCCCATCGGAACCCCCCCCCAGCCC
>PVWI01000093.1 GCA_003003725.1 filamentous cyanobacterium Phorm 6 | reverse complement strand
GAATAAGCTTTTATTGATTTAACCGCAGAGACCGCAGAGGGCGCAGAGAGGCTGAAAGTGGGAGAGTGGGAGAGTGGGACAATAGGAAAGGGACACAAAGGCATTGGTCATTAGTCAAAATTGAAGAAATCCCAAATTTTGAATTCTTCCTAATCACTAATGACTAATGACTAATGACTAATGACTAATGACTTCTTTAGCTATCTGCGGTGCGTTTTTCTGACCTGACTGTCGGTACTAAGTCGGGAAAGTATTCGGGTATGAAGTTCTGTCCGCCTTGTTTGGCACCTCCTAGTTCTGGTTGTAATAGGGGGAGTGATTGTTGATTGTTTTCGTCGCTGATTTCTGCATTTTCTGCGGGAAGCCAATTTAGGAATGGCAGGGGTAGCAGTGTGGAGAGGTTGGTGATGACTATTAGCAGCCAGAGGTTGTCGAAATTGCGATCGGTAATTCCGAGTAAGTGGGTCAAAAGTGCACCGCCTTCGTGGGACAAAAGTCCGGCTAAGTTGGTGACTGACATTAACACGGCAAATAATGTAGCTTCGACACCGGGAGGACACAATCGCGCTGAGAGTACCAGCACTGGCATATATGCAATTTGTCCGATTACTGTCAAGATCAGGCTGTCTCCGATGCTGAACCACTGGTCGTCTATTCCTAATGCTCGGTTGGCATGAGTTACTAATAATAATGTAGTCAGGCCCAAGGCTGTTGCAATGACTGTTGACCAGCCGAAAATTACTCTAAATGGCACTGTTTTGAGGAAGCGCTGAAACAGCCAAATGCCGAGGAGGGAGGCAATGCTGGTGACGAGGCGTACTCGACCGAGAAATTCTGGTTGAAAGCCTAGTTCGTTTGTGGTAAAGAAGAAGAAGGCTGAGTCGGAGCTTGGGGTGGCTTGCCACAGGAAAAGAAAGGCGGTGGGCAACCAAATTGTTTTTTGGGTAACAGCTTGCCGCAGTTGTTTGAATTGGTTTTTTACTGTGTCAAAGTGGGCTTGTTTGTTAACTTTTTCTTCGTGAATTAACCAAGCTGTTGCTGATACGATTAGGGGGAAAGATGCGGTTATTAAAAATATGGTTTGGGTTCCCAAGTGTTGCATCAGGTAGCCGCTGAGGTAGGCGGTAATTAGTCCGCCGAGGGCTGATGCGCCCCAGGATAAGGATTGCAGGGAACCTGCGTCGGCGACGGATTCTTTTCTAGCTCTTTCGACTATGAGGGAGTCGGCGATGACGTCGCTGACGGCGAGGGAGAGGGAACTCAGGGCGATCGCCCCTGTGGCGGCCAGTGGCGTGTGTACGATCATAGCCATCCCCACCCAGGCTGCTGTTCCCAGCAGCCCCGAGAGGACGATATAAGGGCGTCTGCGGTAGCCAAATATGGGCAAACCGTCGGACATGAAGCCGAACAAGGGTTTGATAATCCAAGGTAGGGCGACAACACCCATCATTGCTGATACTTCGGCGGGAGTCATGCCGAGTTCGTCTTTGAGGAAGAAGCTGACGGCTAAACGAGCTAGTCCAAGAATGCCTTGGACGAAGTAAATCAGTAAGATGGCTATGAGTTCCGGGGTTGGCTCATTCCCAAAGAATACTTTTTCTTTTAAAGATTCTTTGAGTTTGCTGGCGCCAGAGGGGGAAAGGAGCATTTGAGCAATATTTCTTAATGAATCTCAATATTTATAACACATTCTTCAGGGCTTGGGGTGGCAGTCGGAGGTGGGATGCCAGATTGACGAGGAACTGACAGCGACTCTAGAATTGAAATTACTTCAAATTAAATAGGGAATAATATGATTGTCGATCCTAAAAATGTGGCGGAAATTAAGACTTCTAATTATCCTCAGCAATTTAAATCTGCTATTGCGGGAAGAGTTAAAAAACGCTTGGGTAATGCTGCGGGATTGCAGAATTTTGGCGTAAATTTAGTGAGGCTTGCGCCTGGAAGTTGTTCTGCTCTCAGGCATTGGCATAGTTGTCAAGATGAGTTTATTTATGTTCTGGAAGGGGAAGTTACTTTGGTGACAAATTTGGGAGAACAAGTGCTAAAATTGGGTATGGCTGCGGGTTTTCCGGCGGGAAATGCTGATGGACATCATTTGGTTAACCGCACGGATTATGATGTGGTTTATCTGGAAGTTGGCGATCGCACTCCGGGAGATTCAGCAAATTATCCCGATGATGATTTAATTGCTAAAGCTGACGGTAATAGTTGGATTTTTACGCACAAAAACGGCGATATTTATCAGGAGTAAAAAATCATGAATCAAGTGAATCTTTGGACTTCGGCGGAACACGCTTTGTGGTATCTGGCTAAGGCTGATGGTATTCCTCACCGCACTGAGGGTGAGGCGGTTTTGTTGGAGGAGGTGCCGAAAACTGTGCGCCGCATTCTGGATGTGGGTACGGGTGATGGACGGTTGTTGGGCCTGCTTAAGTGCGATCGCCCGAATGTTGAATGTGTGGCGATCGACTTTTCGCCGACAATGCTGGAAAAAGCCAGAATTCGCTTTGCTGATGACAAGAATGTCACGGTAATCGAGCACAATTTTGACGAACCGCTGCCGGATTTGGGCCGGTTTGATGCGATCGTTTCTAGTTTTGCGATTCATCACGTAAAGGACGATCGCAAATTAGCCCTCTACACCGAGATTTTCGAGCTTTTGGAACCCGGAGGCATTTTTGGCAATTTGGAGCACGTATCGTCCCCAACAAAGGCTTTACATGAGAAGTTTCGAGAGGCGCTGGGTATTAGCGATTCGCCCGACGATCCGTCTAATAAATTGCTCAATGTGGAAACACAATTGCGCTGGTTTAGGGAAATTGGTTTTGGTGAGGTAGATTGTTATTGGAAGTGGCGGGAACTCGCTTTATTAGTTGGGGTGAAACCAGTTTAACAGCAAATCTGGGCAAGGACACGGCAGTGCCGTGTCCCTACAAATATCGCAGACAATCAGTCAATCAAAGTCGGTACTAGCCGTGTCTAATAATGAACCCGCACCGCATTTGCACCTCCTTTCTAGCTTTGAATTGGGATGGGATGGTTTGAATCTCATTTACGAGCTAGAACCTGCTGACGAAATGCCGGAAACTGATTTAGAACACCATTTTATCATCATTGCTGAAAATGATTTTCGGGCGAGTTTTATGTTTAATGGAAGTTGGCAAGAGGTAGATTATGCCAGCGGCGATATTGCGATTATTCCTGCTACTGAAACTTTTCCGAGAACTTTGGTCGATCGCGAAGTTCCATTAATTGAGCTGTTTCTCGCGCCTGCAATGCTTGCTCGCGCTGCTTTTGAGTCTGTGAATGCAGATCAAATTGAGTTGGTGCCGCAGTTGCACCTGTGCGATCCGTTAATTCAGCATATGGGGCTGGCTTTGAAGCAAGAATTAGCAGCCGGAGGCGCAGACAGTCGCCTGTATGCAGAGTCAATGGGGACAGCGCTTGCTGTGCATTTGCTGAGGCGCTACTGTTCTTTTAATCCTGAAATTAAAAACTATACGGGCGGGTTGTGCAAGTATCAACTCAGGCAAGTATTCAATTATATTGAGCAAAATTTGGATGGTAATTTAAGTTTGGAAAAACTCAGTAGTGCGGTGCAGATTAGTCCGCATTATTTTGCGAGTTTGTTCAAGCAATCTACAGGATTTACACCTCATCAGTATGTAATGAAATGTCGCATCGACAGAGCTAAGCAGTTGCTAGGGCGGCGGGAGTTGACTCTTGTGGAAATTTGTCTTGCAGTCGGCTTTCAAAGTCAAAGTCATTTTACTAGAGTGTTTCGCCAACAGGTTAAAACTACGCCAAAGGCTTATAGAAACGATTTGGCTGGTGCTCCCATAGATATTGATATGGTTTGAAAGAGCGATCGCGATCGTGGGTATCACCATCAACCGCTTCTGGCGGCAACTGTCCTGATACGGGTTTCCTTTTAAATTGCTCCCTAAATTTTTCTGTATAATATGCTTTTAGAAGGCTCGATCCAGAAACTTTCGGGGTATTACATCGAATTGGGTATGTTATCTAGAAACTTTCAGTGCGATCGCCCTATGTTGGGTAGATATACGGAAATTTTCCGTAGAATACTTTGTTATGTTTCCTATAAGGATACGATCGCTTAGGATAAATTCATGGTAAGGCTCAAAGAAAGAATAGAAGGAGGTGTTTATGGGCTATTGATAGGTGATGCCCTTGGTGTACCTTATGAGTTTCATGCACAAACTGAAATTCCTCCTGTATCGGAAATAGAATTTACCCCACCTGACTATTTCGATCGAGCGCATAAAACTATCGCACCTGGAACCTGGTCTGATGATGGGGCACAAGCACTTGTTCTGTTGTCTTCCCTCCTGGATTGCGGAAAATTAGATATTGACAATTTTGGCACGAGATTAGTTGATTGGTATGAAACTGGGTATATGGCAGTGGATGGCAATGTGTTTGATGTTGGCATTCAAACAGGTCAAGCTATTAGAAAACTAAGATTAGGAGTTAAGGCAGCAATAGCTGGACAAACTAATGAACAAGCCAATGGCAATGGTTCATTAATGAGAGTTCTGCCGCTGGCACTATGGCATAAAGGTAGTGATGAAGAACTTGTTAACGATGCTCATCAACAGTCAGTTGTGACTCATGGACATCTTAGATCGCAAATATGTTGTGCTTTATACTGTTTGTGGGCTAGGTATACTTTAGAGGGAAAAGCCAATTCTTGGGAAGAGGCAGTAACCAGAATCAAAGAAATCTATGGTCAAGACTCAGACGAATATGCAGAACTAATGTGGGCAGTAAGACCTGACGATAGTATTGATGGGCAGGGAAGTGGCTATGTGGTTGATACTTTACGTTCTGCTAAATGGGCGATGAAAAAAAATACTTACGAAGAGGTTGTAAAAGCTGCTATCTCTCTGGGTAGAGATACAGATACAACGGCGTGTGTGGCGGGTGGGATAGCTGGAATACGCGATGGAATGAAAGCAATTCCTAAAAGATGGCTCGCTGATTTAAGAGGTAAAGATATTTTATATTCAGAGTTACAAAAATTAGTCGATTGGAGATGTAGGTAGAAAACGGCATAACAACTCTGCAAACAAACGAATGATGCGATAGAAGTCTAAATCTGTGTGCCGAATATGCGTCCAAACGTTGACTATCAGAAGATAGAAAGACTTATGCCCTGGGTAGAGAAGCTCAGGGTTCAGGCTGTATTTACTTTACAGGCGGTGCTAGTACCCTACTGATTGGATGGCGCAGTTCCACGGTAGATGTCGATATTCGTCTGAACCCTGAACCTCCAGGCATTTTCCAAGCAATCGCCAAACTCAAACAAGAATTGAACATCAATATCGCACTGGCTTCCCCAATGGTTCTTGTTGAGCCAAGCAGTAGGAGAAGCAATAGCAAATGGTGAGCGATCGCCCGCAGCGTTAACAAAATAATTCACAACTCTCCCTCTCCGATTGAAGGTTGGGAAGATTAGGACATTTTTGGGAAGATTGGGCAAGACAGCGGCAATGGGCGATCGCTAAATTTAGTACGTACTGAGATCGTGTCCTATCGATTACTTGCAGTCAAAAGGTTCGTAGTCAGGAATTTAGTGCTTGGATTGGTGCGGACTAAAGTCCGAACGATCGAACCTATTTGTGCGTGAGGTTCGATCGTTCGGACTTTAGTGCTTGAATTGGTGCGGACTAAAGTCCGAACGATCGAACCTATTTGTGCGTGGTGTTGGAGCGTACAGGATATGATAATTTATTGGAAGGATTCACCAGGATGAAAGAAACTAAATTTGCTATTGCAGGATGGAAGATTGTTGGTTTGTCTGCGCTGATAATTGGGATTATACTTGCTGTGATTTGGCTGATTTACGGCGTTGATGAGACAGCGATGCGGTTGGCGATTCGAGCAACTGCTCGTACTTCGTTTATTCTATTTCTATGTGCTTTTGTTGCTTCTTCACTTCGCAGCCTTTGGCAAAATATATTTACACAGTGGCTGTTAACAAATCGCCGCTATTTCGGGCTATCGATGGCTGTGTCGCATACCTATCACGCGATCGCTCTTTGCGGTTTGTGGTTTGTAACTTCTGGCGCGTCGCCCGGGTTTGACCCTCTGGGGATATTGGGCTACGTGTTCCTGTTTGCAATGACTGTAACATCTTTTGAGCGATCGGCAGTGTGGATAGGTCAACGGGCATGGAAAATTTTGCACAATGCTGGAATGCACTATTTTTGGCTGGCTTTTACCTTTGAATTCGGTATCAAGATTTTCAAATCGGCGATCGTATATTTACCTTTGACAGCGTTGCTCATTGCAGCAATTACGATTCGTCTAGTTTCTCCTAGAATACATAGAAAATTAGTTGGTTAGGCCTTCGATAATCTCCTGTCTCCTTTAATAAGAGTGGTTCGTAGTGAGGACTAAAGTCCTCCGAAAGAAGGACTGAAGTCCTCACTACGAACCTATTGAAACTGCTTTGTGTGTTAGTTCGGTTAAATTAAATCGGGGACTTTTGGTTTAATTCGGCGATCGTACCAGTTCATTAACGGGGTGGCGCTGATGCCGTGGACAATCACAGAAATCACGATCGTTGTAAAGGTAATCCAGGCAATCTTCTCGGCGGTTTCGCCTTTTAAACCTTTACCAAAAGCATAGGTAAGATAATAGATAGAACCGACGCCCCGAATGCCGAACCAACCGCACAGCAAACGGCTGGCCGGATGCAAAGGACTGCCGATCGTACTGATCCAAGCTCCCACAGGGCGAATTAAAAAAATCAACAATCCAGCTACTAAGAGAGAGTAGCCCCCAAATGCTAGCATAGGTTCTAGGCGCAGAAGCGAACCTAGTAATAAGATAGTTGCTACTTCCATTAATTTTTCGATCCGCTCGGTAAAGTGCAGTTGGGAAAGCGGTTTTTCGGGGTCGCGGTAACTCCGCTGCACCACAATTCCTGCTACAAAAACTGCCAGAAATCCGTAGCCGTTGACTACTTCTGTCAGGGAATAGGCGATCAAAATTGTACTTAAGGCAATGAAATCTTCCATTAATTCGTCGGCCGGTCTGTAGCGTTGGAGTCTTAAATCGATCCAGGTGACGGCTTTCGCTACTAAAATGCCCATGACGATACCTGCGGCGATCGCCCAAATCAAGTCAACTGCTACCCACTGCGAAAACCAGTTCGGCCAGTTGTTATCTTTTAGCGCATAAATGCCGAAATAAACGAAGGGAAAAGCTAAAGCATCGTTCAAACCGCCTTCCGATGTTAAGCCAAAGCGCAATTCATCGCGATCGTCTATATTAGCTAATTGAACTTCTGAGGCTAAAACAGGGTCAGTGGGAGCGAGAATTGCTCCTAATAAAATAGCCGGCCCCCAATCTAATTTCACAAACCAATGAGCGATCGCCGCAACAGCAAAAATCGAAATTGGCATTAGAAAACCGATCAGCCGCGCTGTAGAATTCCAGGCCCAAAGTTGCAGCGGACGATTCATTTTTAAGCCGCAACTGAACAGAGAAACAATAACTACAAATTCTGTAAGTCTTTCTAAAAATTGAGCTTCGGGACGCAAGTCAATCAGCTTGACGCCGTAGGGCCCCAATCCGATACCGACAACTAGATAAATTAAGGCATAAGATATCGGCAATCGCGAAATCCATCCCGAGCCCAAGGTGACTGTCAACAGGAGGATGCCAATCGCTAGTAAGTTGAGAATGTAATGATCTACCATAGCGATCGCACTTTTTATCAGGTTTAACAAGTGCGATTTTGACAGGTAAAAGCTTCTGGCGCATCCGCCACCAGCTAGAGTCTGCTATCCTCCGAAAGTTACAGTTGTTATACCAATGACTAATGACAACTGTCAACTGTCAACTGTCAACTGTCAACTGACTAATTAGGAGCCCCACTTTTATCGGTAGCGATGATGTGCAAATCTACGTTTTTGAGCGATCGCACTAACTGTTGAGTCAATGAACCCCTCCACAGCAATTGCCAGCGGGATTTCTGGCTTTCGCCGATGACAATTTGAGTAATGCGATACTCTTGAGCTACATCGGAAATTGCTTTGGCGATGTTTGAATTTTGCACTCGCAGAAATTGCCCGTTAAATTCTTGGCACAGTTTCTGGCAAGTTTCAACGTGCAAGCTTTCAGATTTTGTTAAAAAGCGATCGGGATTCTCGATAAACAAAGCATAAAAGGGAGCATTCATGTAGTTAGAAATTCTCCCACCTCGCCGCAGCAGTTGCAAAGAATTGGGATAAGTTGAAACGCATACTAAAACTCGTTCGTGAATGTTGCAAGATTGACCTTTTAAAGTTGCTGCGTCGTCTTCAACACTATCTGCTACCTCCCGCAGAGCAAGTTCTCGCAACGCAATTAAATGACGGCGTTGGAAAAAATTTTCTAAAGATTGTTGAATTTTTTCAGGAGCGTATATTTTACCTTCTAGCAACCGTTCTTCTAATGTTTCCGGTGTGACATCAACAACGATTATTTCGTCTGCTTCTTCGAGAACGCGATCGGGCACTCGTTCTCGGACGGTAACTCCGGTAATTCGTGCTACTAAATCGTTGAGACTTTCTATGTGTTGAATGTTGAGGGTAGAAAAAACGTCAATGCCAGCATTCAGAATTTGCTCGACATCTTGATAACGCTTTTCTAGGACAGAACCGGGAACGTTTGTATGAGCCAGTTCGTCTACTAATGCTAGCTGAGGGTGGCGTGCTATGACAGCTTCTGTATCCATTTCTGTTAGAATTTTTACCCCTCGCTGCATTGTTTTGCGCGGCACTATTTCCAGTCCTTCGCCTTTAGCGACTGTCTCTTTGCGCCCGTGAGTTTCTAATAGTCCGATCGCGACATCAATGCCTTCAGATTTGAGCCTGTGTCCTTCTTCCAGCATTCGGAAAGTTTTGCCTACACCGGGGGCCATACCGATAAAAATTTTGTGCTTTCCCCGGCGCCGGATGCGATCGTAATCGTGATTCGGTTGGACGTAAACTGCGTCTGGATGGTCTGGGAGTTCGCTAGAGTGAATCATAGCAGTTGGCAGTTGACAGTTGACAGTTGACAGTTGGCAGTTGGCAGTTGTTAGTTGACAGTTGACAGTTGGCAGTTGGCAGTTGGCGGTTGCTACAAATAACCAATAACAACTAACCAATAACAACTAACCACTGACTACTGACT
This sequence comes from filamentous cyanobacterium Phorm 6, assembly GCA_003003725.1. Lineage (GTDB taxonomy): Bacteria > Cyanobacteriota > Cyanobacteriia > Cyanobacteriales > Microcoleaceae > Microcoleus. The sequence continues at coordinate 12,225 of PVWI01000093.1, read as the reverse complement.
ACTGAGTATTATAAACCATCAAGAGCCAAATTCACTTTGAGGACGTTAACTCCCGGTTCGCCGAAAATGCCGAGGAACCTGCCGTCTGTATTCTTGGACACCAGGATTTCTACTTGATTGCGATTGATCGATCGCACTTTTGCGATCCGTTCAATTTGGGCGCTAGCTGATTCTACACTAATGTGCGGATCGAGGCTAGAACCAGAAGTATAGACTAAATCGGCGATCGGTTGGATTCCAGCTTGTTTGAGACGGTCTATCTCAATTTGAACGCCCTGAAAACCATCTTTCTCATTCCCCCGCTTCAGCAAATCGGAGTTACTGGGAGCAAGGTTGCTAGCTCCTGAAACACCTGTTCTCTGACTTAAATTATCTGCCTTTGTTGGGTCATAATCTGAAGTCGCAAAACTGCTGTAATTTGTCGTGCTGGGACGGCTCAAAAAATATTTTTCCGACGTGAAAGACTGACCGATTAGCGATGAACCGACTATAACTCCTTGCTTTGTAATTAAGCTGCCGTTTGCCTGGGAGGGGAAAGCTATTTGACCGATTACTAGCAAGATTAATGGATAGATAACGGCGGTGATTCCCCACAAAACTAAAGTCACGCGAATTGCTCTGATTAATTCTCTCATAAATTATCTCAATGATGGAAGATGGAAGATGGAAGATGGAAGATGGAAGATGGAAGATGGAAGATGGAAGATGGAAGATGGAAGATGGAAGATGGAAGATGGAAGATGGAAGATGGAAGATGGCCCTTCGGCTTCGCTCAGGGTGAAAAGAAGGAAGAAGCAAGAAGGAAGAAGGAAGAAGGAGGCCCAGAAACCGGGTTTTTGCGAAAATATTTCGTTTTAGCCCGCAGATTTGGTAAAAAACCCGGTTTCTCAGAATCTCAATCTCGATATTTGCTTAAAATCTTTCCGGTTGGAAAATTACAGTAAACAAATAAACTGCGAGTCCGATGATTACTAAACCCAAAAGGCTTAAACCCCATGCAGCTTTTTTAGTTAAAGTTTCATCCGTAGCGGCATACACAGCGGGAGCTATTATCAAGTTAAAGCACATTACTAGAAATAGCTGCACCGGGATTGGGTGGCGCTGCCACAGCATTTGTCCTAACTCAATGGTTTCTTGAAAATCGCGAGGTAAAACATCGTTTAGCAAATTGTTTCGTTTCATAATCCCTCTGTTTCTTTTACTTAAATTACTTGATAAATACCTCATATCATGTGCTGTCGATTGACCGCAATAAGTAAAGTTCGTAGTGCGGACTTCAGTCCGCATGAAAGCGGACTGAAGTCCGCACTACAAACCATTTTTGTTATGTTGATCGACCGAACATCATATCACGTCTCTTTTGATTAATGTTCCTTTTTTGACTCTCCATTTTATCGGTTAATTAAATACGTTACAAAATCCGTTGCCGAACTTCTATGCTAACCCGACGGCGGTAATCAACACATCAATGACTTTGATGGCGATAAACGGCGCTACTGCTCCACCCAATCCGTAGATTAAAATGTTTCGCTGCAACAATTGATTGGCGCTCAATGGTCGAAATTTAACCCCAGTTAATGCTAGGGGAATCAAAGCGGGAATAATCAAAGCATTGTAAATTAATGCTGACAAAACCGCTGACTGTCCGCTAGCCAAACCCATCACATTCAATGCGCCAACTGGAGCAAACATTGCCGGAATAATTGCAAAATATTTCGCAATGTCGTTGGCTAAGGAAAACGTAGTTAGCGCGCCGCGAGTAATTAGCAATTGTTTGCCGATTGTCACTAAGTCAATGAGTTTTGTGGGGTCAGAATCTAAGTCCACCATGTTTGCAGCTTCTTTGGCGGCTTGGGTTCCAGAATTCATCGCGAGTCCGACGTTTGCTTGGGCTAGGGCGGGTGCGTCGTTGGTTCCGTCTCCCGTCATTGCTACTAATTTGCCTTCGGCTTGTTGCTTGCGAATTACTTCGATTTTGTCTTCGGGAGTTGCTTCGGCTATGAAGTCGTCAACTCCGGCTTCGTCGGCAATTACTGATGCTGTAATTCGGTTATCTCCGGTGAGCATGATGGTGCGAATTCCCATTTTTCGGAGTTGGTCAAACCGATCGCGAATTCCCGGTTTAATCACATCTTTCAAATAGATAATTCCGTAGGTGTCGCTACCTTGACAAACAGCTAGCGGCGTGCCTCCCAAGCGCGAAACTCGCTCGTAAGCTTCATCGAGATCCTGGCCGAAATTGCCGCCGCGCGATCGCACAAAACCCTTCACCGCATCCACCGCACCCTTGCGAACCTCCGTACCATCGGGCAAATCCGTTCCCGACATCCGCGTTTTAGCCGAAAAATCAAGCCCGGTAGATCCTTGAGCGTTTTCGCGATCGAACTGGGCGACTGCGCCCAACTTTTCGGCCAAACGGACGATCGACTTTCCCTCGGGAGTGTCGTCAAACACACTCGCAGTCAGCGCTACCTGCGCCACTTGTTGCAGCGAATGACCGTTTACCGGAATGAATTCCTCGGCTAAACGGTTGCCCAGCGTGATCGTCCCCGTTTTGTCCAAAATCAGCGTATTCACGTCACCGCAAGCCTCTACGGCGCGCCCAGAGGTCGCTATGACGTTAAATTGAGCAACGCGATCCATCCCCGCAATGCCGATCGCGCTCAGCAAACCGCCAATGGTTGTTGGAATCAGCGCCACCAGCAGCGAAATCAGCGTCACCACGCCCACAGGAGTTTTCACGTAATTACCCACGGGCGGAATCGTTGACACCACAATCAAAAACACCAGAGTCAGCACCGCCAGCAGCACAGTCAGCGCGATCTCGTTCGGCGTTTTCGAGCGTTCTGCGCCCTCCACCAGCGCGATCATCCTGTCCAAAAACCCTTTGCCGGGGTCGGACATCACCCGCAGCGTTAGTTCGTCCGAGAGGATGCGCGTACCGCCGGTGACGGAACTAGCGATGTCCGATCCCGGTTCCTTGAGCACCGGCGCCGATTCCCCAGTGATTGCAGATTCGTCCACCGATGCGACACCCGCAATCACTTCGCCGTCGGAAGGAATGATATCGCCTGCGATCACTTTAATTTGGTCGCCGCGTCTCAAAGATGTCGAACTAATTTCCTGAATTGAACCGTCTGGTAGGAGTTTGCGGGCTGTGGTGTCGGCTTTGGTCGATCGTAGGGCATCTGCTTGGGCTTTCCCACGGCCTTCTGCTACCGCTTCCGCGAAATTAGCAAACACCAAAGTGAAGAACAAAATAAATGTGACTAAACCGTTGAAAACTCTCTGATTTTCGCCGGGAACCGGGCCGAACAGCGTGGGGTCGATCGTTAATAATGCAGTCACAATTGTGCCTACCCACACCACAAACATCACTGGATTTTTCAGCATCACCCGCGGATCTAGCTTGATAAAAGCTTCTTTAAAAGCTCTTTGATAAAGCCCTTTTGTATTTGCTTTGGGCGTGTGCTTGCGAGACTCGCGAGGGCCTCTGGAATGGGAAGTTTTCTGAGAATTAGGGGTATTGGAAGAAGCCATAATTTGGATTGTTAATGAACCGCAGAGGACACAGAGAACACGGAGAAAGAGGAGGGTGAGGTTGACAATTTTTCGCTATTGAGGTGGAGGAGTTGGTGTTGCTAAAGGTGTTGTGGGTGCAGTTATCGGTGCTGGTTCCAACTTAGCGCTACTAATTTCAAATCCTTCTGCAATTGGCCCCAAAGCTAGGACAGGGAAAAACGTCAGCGCGCCGAGAATTATAATTACTCCTGCTGTGACGCCGGTGAATAAAATGGAATCGGTTCTGAGTGTTCCGGTTGTTTCGGGAACCAGTTGTTTGTTTGTCATGCTGTCAGCTAGCAACAGCATCGCCACAATTGGAACGTAGCGCCCTAAAAGCAAACTAAAACAGGTGCTTAAATTCCACCAAAGTCCTGTTGCTGCGGGTTGAGAATCTCCTAATCCTTCAAAGCCAGAACCGTTGTTAGCTGCGGCTGAAGCGTATTCGTACATCACTTGCGAGATGCCGTGAAATCCAGGGTTGCTGATGCCGCTCAAGCTGTCGGTAAAGGCGAGGGTAATGGCGCCGGGAATTAAAACTGCGATCGGGTGAACTAACAAAACCACGCTGGCTAAAACAATTTCCTGCTTTTCAATTTTACGTCCCAAAAATTCTGGTGTTCTACCCACCATCAGTCCGGTGAGAAACACGCTCAAAATCAGGTAAATAAATAAGTAAGCTGTTCCGGTTCCTTGTCCGCCCCAAACGATTTGCAAAAACAAGTTAAACAAAGTAGCAAAACCTGCGGGAGGCATTAAAGAATCGTGCATTCCGTTCACGGCGCCGCACATTGTACCAGTCGTAGTCACCGCCCAAAGTACAGTTTCAGCCCAACCGAATCTAACTTCTTTTCCTTCTAAATTTGGTTGCACGGAACCCAGTAAATTATTGACTTGAGGATTCCCTTGATATTCGCCAACTGCTGCAATGCCAATCAAGCCAACATAAATTATAAATACCATCCAAAAAATTAGCCATCCCTGTTTTTTGTTGTTGGCAAATCTGCCGTAGGTATGAATGAGTGCGGCAGGAATTGAAACCATTGCTAGGGTTTCCAGCAGGTTAGTAAAAGGGTTGGGATTTTCTAAGGGGTGAGCCGAGTTAATCCCGAAAAATCCGCCGCCGTTTTCTCCTAGTTGTTTGATGCTTTCAAAGTGAGCGACTGGGCCGCGGGCAATAACTTGGGTGCTGCCTTCTAAGGTGGTGGCAACTTGTGGCCCTGCTAGGGTTTCGGGTACTCCTGAAATTAGCAATAGCAAGGCGATTATTAAAGATAATGGCAGGAGAATCCTAGTAATTGATTGAATTAAATCGATGTAAAAGTTACCTAACGGGCGGCCGGTCAGTCCCCGAATAAAGGCGATTCCTACTGCTAAACCTGTGGCGGCTGAGGTAAACATTAAAAAACCCAAAGTTAACTGCGATAGATAACTATATGTTGTCTCGCCGGAGTAATGCTGTTGGTCAGTATTTGTGAGGAATGAAATTGTTGTATGCAGGGCGGTATCCCAGGTTGGTGCGCTGAGGCTGGTGGGATTTAAAGGCAGCACTCCCTGAAGCATGAAAATTAAGAATACAAATATCCCCATTGCTACATTGCTGTATAATAGCGATCGCGCATATTGCCAGCCTGTCATGGAATCTACAACACGGATGTTGCCGGCTTTATAGATCAGTTGTTCTACTGGTTTCATGGCGGAATCGAGGAAAGTTCGTTCTCCCATGTACACCCGCGCCATGTAGTTGCCGAAGACGGGCGCTATCCCGATTAAAATGATTAGCGTTAATGCAATTTGAATTAATCCTTGCAGCATAACTTAGTTAAAAAATCCTCGTTGTTGAATAAATGCGCTTCACTCCTCGGAAAATGGCTTCGGAAGGAAGTCCACAAAACGGGGTGAGTTTTCTTTAAGGTTACTTCTAGTTCGCAGCCTATCGCCCGATTAATTGCTACTGCTAAAATACGATCTCCGAAGAAAATCGTTGGAATTTCGCTGGCTATAATTAATCGGTTTTCTCTTGTTAATCCCAAGCAATAGCAGTGATCGGGCAATTGTATGGCACTTAGTGCTATGCCGCAATAACTGCTGTTGAATTGGATCGGTACTTGAATGAGTTTTGGTTCTGCAAAGCTCATGAACGACTCCCGTAGGCCGCAAGGTTAGGTTTACTTTTATTCATTACTCTACAGAAGTTTGGGGTGTTTGATAATTAGTCTTAAGATATAAGTTACTGTTTAGGATTTATGCTTGTCTGCCATATACTTTTACTAATAGGCGAGCGTTTAGATGATGTTAAGAATCTATACTTGCAGGTATAGATTTTGTCTAAACGCTATTTTTGAGGGGACAATGTACGGAATATTTCAGGATTTACGCACTCCGACTCAAAAAATCGGCTTTTTAGCGGAATTAATGGCTATAATTGAGTTTTTTGGTAAAAAATCCCGGTTTCTGAGGGTCAATCTTTCCGGGACTGGTCATTTTAAAATGGATTGATTAGGAATGTTTAAAAGCTTATTAAAAATCCCCCAAAATGTACTACTTCAAGAGAAGTATTTGCGCGGAAGATGGTCGATCGCCATTTTGTTTGCTATTGTGGTCGCGCTGGAATTTAGCACTCCCTCGGAGTATCTGTTTGGATACTTGTACACGGGGCCGATTATACTGGCAAATTCGCGCTTGAGTCGGTTGGGGAAATTACAAATTACGCTGGTAGCGGCAGCTTTGACTCTGTTGAATGTGTTTATCCCTCCTGGAGAAACGATCGCCCTAGCAACTTTTGCAAATAGAGCGATCGCAATTATGGCTTTGGGAGTGACGGGATATTTGAGCGATCGCAATCAGCAGTACCAAGAAGCGATCGCGATCGCCAAAGCTCAGTTGCAGTCTCAGCAGCAGCTAGCCAGCATCCGAGAGGATTTTGTGTCTACTTTGACTCACGACTTGAAAACGCCGATGCTGGGGGCGATAGAAACAATTAAAGCTTTTAAATCGGCTAAATTTGGCGATGTCACTCCCCATCAGCAAAAGGTTCTCGAAACAATGGCGCGATCGCACAAAATGTCGCTACAATTAGTAGAAACCCTGTTGGATGTTTACCGCAACGATACTGAAGGTTTGAAACTGCAACTTGCTCCTGTAAACTTAGTAGCTTTAGCAACAGAGGTAATCGCCACACTCGCAGATTTATCGGCGGCGCGCCGAGTTTATATTAGTACGAGTTACGGAGAGTCAGATTTCCGTCGCTCCTTGTGGGTAAACGGCGATGCAGTCCAACTCCAGCGCGTTTTTGTTAATTTGCTAACAAACGCGCTCAACCATTCTTCCCGAGGCGGCAAAGTAGAAATTGTGATGGCATCTCATTCAAATTATCAGGTAGTGAAAGTGCTCGATAGCGGGTTGGGAATTACCGATGGGGAACTCTCGCACCTATTCGAGCGTTTTTATCAAGGAAATAGCGATCGGCAAGCTAAAGGATCGGGGTTGGGATTATACTTATCTCGTCAAATTATTGACGCGCACGGCGGTATAATTTGGGCAGAAAACAAATTGCCCCACGGTGCTTTGTTTGGATTCCGACTACCAGCAATCTCCGCCAATGAAACCTAATTCTCCCTTACGAATTCTCCTAGTTGAAGACGACGAACTGTTTCGGTTGGGACTGCAAACTCGATTGCAGCAGGAAAGTTGCTTGCAAATAATTGCCGAGGCGGAAGATGGCGAAACAGCGGTAGAATTGACTCAGGAATACTTGCCGGATGTGGTGGTTTTGGATGTAGGTTTGCCGGGAATTGGTGGCCTTGAAGCGTGCCGCCAAATTAAGCAGCAGCATCCAGAAATTCCCGTTTTAATTTTAACATCTCATTCGCAAAAATCGTTAATTGAAAGGTTGATGGCTGCGGGTGCTCACGGATATTGTCTCAAGGGAATTGCGGCGGAAACTTTGGTTTTGGCAATTCGATCGGTAGCGTCGGGTGCTTCTTGGTGGGATAAGGGTGCAACTGCGGAAATTAGGGCAGTTTTTACTCATGCTGAACCTGTGAAAGTCGGGGGAAAATCGGAAGTTTTAGACAATCCGCTGACGAAGCGGGAACAGGAAATTTTGGCTTTGGTTGCTGGTGGGAAAAGCAATCAGGAAATTGCACAAATATTGTACATTGCTCCGGGGACTGTGCGGGTGCACGTTCACGCGATTTTGCAAAAGTTAGAAGTGCGCGATCGCACTCAAGCTGCTGTACTCGCTATTCAGAAGGGATTGGTAGCAAAAGAACTGTTAGGCGATCGATCTTAAGTCTGATAGTTTATAATGACTGACAAAACCTCCGTAAATAAAAACTATGAGCTTTATCAATCCAAAAATAGATTTTGCGTTTAAGAAGATATTCGGCTCTAACGAAAGCCGAGAAATCCTGATCAGTTTTTTGAATGCGATGCTTTATGCAGGGGAACCAGTTATCGAAGATTTAGAAATCATCGATCCTTATTTAGCTGGGCAAATTTTTGGCAGCAAAGATACATACTTAGATGTGAAAGCTAGAATCAATAACGGTACGACAGTCATTATTGAAATGCAAGTTTTGAACGTGCCGGCATTTGGCAAGCGGGTTTTGTACAATGCTGCAAAAACCTATGCCCTGCAATTACGTCGAGCTGAGCGCTATCAAAGACTCAGGCCGGTAATTGCTTTGAATATCACAGATTTTGAAATGTTTCCCAATCAATCGGAAGTAATTTCGCGATTTGCTTTCAAAGAAACGCAACGGCTGTTCGATTATCCCGATAGCGAGATTGAGTTGGTGTTTATCGAACTGCCTAAATTTAAGAAAGAATTATCGGATTTGACAACCCTGACGGACAAGTGGATTTATTTTATCAAAAATACCAGCAACTTAGAAACTGCTCCTGATACAATGGTTGTAGTGCCAGAAATTCAGAGAGCTTTTCAGATTGCTAACGACACGAATCTGAGTCAAAAAGACTTAGATGAATTGGAAAAACAAGAGTTTTGGATTCAAGATCAACAAGGGGCGATAGATTTAGGAATCCAACAAGGAATAGAACGAGGAATCCAACAAGGAATAGAACGAGGCATTCAACAAGGTAAGTCAGAATTAATAGTGCTGCACATGAGGCGGCTAATTGGTGAATTTTCTCCCGACATTCAAACGCGCATCCGCGAGTTAAACCTTGATGAATTAGAGAATTTAGGAGATGCGATGTTTGGTTTTGAAAGTGTTTCAGATTTGGTGACTTGGTTGCAGGAAGATTCCCGAAATTCTACTGATGACATTTAATATCTGAGTTTGGTAAATTTGGTACATCTTAGTTTCCGTAAGGTCATCTAACCAGAGGTGTATTGTGCCAAATTTTATCAGTTCAGTTGTGAGTTCGATCGCCTTTCTGGATGCTGCCGTTACAGATGCCCAAAGTCTGTGCAACGGCATTGTAGCGGGGACAGAAGCAATTATCCTCGATGCGGGGCGGTGAGGGCAATGATACTCTCTATGGCGGTAAACCCCTTGCTCTTCGGGGATGCTCAGCCCGTGGGAAAAAAATCCGGTGTTGCAAAGCCGGAGATGCTCCCCATCCCAACTTTATACTTGACACCGATCGACAGTCAAGATATTATTTGTGTACCCAAAATCACATACAACGGCGATTGTACGTATAAACTACTGAGAGTTTAATTACGTAAAATAAATTATCGTAATTGTTAAAAAATCACAGTAGTTGATAGCTAAAATCATCATCTCAAATTTAGGTGCATCTATATGGGACAGATCATCATCAACGAATTCCGGCGCGCTACTGGAGACTGGACAGGTAACGAGTATGTAGAGTTACTGCTGACAGAAGATTTAACAGCTACCCAGCTTCAGAGCTATTTTGTCGGCGACTCAACTCTTCCAACAACAGCCAAATATTCAGCTTACCAATTTACGAATATGGCGAGTATTGCTCCTGTGTTTAAAGCAGGTACAATAATTGCGATCGGCGGTTCGCCAGCCAATCAAGAGATTGCCTACAACCCCATACCGTTGGGAACAAATAATGATTGGAACATTAGATTGAGCCTTGAAGGTGGATTTTTGACAAAGCTGCTACCCGTCGGAAATTTTGATGGGGATTTCGCGGCTTCAGATGTTGTTTATGTTGATAATACTAGCACTACAAATTTCGATACAGTAGATGCGATCGCCTGGAGGACATCGGGAACCCACGGAGCCTTTGGCAGTGCAGCTAAGGTACAAATTCCCGCACCAAGCAACGGTGGCACTGTCGAGTTTTCCAGCGCTCTTGGCGGGGTTAACAGAACTGCTAATTATGCGGTAAACAGCCTTGGTTCGATCGGTTTGCCCAACGGCGGAATCAACACTATTTATATTAACAGTCTCCGCAACCCGCAGCTTAACAACGCTCCGACTTTGGGAAATTCAAATTTTAATACACTCCTCCCAATTAATGAAGATACAACCAACGCAGCTAACACAGGTTTTACTCCTTTAGCCATCACCAGCGAGTTAGGAAGTAACAATGCTAATAGCTATGCTTTGGGTGTTGCAGTCACCGCTGCAGACAATACTAACGGCAATTGGCAATTTTCAACTAACGGCAATACTTGGACAAATTTCGACACCCTGTCGGAAACTTCAGCGACAGTGCTCGGCCCTAGTCTTCTTTATAATGGATCGCTTGGCAATACACCCAGTTCACAAAATTGGCTGTCTTTGACAAATTTAAATTCTATTTCTCCTGCCGATACTGCTTCCGAAATATTGAGCGGAAATGGAATTAATTTAAATAGCACTGCTGCCGATAGCATCTATGCTGGCTATACAAATAATCCTTTAAATCCGTCATTTCCACCGCTAAATCGCAATTCTGGCTTTAGCCTATCTTTTAATCTCCAAATTATATCAGAATCTCGCACTAATCAGAATCGAGCAGGTTTTAGCATTATTGCCGTTACGAGCGATCGCAAATCAATTGAAATCGGTTTCCAGCAACTATCTCCAACTTCCGGTAATATTTTTGCACAGGGAGACGACATTACTCCTAACCCAGGCGGACAACCCAAGGGCTTATTTGTCGCCGCCGAAAATGTTGGTTATAACACCAATAATGCTAATGACTATACTTTGAGAGTTCAAGGAGATAATTACTTTCTTTCAGACGGTAGCAATATTATACTAACAGGGCCGCTGCGAAATTATGCTGCATTTAGCGGTGCGATCGATCCTTACGAAACTCCTAATTTCCTATTTCTAGGGGACGATACTACTTCGGCGCAAGCTAACATTAACCTGACGCGGGTTTCCCTACAAACGCCTGCGAGAGTCCGCTTTTTACCCAACCCAGACTATTACAGCACCCCCGGAAACGAACCGACAATTACCTTTCGGGCATGGGATGGAAGTAACGGAGTCGCTAGCGGTACAACGGGTGTCAATGCTTCTGTCACAGGGGGAACAACTCCGTTTAGCACTAATGCGATAACATCGGCGATCGCAGTTAATCCAGTCAACGACGCACCCTCGTTTGTCAAAGGGCCCGATCGCACTCTCAATCGCAACGCAGGCCCACAAACCGTTCCTGGATGGGCTACAGCCATTTTTCCAGGCCCCGCTAACGAGTCTGCACAAACTGTTAGTTTTCAAGTGGCGGGGAATGACAATGCTGCTTTGTTTAGTGTATTACCTGCGATCGACTCTTTGGGACAATTGACTTTTACGCCTGCAATAGGTGCGATCGGCAGTGCTAATATCACCTTAAACCTGAAAGATAGCGGCGGTACAGATAACGGCGGCGTCGATACTTCAGCAAATCAAACATTTGCGATCGATGTTATTAACAATGAACCGATCGCACAAATTGACACATACAACACCCTTCACGGTAACGTTCTTAACGTGCCTGCTGCTACCGGAGTTTTAGCCAACGACAGCGATTTAGACAGAGATTTGTTAACAGCAAATTTAGTCGCCAATCCCAACAGCGGGACGATCGCATTTAATAATGACGGCTCTTTTATTTATACTCCAAACCCCGGCTTTTTTGGACTCGACAGCTTCACCTACAGCGTCAGCGACGGAGTTGCTACCGCCTCAGCAGCAGCAAATATCAACGTAGCCAAGGCAGGTACATTTAATTTTAGTGCTACCAATTACAGAGTTAATGAAAACGGTAATTTTGCCACAATTACTGTTACTCGTACCGATGCAGATAATCCGGCTGATGTCAGTTACAGCACCAGTGATGGCACTGCTGGCGATCGCAGCGACTACAACCAAACAGCAGGAACATTGAGTTTTGGTATTGGCGAAACCTCTCAAACATTCACGGTATCAATTATTGATGATTCGGAAATAGAAGGCGATCAAACTGTTAATTTAACTCTCAGAAATTCCACTAACGGATTCGATTTAGGATCGATTTCTAGTGCTGTTTTAACTATTGTTGATACCACTCCAACGCCTTCGGAAATTTCGACGCCGACGCCTTCGGGAACTCCGACGCCGACGCCGACTCCGACGGGAACTCCGACGCCGACGCCTTCGCCTTCGGAAAGTTCGACTCCGACTCCTTCGGAAATTTCGACGCCGACTCCTTCGGAAATTTCGACGCCGACTCCGACTCCGACTCCGACGGGAACTGCGACTC
>PVWI01000397.1 GCA_003003725.1 filamentous cyanobacterium Phorm 6 | reverse complement strand
GTCAATCGATTTTAGATTTTAGATTTTAGATTTTAGATTGACCCCACGGATAAATGCGGGGGCTTGAGGATTTTAGATTTTAGATTTTGGATTGATTCCACGGATAAATCCGGGGGCTTGTACCACCTTTGAAATTCTTGGTCATCCCGGTTAAGTCTCCAAATTCCGATGCAGTTCCATTTCCTCCAGCTCCCTGACTCGGTATTGCCAAGTTTCCTCACCAACCATTGCAGATTTAAGTTTAACACAATACATTTTGCGGGACACAACATCGTTATGTCCCTAGGGATTTTCTGTATCGAAACACGTTTAACCCCAGCGCGAATGCCCAAAAGAAGCATAAGTATCAAACAAAGCACCCACCAAACCAAAAGTTAGACCAATTACCAAAAATCCCTGGAGGGGACAGCCGCTGCCGAAAATAGCTAAGAACTGCAAAATCAGGTCTTCCCCAGAACGACCAACTCCTTGGAGAGCAGGCACGAGGCCGATTAACGAAAAGCAAGTCAATCCTGCACCGATTAACAATAAGGGAGCGACAAAGCTCAACAGGCTCGTTAGCAGTAAAGAGCGAAGAAAATTAGGGAAAATGCTCATAAGAGTCAATAAATTCAGCTAAACTGCCGAAAGGTGCAAGCAAACAAAACTTGTCCTTTTCTACGATAGGCAGCGATCGCCCTCCGCGACCAATTCGTCAAAAATCTTAAATGTTAGAGAGAAAACTTGTTTAAGATTTGTAGATATATCTCATTTTTTGCAGTTGTTCTACAGTCAAAATTCCTTGAGCACCACCACACCATCGAGCCTCAGTTTGTGGAGTCAGCGCTTGTTTGCAGCCATTTTATTGGGCGGCCAAGTCATGCTGCACTTGCTGACTCGCAAAATTAACCGCCGCAACACCCTTGACCAAATGGCAGCAGTCGGCCCGGAATCTCTGCTGATTGCTTTGCTGACGGCGGGTTTTGTCGGCATGGTATTCACGATACAGGTAGCGAGGGAGTTTATTAATCTCGGCGCCGGGAATGTCGTCGGCGGCGTTTTGGCTTTGTCTTTGACTCGCGAACTCGGCCCCGTCTTAACAGCCGTGATCGTGACGGGACGGGTTGGTTCGGCTTTTGCGGCGGAAATTGGCACGATGCAGGTCACAGAGCAGATAGATGCCCTGCTGATGCTCAGAACAGACCCGATCGACTATCTAGTAATTCCCCGCGTCATCGCTTGCTGTTTGATGCTGCCAATTTTAACAATATTGTCTCTCGTGACGGGCATCGCCGGCGGACTGGTGATTGCGACGACAATGTACGGCATCTCTCAAACTGTGTTTTTAGAATCAGTCCGCCATTTCCTGAGTTTGTGGGATATTTGCAGCGCGGCAATTAAGGCTTTTGTGTTCGGTGGTTTGATTGCTGTAATCGGTACTAGCTGGGGTTTGACGACCACTGGCGGTGCAAAAGGCGTCGGACAATCGACTACGACGGCGGTGGTGACGGCTTTGCTGGCTATTTTTGTGGTTAACTTTTTGATGACTTGGCTGATGTTTCAGGGCACGGGCTCTAGCGTACTCAAAGGCTTGTAAGCTAGGAAACGGTAAAATATAAACTATTGACAAAATTCGTTTAACTTAAGCCCATGACTACAACTACCTCTGCGACTACGCCGACAAGTACGATCGAACTCGCCCCGAGTTTCACGATTCCCACAGTCCTGTTACTGGCGGCGATACCGCTGCTGTTCGTGCAGAAGTGGGTGAGTTTGCCCTTGGCGCTGTTCGGCTTGTTTCTGATGTACCAAGCCGCCACCATCCGGCTACAATTCACCCTCACCGATTTGGACATTTATCGATCGTCCAACTTAATCCGCAAGTTTCCTTTCCGAGAATGGCAAAATTGGCGGATATTTTGGCCCGCTGTGCCAATTTTGTTCTATTTCAAAGAAATTAACAGCATTCACTTTCTACCGGTTCTGTTCGATCGTAAAATGCTACAGACTTGCTTAGAACAGCGCTGTCCCCGTCAAAATTGAAAAAGTTGTTAATTTTAAATTTTTAACTTTTCCGTGCCCCAAGCCGAACCAAATTTCCCATGAATCCAGACGAATCTCCAACCCAAGAACCGCAAACACAACCAGCCGCTGATGGCGAACCAACTTCACCTGTGAATGAGACGGATGACCAAATTCCATCTCAGACAGGGGATTTGTCGATCGACCTTCAAGAAGTGCCAGCCCAACGAGCGCCAGAAGCAGACCCCTGGGACGAGGAAGATAGCGCCCTCGCCCAATTCGTGGACGAAGCAAGCGCCGCAGCCCAAATTGGGGCCAATCCCGACGATGGCGCATCAGAAAGTTCGATCGAGCAAAGTTCGCCAACCACAGACTCCCAGCCAACAGCAACCGCAGAAACGGTAACAGACATCCCTGAAAATACTACCGAACAGTTGGCTTTGCGAGTCAAAGAATTGCAGCAGCAAGCACAAGATTTGACTGAAAGAATTGCCACCTTGGAGGCTGACAAAGCCAAGGCTTTAGAAACGTTGGGCGAGACTCAAATGTCGATCGGGCGTTTGGTACAAGACGGCTTGATTCAACTAGATAATCGCAAACAAGCCCTACAAATCGAAGTAGAAAAATTGGAACGGCGGCGCGATCGAATTCAAAAGGAAATGCGGACAACTTTTGCCGGCGTTTCCCAGGATTTAGCAATCCGAGTCCAGGGTTTCAAAGACTATCTAGTCGGGAGTTTGCAGGATTTAGCCGCCACCGCCGAACTCTTAGATTTGACGCCGCCGGTGCAAGAAACTCCCAAGCAAATTTCTGCCGACGAATCTCAATCCTCAGCAGCAGTAAATCCCAAATTTGCCGAACAGGGATTTCAAGAACAAGCCAAACAAATTCGCCGCATTCTCGATCAATACCGGACTCTCCCCGACTATTACGGCCCGCCTTGGCAACTCCGCCGCACCTTTGAACCAATCCACGCGGAACGAGTTTCTAACTGGTTTTTCACCCAAGGAGGAAGGGGCGCTTTGCGGACTATGGGTTCGCGGTTGCAAAATATCTTGATTACTTCGACAATTATTTCTGTGCTCAGAAGCGTCTACGGCGGACGCGTACGGACTTTGGTGCTCGCAAACAGCCCCGAACGTTTGGGAGAGTGGCGTCGGGGTTTGCAGGACTGTTTGGGCATTACTCGCAGCGATTTTGGTCCAGAACGTGGCATTATTATGTTTGAGTCTGCGGAGGCTTTGGCTCAAAAAGCCGATCGACTGGTGAGAGATGGAAAGTTGCCGTTAATTGTGATTGATGAAACTGAGGATTTAATTAGTTTGTCAATGCTGCAATTTCCGCTGTGGCTAGCCTTTGCTCCCGATCCGCAAAGTTTGATGACTGCTAAGGATTTTTAAAGAAGGAAGAAGGAAGAAGGAAGAAGGAAGAAGGAAGAAGGAAGAAGGAAGCAAAGACCTCTTCATAAATTAGTTTTAATTTCTTGTAATCCAAGAATTAAATTTAGGAAGATGTCACCTCCCAGCAGAAGGATTTTAAAGAAGGAAGAAGGAAGAAGGAAGAAGGAAGAAGGAAGCAAAGACATCTTCATAAATTAGTTTTAATTTCTTGTGATCCAAGAATTAAATTTAATTTAGGGAGATGTTTGAGGGCATCAGGTTAAAGAATTATTGTAAAGTTTGTAGTGAGGACTTTAGTCCTCAAAAGTAATCAAGGATGGAATTTATTATGGGTGGGTGGTTGAGTTTAAATGCAGCATTGTTAATAGCAGCTTATTTGCTGGGATCGATTCCGACTGGGTACGCCTTGGGTAAATGGATGCTAGGAATTGATATTCGCGAAGTGGGTTCGGGTTCGACTGGTGCGACTAATGTACTCAGGACTTTGGGGAAGTGGCCGGGGTTGGGGGTGTTGCTGGTTGACGTGTTGAAGGGCGTAAGTGCGATCGGCCTAATCCGCTACATCTACTCTCTAGAGTTTACCAGCCAGCTAGCAACCGCCGCAAATTTAGAAAATACTGCAACAATCATCCCTTGGATGGCAACTTTAGCAGGTTTGTTTGCTGTTTTGGGCCACAGCAAATCTATCTGGCTGGGGTTTACCGGCGGTAAATCTGTGGCGACGAGTTTGGGAGTTTTGCTCGGTTTGTACTGGCCAGTTGGTTTGGGAACTTTCGGGATTTTTGGAATTGTTTTTGCAGTGTCCAGAATTGTTTCTTTAAGCTCGATTATCGGAGCAATTAGCGTTGCTGGATTGATGTTTGCCTTAAATCAACCACTAGCTTATATATTGTTTGGAATTGCGGGCGGAGTATTTGTAATAGTGCGGCACCGGAGCAATATTCAGCGTTTGTTGAATGGTACGGAACCGAGGATTGGAGAGAAATTGGAAACAGCAGCTAGCGATTGATAACTATGTCATTTCCAGTTGATTACCATAACAAAAACGCTTCGTTCGTAGTGCGGACTTTAGTCCGCAGCCGGAGAGCGGACTTAAGTCCGCACTACGAACTTTACTTATTGCGGTCAATCGAACGGACATGATTTGACATACTCCCCGGCGTAAACGCGCGGGGATTCTAAGATCAAACAGCAATTGCAGGCTTCGCCTGTCTAACATC
>PVWI01000396.1 GCA_003003725.1 filamentous cyanobacterium Phorm 6 | reverse complement strand
CTGCGGAGGTGTCCCAAAATGCGCGTAATTAGCCGCCGCTTTTTCTGGATCGTCGCCCCTATCAATTGTCAGCAATAAATCCAACTCGCGAAACTCCGTATCGGCATCTAATTCTGCCGATAAATTGCGGTGGCGTTCGATACCTTCGGCACACAATTGACGAGTTAAATCAGTCGTGCCAGACCAATAAGCTAAGCCGCCATAACTAAAACGAGTACCATTTTGCATAATAGCATCTCGTTCCAAAAGCAGCACAGAAAAACCTTTTTTTGCGAGTTCGTAACTCACCGCTGCACCCGTAATCCCGCCGCCGACAACAATCCAGTCATAACTTTTCATGGGCAATTTCAAGGGAAGGAGAAGGCAATGCTTCGATTTTAGCTTAGGTTGTTTCCCAAACGGGCCCAAAAGTCTCTACCTACAGAAAGAGGCGATGTGCGATCGCCCTAACAGAAACTTCCACCCCTCGGGAGATGTTTGCGGCCGGAGATTTTTTGTTAAATAGTAGCAATTACAGCAAAAAATTAGAAACACCAGAGAGGTTTTATGAGTATCGACAAACCGGGCAAAGATATGCGCCGTACTGTCAATCCGGGCGATCGCATTTCCGACGAACCGCAAAGCATCGAAGAAAAAGCTCAGCAATTAGCAGTTGATCACGTGCCAGACATCACGGGAGATGTAGTTACAGTTCCGACTTATTTCATCGTAGAAGAACCGGATGGGGAAAAGAAAGCTTTGCACCACGTCAAAGACGCCGAGGAAATTTCCGACGTAGTTCGGCAGATGCGCGTTGACGAAAATGGCGATCGGATTATGGATTAACTTCAATCCAATAAAAACGGGTTTTGTACAAAATTTATCGCTAGAAATCATGGAAACAAATCAAACAAATAGTACGCCCTATCCCAATATTCCGCCGATTCTAGAAAGTGACGACACAGAGTATCGCGACGCCGGCATTACGAGTACAGTTTCAGTTGTAGGCCATCCCCTCCACCCCGTGCTGATCGTGTTTCCTGTAGCCTTTTTAGTCGCAGCCGCCGGTACAGATATCGGTTATTGGCTGACAAGCGATCCGTTTTGGGCGAGAGCTTCGGTTTGGCTGATTGGTAGCGGTTTTGCTGCGGGGATTTTGGCGGGAATCACGGGCTTTTTAGATTTTACACGAATTAAAAGAGTGCGCGATCGCAGTGCCGGTTGGTTGCACATGGGCGGCAATGTGGCGGCTCTGGTACTTTCGCTGATTAACTTGGTGTTGCGCCAAGGAAATGCTGCTGAGCCGATCGTGTTTACAGGTTTAGGATTGTCGGTCGTCGTTGCCACCTTGCTGGGCGTTACAGGCTGGTTCGGCGGCGAACTAAGTTTTCGCCACAAAGTCGGTGTCATCGGCCCTACCAGTCAAAATATGTAGGTTTCCGACCGTTTGTAGTGAGGACTTTAGTCCCTCTTCATTGAATAATTGAGGACTAAAGTCCTCACTACGAACCTTGATGTTTTGGTTTGATCGTTCGGACTTCAGTCCTTCTTCATTGGATAATCAAGGACTAAAGTCCTCACTACGAACCTGAATTTTTTGGTTTGATCGTTCGGACTTCAATCCTTCTTCATTGGATAATTGAGGACTAAAGTCCTCACTACGAACCTTGATGTTTTGGTTTGATCGTTCGGACTTCAGTCCTTCTTCATTGTAGAATGCAGGACTAAAGTCCTCACTACGAACCTTGATGTTTTGGTTTGATCGTTCGGACTTCAATCCTTCTTCATTGGATAATTGAGGACTAAAGTCCTCACTACTAACCTAAAGATTGTCCGATCCAATTCAGATAAGCCTCGCTGCCAGCGACAATCGGAATGGCAATAATTTCGGAAACTTCATAGGAATGGAGTTCCTGAACTTTTGTTTTTAAAGCCTCAAATTTAGCCAAATCAGTTTTAATCACCAACTGCCACTCCGACTCGGAATGAATCTCGCCTTGCCAAGTATAAATAGATCGAATTGGCGACAAACTCACACAAGCAGCCAGCTTGTGTTCAACTAGAGTTTTAGCGATATTCTCCGCATCCGCCTCCGATGCAGCAGTTACCAGCACCACCCCAAAATTAACTGTCATAAGGATTTTAGATCCGATATCAACGGATTTGATACTACCAATTACCAATTACCAATTACCAATTATCAATTACCAATTCTTAACTTCCGAAACTTCCCAAGAATTGACTTTGCACGCCCCAGCTAAGGAAAAGTAGCGCCTAGTAGATTCCGGCAAAATAGCTCCAGCCAACAAAGCATTATCTAAATTAGCTCCTATTAACGTCGCCTCGCTCAAATCTGCCGCCATCAAATCTGCTTGACACAGCTTTGCCCAATTCAGATTTGCCCCGATCAAACAACTTCCCCTAAACTTAGCCCCAGTTAAGTTTGCTCCCGCCAATTTAACGCCCCGCAACTGAGCCGCGCTGAAATTTGCTCCCGCCAAATTCGAGCCTTCCAAATTAGCTCCCATCAATTTAGCTTCGCTGACGTTGACGCCGCTCAAATCTGCACCGCAGAGATTCACCCCTGTCAACTGCGCTCGCCGCAGACTGACTCCGGTTAATTGAGCACCAAAAAGTTTGGCACTGTTGAGCTTTGCACCATAAAGATTTGCCCATTTAAAATTAGCTCCCATCAGATTTGCGCCCAGCAAGTTAACTAATTGCAAGTCAGCGCTGCACAAATTGGCATTCCACAACACAGCACTCCGCAGGTTAGCGCCGGTTAAAGTTGCGCCACTTAACTTTGCTCTCGGTAACTTTGCTTTTACCAAAAAAGCTCCGCTCAAATTAGCTTTTGTCAAATCTGCGCCTGAGAGTTTGGCTTCGCCCATTTTGGCAAAACTCAGATTTGTTCTTTGCATCTGTGCGCCTTTGAGTGTTGCTTTGGTAAGAAACGCTCTGCTGAGGTTCGCCCCGGAAAGATTAGCTCGCGAAAGGTTGACTCCGATTAAGATTGCTCCGCTGAGGTTTGCCCCGCCCAGATCGGCTCCAGCAAAGTCTCTTTGTCCTTTTTCGTAATTGTTGAGTAGTTCGCTAACTTCCATAGGGCGGGATACCTTCTCTGATTGGTGGGGGTTCGATCGAGAAATCTTTACTCTTCAGGTTGTTTCAGAAATTCTACTGTTAGAAAAATTAGACTGTTTCAGCATTGGCATCAAACGGTATAACTTCTGTTAACATTACTTTCTGTTCAAACGTGATCTCTTAATAAAGATTTTAGATAGTTCTCGCGGTAGCGAACCTAGTTTCGGTATGTTTGAATTAAAAGTTAATGTTTCGTGACATAGATAGTCATTGCTTAACATCGATATTAATCCGCAATTTCAAGCGTAGCGTACCCTTGAATCCTGCGGGAGGTTGCCAGGAGTTCAAGGCTGCCTTGAGACTCTCAATGGCGTCAGTTGCTTGCATCGTCGAGGTTTGAGTGTCGTTAGCGAAGCCCGCCCCTACGGGGGCTGCGCCAACGAAGAGGATCGCCACTCGCGTCACGCGGCCATCTTGTACCCATAACTCCCACACCGTCTCACCACTAACCCCCGCTGGGAGATTAACAGATTGCAGGTATTGAGTCAGAGCGGCCCGAGTCCCTGCATCCAATCCTTCGGCACTAATTACTTGCAAACGAGAAGCCTTTGGCTTCTGCGCTCGTGGTTGGCTGTAAGGGGCTTGCTCCGTGACAGTAGGAGCTGGACTCACCGGTACCGGGCCGCGAATCGGGGTAAGATTGCGAACCCTGCCCCTAGTTTGCTCGTCCTCATCCCGCTGGAAAATACCTTCATAGCTGACACCCTGCGGCAATTCTACAGGCACTTGCACGCGACGGCGCGATCCATCTGGATCGACTCGCACTTCTTCGCTCACCGCCACAAAAGCGGTGTATTCCGACAGCAAGTGATAAGTCAGAGCAGTATTAGTCACAGCTTCCACCAGAGATTTAGTGTCGCCGCCAAACATTTGATTCATTAAATATTTAATGCGCGATCGCCCCCAAAGTTGAGCTACCGCCGCATTGCCAAAATCCGTAGCCGTTGCTGCGACTGACGTTGACTCCCGCTGTCGCCCGCCGGATTGAGCAAAATTTACAGGTAAAATCTGCTCGTAAGCTTTGCCGCCCGCTTGAGTGCCGCGGATGCGAAGTTTGCCGTTAGTTCGATCGGTCTTTTTGCCAAACAAAACCAGCGGCTGACTGGTAAATAAGTCTGGCGGGGCGATCGGATAAATCTCCGGTTTTTCCCCAATTCCTTCCCAACTAATTTGAATATTAGTCAGTACCGGATTATTAATTTGGCGGAAAAACTTTTCAGCCGCTTCCGCTGACGGTTCATCTTGACGGATTACTTGAGACGTGCCTCTTCCGACTTCCGCCAAACGGTTGAGCAAAAACCGATTTCCCGAACCGCCAACACCAAAACTATAAAGTCGATTTCCCGGTTTCAGACTCTGCTGCACTTGGGCTAGCACTTCATTTTCATTACCAATGTAACCGTCAGTAATTAGTACAATACTCCGCAACCTTTCCGTTGGTGCAGCCGGAAACTTCATCACGGCTTGAATGCCGTTGAGCAATTCAGTGCCACCGTTAGCTTGTAACTTGTCGATATAATTA
>PVWI01000092.1 GCA_003003725.1 filamentous cyanobacterium Phorm 6 | reverse complement strand
CACCCCAATATCCCCAACCACCGCCTCAATTTGAGCCGCCACAGCCTCCGCAGCCATCGCATCCACCCGCATCACTCCCAAGGTATTTTGAGCCGTCACGCAAGTCAGAGCACTCGTACCATGCACGCAGTGAAACGCAAAAGTCCGCAAATCCGCCTGAATCCCGGCCCCGCCGCCACTGTCAGATCCCGCGATCGTCATTGCGACTGGTATTTTTGATTTCTTAATTTCTGGCATAATTACAGCAGTTTTTAGGTAATATCACGTCCGGTCGATCTACTGCGATAAGATTTGTTCGTAGTGTGGACTTTAGTCCGCTCTCAAGCTGCGGACTAAAGTCCACACTACAAACCGTTAATCAGATTTTATTATTAGGGTTGGATTTCAACGATCGGTTCGTTGATTCCCAGAATTTTTTGTGCTTGTTCAGTTATCCCAAATAGGCGATCGCCATGACAAAAAATTTCCCAAGCACGAATTCCCATAAAACCAATACCAGCAACTGCCAACGGCACCGCAGCAGCGCCTAAAACTCCTGCAATGGGAGGAAATATCATGCAAAGTGCTAACAAAATGCCCGTAATTGCACCGCCAGCAATACCAGCTTTAGCAGTATCTGCAGCCACTTGTTCGATTAATTGGGACTGAGTAATTTTGCCTTCAACACACAATAGCGAGTTTTCTAAGATCGAAAATACTAATTCAATTACTGCTGCTGCGATCGCCCCTTTTGCGACTGCCCCAACGATTTCGGCAACCGCCGCCTTAAAAGCAGCAGCCGTTAAAACTTGCTTGGCGGCTGCTAATTCTTCCGCCGTCACGTCTTTACCACCACGGGCGCGATTCACCCAAAAATATTCAAAAATCCCGTTAGCAGCTTCGTTTCCCCCTCCATTAACGCGGGCTTGAATGTGACTCCAATCTTTATCTTGACAAAATTCGCGAACTGCTTCCGGGCCTCGGGCGCGAATTTGGGCGGGGATGGATTCAAATACTTTTGCGGTTTCTAGAACATTTCGCATTCCGTCACGCACACCAGCCCTAGCAAATTTGAATTGCAGATTTTTGGGCAGATTTTCAAAACGGATGTTGTGCGTGACTTTGAAAGCTTCTTGAGCGGCGATCGCCCCAGCACTAACAATTGAACTTGGTGCTGATTGTACCCACGACGTTACTACAGTTGCACTTTCGTCAACTTTACCTGATATTTCGTTATCTAAATTTTGGATCTCGGCAACAGTTTGTTGTACTTTGAGCGTTATAAATTCGAGCGGATTCAGGTTAATTTCCATGTTCCAGCTTGCATTGTTAATGATTCAATTATTCTGAATATAACATTCCTCTGGCGTAGTTATTCTTCGCAATCTTCCAGTCCGCGAAGGCGGACTTTGTTTGTGTAGACCCGAATTCCATTCGGCGGCTATCTTGGCATAAGCTATGATTAAACTAAATGTAAAGAATTATTGCAAACAACTATGAAACTCACCCGAATCGACCTCAACTCTTGGATTTTCCACATCGCAGGCCAAACAATCCTCGTCGATCCCTGGTTGGTCGATCCCCTGGTATTTTACGGTCAACCCTGGCTGTTCACCGCCTACCACAACACGCCCGTCGCCTTTACTCCCAGCACCTTACCGCCGATCGACCTTATCCTAATTTCCCAAGGCTTAGACGACCACTGCCACAGACCAACACTCGAAAAGCTCGATCGCACCATTCCCGCGATCGCCTCACCCACCGCCGCCAAAGTCCTCAGCAGCTTAGGTTACACCAATATCACATCTTTAGCAAATTGGCAAGAGTCTAAATTTAAAGAAATATTACAAATCACCGCCGTACCCGGAGCCGAAATCCAGCCGGGACAGGAAGAAAACGGCTATTTGCTCAAAGATTTAAGCAGCGGCGAGACACTTTATTACGAACCGCACCTGCCACCATTAGAAAAAGTCAAACAGAAAATAGACACAGTAGACGTAGCCATCGCCCCAGTTGTAGGTCAAATCTTCCCATTACTCGGACAAATCATCATGGGCCCATCTCAAGCCCTCAGCCTCGCCCAAACCCTAAAACCTCGGTTTTTCTTACCTACAACTATGGGAGACATCCGAGCTACGGGTATTTTACCGATGTTTGTGCGATCGATCGGCAGCATTCCCGAATTTCGCGATTTACTAGCAAAATCGGGACTCTCTACCCAACTTCTGGAACCTGAACCCGGACAAACCTTGGAGATTTGAGATTGGAGATTGGAGATTTTTTCTTATTGGAGATTGGAAATTGGAAATTCAAACCAAAATCCAAAATCCTGGCATTATTTTGGTGGGCGACGGTTGCGTAAAAACTCAGGAATATCCAACCCGAAATCCTGCTGTGGCGGTTTCGTTTTTGCATCCTGCGTCTGTTGAGCAGGAGTCACAGGAACCGTTGCAGCCCGCCAAGGAGCATTCACATTTTGTGTGCGAGAAGCCGGAGACGAGGGAGTTTCCCCCGAAAAACCAGTAGCGATGACAGTGATCTTAATTTCGCCCTGAAGTCGCTCGTCAATCACCGCTCCAAAAATAATATTGGCATTCGGATCGACCACCTCGTAAATTATTTCAGCCGCCGCATTCACCTCATGCAGCGTCATGTCAGTACCGCCAGTAATGTTAAACACGACACCTCTAGCGCCTTCGATGCTGGAAGCTTCCAACAGCGGCGAAGAAATAGCCTGCATCGCAGCCTCCCTAGCCCGCGACTTGCCAGAACCCACGCCGATGCCCATCAAAGCTGAGCCTGCATCTGCCATTACTGCCCGCACGTCAGCAAAGTCAACATTCACCAAACCGGGAATCGTAATAATGTCAGAAATACCCTGAACCCCTTGGCGCAGGATATCGTCAGCAACTCGGAAAGCTTCTTGTACGGGCATTTGCTCCGAAATTACCGACAAAAGTTTGTCGTTAGGAATCACGATCAGCGTATCCACCCGACTTTGCAAAGCTGCGATTCCTTCCTCAGCTTGGCTGGTGCGCCGCCGTCCCTCAAACGTGAAAGGCCTCGTCACGATGCCCACCGTCAAAGCGCCCATTTCCTTAGCCACTTCAGCCACAATCGGAGCCGCGCCCGTGCCCGTACCGCCCCCCATGCCGGCGGTGATAAACACCAAATCCGCATTATTCAAAGCACTAGCAACTTCATCGCGAGATTCTTCTGCTGCCTTTTGTCCGATCGCCGGATTGCCTCCAGCACCCAAACCGCGCGTCAATTTCTGTCCGACTTGCAAGCGTTTCGGAGCATTGGAGAGAACCAGAGCTTGGGAATCGGTATTTACACACCAAAACTCGACGCCAGAAATCTCGCTAGCAATCATCCGGTTAACAGCGTTGCCGCCACCCCCGCCGACGCCAATTACTTTGATTCTCGCTGCACTACTGGGGGTGATGTCTTTGGGATTGACCATAGGACTGATATCAATACTGTCTACATTTACATAATCAGACTTGCGTCTAAACGGATTGGTGGAATCTGCTGCCACCGGAAAATTTTTTACTTCTTCCGAAGGGGGACTATCTTGGTCAGACCCCTGTTTATTATTAAGCATGAGAGTCGGGGATAGTAGATTATAGCTTGTTAACTAAACGCCAATTCACGATCAACTATAGGCTAAGTTGCGCGAAAAACTAACACAAGTCGAGGCTTAATGTTAGCAATCTCGGATTTTTCCTAAGATAGCCAAGACCTCGCTCACACTCTATACCAGGCACTTGTATGCAAGGTAAGCTGTTCTACATCTAAATTGTATTTTTTGTGTGGGCTATACGGCCCACTCCACAAGAACTTTATCAAATTTTGACTGTGTAGTTTAAATGCAGAACAGCTTAGAATCAAAAAAAATGGGTGCTAGCCCCGATCGCCCCGAGATGGCAATAAAAAATCAGAATTTTTATTGCCATCTCGGGGATTGGGATCAAAAAAACAGTCCTGATTTCAAGCCCTGCGTATTGATCCAAAATCGGCAAAAATTCTGTCGGCTGACCGATATTTTTTACCTTCTGTTGACACAGGCTCAATTCTGGGGGCGAGTTGGTGCGGGAGTTGAACTCTCCAAACTGGGGGGGAGTTCTGGCAAATGGACGATCGGGCTCGCTGGATTTTTCAAGTCAATGTAGGCTATTTTGCTTGAAGACAACTGTTTTGGCAATTGTCGCATTCGGTCTAAAACCTGAAGTTGCTCGATCGTCCTGGCACTGTACGGGCCCAAGTGTACGGTACCAATCTCTGTTTTCAGGATCAAGTTGTTCGGGTTTTGCCAATCTATCTCAAGCACTTTCACCGTCAACCCACTGAGTCCTTGGTAAAACTTCGGCCAAGAGGCGCGATACACTTCCAAAGGCCCGATTACTTTTAAGGTTGGCAAAGAATGCTGAGGCTGCGTTGGACTGCTACCGGGCCCGATCGAACTATTTGCCGATCGCACAGCACTATAACTCTCCGATGGCATCCAACCACCGCGAGCATCCAGCCACCCGACTTTTTCCCTATCGCTGTTGGATCGCAACACCGCAGTCGGCTGCGCCACCGCCACGGGCAACCGTTCTGCCACTTCTACAGTCAGACTCGGCGGAAACAAGTTGCGAGTCACCTTCGCTTTGGCGATCGGCCCCGTTGACTCCAGCTTTTCGGCCAGCGCCTGCGGTTGAATCCCCCACAACGACTGCGGGTAAGACAGTGGCACCAAAGAGCGCACCGCCTTATCAGACAGCCACTGATTGCCCTCTACCTTCACTTGTTCCGATCGGGAAATCCACCAAGCCGGCTGGGAAATCCACCACAGCAAACCCGCTGCCATTGCGCTCGCCGCCAGCGTTTGCCAGACAACAGCAGCCGATCGAACCCGACGAAGCCGTCGCAACTCTTGGCGCCTGCGCCCTAACTCTGCTTGAGAAACCGCTCCAAAACTAGCCATCTACCTCTTGACACTTTAATAATTAAGGATTACCAAAAATTCAAAACTGTTTAATCTCGCGCACCCCTGACCCTTTCTTCCCTACCATTTAACCAGATCCCCGCAAAATTACCCAGACTTGTCTCAGTATCAGTAAAATCACTGATTGATCTAGCTAATTAAAGAATCTTAATTTAAAATTCCCAATTCCCGCGCCGATAAAGTTGATTAGCAGATCAAGGTTGTTTGGGTATTTAGGGCATTACCCCACAGGGCAAAAGGTGACAAATCAAACTAAACTCAAGCAAAGAAAGTTTAGACTTTCGATTAACTTTTTAACTTTTATTCGGCTTCAATTGTGATCGCACTCGAATTAGACAGATTCTATAAAGCCTGCAACCCGAGCAAGACCCTTGTCGCGGGAGACCCTGGAGATTATCAATACTACATTGATTTTGGTTCCGTGCGTGGTGGCAAAATCATTGAATCTTTACAGCGAACAATTACCCGCATTTCCCCAGACGAGCCAACCTGTCAGCTATTTACAGGACATATCGGTTGTGGCAAATCTACGGAATTGTTTCGACTCAAAGCTGAGCTTGAGCAAGAGGATTTTTGTGTCGTCTACTTCGAGTCTTCCCAAGACTTAGACATGGGTGATGTAGACATCAGCGATATTTTGCTGAGCATTGCGCGCCAAGTCAGCGAAACTATGGAAGCTGCCAAAATCAAACTCAGACCAAGCTATTTTACAAATCTGTTTGCAGAAGTGGCAGAATTTTTGCAGACTCCGATCGATTTGTCAGCAGAAGCGGAGTTATCTGTAGGCATTGCTAGAGTTACTGCCAAAACTAAAGACTCTCCCAAACTACGATCGCAACTCAGGCAATATCTCGAACCCCGCACCAACAGCATCTTGCAGTCGATCAACGAAGAACTCCTCGACAGAGCAAATGCCGAACTCAAACACAAAGGCAAAAAAGGACTCGCAGTCATCGTTGACAACCTCGATCGGCTCGATCCCTGCCTCAAACCCAGCGGACGCAGCCAGCCAGAATACCTGTTTTTAGACCGCGGCGAACAGTTGAAAAAACTCAATTGTCACGTCGTCTACACGATTCCCCTGACTTTGATTTTTTCCAACGACTTCGGCCGCCTCGCCAGTCGATTTGGAGTCAAACCCAAGGTAATGCCGATGGTACCGGTGCAAATGCGATCGGGCGACGACCACCTCGAAGGAATGGCACTGCTGAGACAGCTCGTATTGGCTAGAGCTTTCCCCACAGTTGCTCCCCTTCAACGCATCGATTTGATTACCAAAGTCTTCGACTCTCCCGAAACTTTAGACAGGCTCTGCCGGATTAGCGGCGGTCATGTTCGTAATCTACTGATGCTTTTGTATAGCTGTTTTCAGCACGAAAACCCCCCCTTCTCTCGCGAATGCCTCGAAAACGTTATTCAAGAATATCGCGATGACCTTTTGGGAGCCATCAATGACACGGAATGGGAACTGCTGTTTCAAGTAGTCAACCGACAAAGTGTAACCGGCGAAGAAGAATCTCAAATCTTGTTGCGAAGTATGTTTGTCTTTGAATACCGCGATCAAGAAGGTCGCTGGTTTGGCATCAATCCAGCCCTAGCAGAAACCAGAAAATATCAAGAATGGCAGCAGCGCGCTCACCAAACATAGTTAGGGTTTTTGAGATTGCAAGAGCGACTCTAAAAACCCTTTCGCCCCAGTGACGAAAGCAACTCTTTAACCTGCATCACAGGAGATTTAAGCCTCCACCTTTAGGTGGATTGTTTTTAGGCATGGGCTTAAATCCCCTGCCTAAAAAATTCGCACTCAACTGTCAACTGTTAAACCATTTCCCAACAACAATGCAACCCTAGGCGAGTTCCAAACCACGAGTTTCATCAGTCATTCCGAATTCTTCGATCTAAAATCGCAAACGCTCTAACTGCTGATTCAGCGCTCAAAACTCGGAACTCCTACAATCGCATACAGAAATCAGTCAGCGGTTTTTGCCACTGACTGATTTATGTTGAATGCTGGCTGCACGCGGCTAATATTATTGCTGCCTAAAAAATTCCCAGAAAGAATTGGTTTAAAGCCGGAAACCTTTGAAGGAAAAATTAAAATTAGACTATTTATTGCTTCAATCCTCGGACTTCTTTTGTCAAGTGCTGTCAACTGTCAACTGTCAACTGTCAACTGTCAACTGTCAACTGAATGAACCCACCAAGGACTTTCTCCAATCTGAACTTTCATATCTGCAATGCCAGACCCCGTATGTCTGTTTTTATCTGTTGCTCTTAGCCTCCACTAATCACATCTTGGACGACAATTTTTTTTCTTTTTGGCTGAATTCCTGCTACAGATAGAGCGGAGTTGTTTACTAATAGCTAGCCGCCGCTATTATCCATAAATTTAGCGGTCGGCTATTTATGGTTTGTAGCCATTTATCTGTAGCTGAGTTAAAAATATATTAGGCGGGCTTTAATTTTTACTGTCAAGTCTCGCATTCTCTGAGATAGGGAGGTATGATATCTTTACATTGAATATAATGACTGTGTAAGTATTCATAGAAGAAGTACGGAAAACTACGTATTTCTACAGAGATAAAGCGCCGAACAGAGATGGGTATCTCTAAGTAGATACGATTTCAGTCACGATCGGCAATCGTTAAGTAATTGATTTCTGCAACAGGGGTGCACGCATGACAGATATACTTAAACTACAACAAACTGCCAGCTACAACGAGCGATCGCTCAAAACTCTGGTAAGATCCATCGCCATGTCTCAGCAGCAATTTTCGCTAATTTTGGTGCGCTGCAACTACGAACAGTTGCGGCAGCGCTGGGCGCAGCGGCTGCGAGAAATGTCCCCAGTTCCCATTCAAGATATTGTCCTGCCAGCATCAGTCAAAACCCTCTACACTAATCTGGTGGCAAACACGTTACCGAGCGGCTCTTCGGCTGTCGGTTCCGCCTCGGCTTTGATGGTATTCGGTTTAGAAACAGTAGTGGCGATCGACGAACTGATGGCCTCTACCAATCAAGTTCGAGACGAATTTCGCAAAAATTTTTCCTGCCCGGTGATTTTGTGGGTAACAGATGACATCGTGACCAAAATGATTCGTTTGGCCCCAGATTTTAAAAGTTGGGCCGCCGCCACAATTAAATTTGAAATGGCCGTTGACGAATTAATTGAGTTCCTGACTGGGCGAGCCGATACGATATTTAATGTAGGCGAACTTACTCAAGAACTCGGCAGCACCACCAGCACTGGATCGAATTTTAGTAACTGCGAAACCGACTGGGAAAAACGCGCCCTGGAGCGCGAAATCAGCCCCGGAGAAAGATTTCTCACCTTTAACTCAGGGCCTCAAAACGGACGACAATCAGATGTCCACTCCTATTCGCCTTTAAGTCCCGGCAATACCCTGGAGTTGGCGATCGGCTCTTTGTCGCGCCGAGAACTAGAATTAGCTTTAAAAGATTTACAAAATCGCGGTCAAGAATTAGAACCAGCCCTCAAAGCCAGCCTGCAATTCGTTCTCGGTCGAGATTACTATGTCAGCGACCAAACCGAAACAGCCTTAATTCACTACCAAGAAAGCTTAGCATTTTGGCAGCAGCAAACCGGCAACTGGGAACTGGCAAACTGGGAACATTCCGAAAACCGACCAACCCTGTGCTCCTCGTTGTCAAATCCTGTCCCCAACATCCTATTTTTAGAGAGAGAAGGCATAGTGCTGTTTCATATAGCGCTGTGTCACCGCTTGCAAGCAGCCAGAAATCCGGTAGCCAACCGCCAGCATTGGGAGCAAGCTTGGATTAGCCTGGAACAATCTAGAAATGCCTTCTCCCTTGCCGATCGCCCGGAATTGGTAGCTGAGGTAACAGCACACCTGGGACAAGTGCTGCAACGCCTGAAAGCTTGGGGAGAGTTGCAAGCATTAGCTGAAAATTCTTTGCAGTTGCACTTCACTTACGGTACTCCCAGCCAACTAGCTCAAGATTACGGCTTTTTGGCGGAAGTTGCCCTGCAACAGTCGAGGTGGAGTCAAGCCCGCCAGCTAGCCGAATTGGCTTTGGCAATTTTGGATCAAACGCCTAACGATTTGAGATTGCTGATTGAAGATTTGAGATTGGGGTTTGCGGGAAATTATCCAGAATTTGTGGGTAATAACGAGTCAAGTAACGAGCCCAAATCTCAAATCCAACATCCCAAATCCGATCGCAGTTCGTATCTTTTGCTGTTAGCCAGAAGTTTGCGGCAGCTAGGCCAGTGGGAAGAGGCGGTGCATTCTTTGGAGTTGGCTCAAACTCAAAGCGAGCCGAAGTACGATCCCCGACTTTACATTGATATTTTGACGGAACTGCAAGCGGTTTATTTCGAGCAGGGAGAGTATCTGAAAGCTTTTCGGATTAAAAAGAGCCAAAGGTCGATCGAATATCAATACGGATTTAGAGCTTTTATCGGAGCCAGCCAACTACAACAGCAGCGCCAAGCCGTCAATCCTTCGAGTCCATCAGCTCAAAATCAAGCTGCGATCGCAGCCTCCATGACAGCTTACTCCCGCCAAAAAGATATCAATAGCTTGCTAGAAAGAATTAGCAGGGACGACCATAAATTAACTATTATTCACGGGCCCAGTGGAGTCGGGAAAAGCTCTCTAGTCAACGCGGGTTTAGTGCCAGCTTTGAAAAATATTACTCCGGGCGCGCGCGATACCTTGTCCGTAGTAGTCAAAGTTTACACCGACTGGCTGGTGGAATTAGAAAATGCTTTGAACAGCGCGCTGTACGACAAACAAGCCGAAGAGGAAAGGAAATTAATCGCCAAAGGATTGCAAGAAATCCCGAAAAGAAGTTGCTCGGTTATCCCAGCTCGCAGCTCGGAAGTCTCCTCTTTTGTGATCGATCAGTTGCGCGACAATGCCGCAAATAATTTGTTGACTGTACTGATATTCGATCAATTTGAAGAGTTTTTCTTTGTTTCGACTTCAGTGGCACAAAGACAACTTTTTTATAACTTTTTGCGCTTGTTTTTGAACCTGCCTTATGTCAAGATAATTTTGTGCTTGCGCGAAGATTATTTGCACTATTTGCTGGACTGCGATCGCTTCCCCGATCTCGATGCCATTAACAATAATATTCTCGACAAAGGCATCCGCTACCAACTCCGTAGTTTTTCGATGAAAGACGCGCGGGCTGTGATCGGACACTTAACGGAACGGGCGGAATATTATTTAGAACCGGCACTGATCGAGGCCTTCGTGGCAGATTTAGCAGACGAACTGCAAGAAGTGCGACCGATCGAATTGCAGGTAGTGGGAGCGCAACTTCAAGAAGAAGGGATTACCAGTCTAGCACAATACCAGCAATTGGGCGACAATCCTAAAGCAGAATTAGTCAAGCGATCGCTCGAAGGAGTCATATCTGACTGCGGGCCGGTTAACGAAGATGCAGCTTGGAAAATCTTGTTTTCCCTAACAGATGAAAGAGGCGTGCGGCTGATTAAAACCAAGCACGAACTCTCGTTAGTTACAGGCCAGGAGCCAGCCGACGCGGACGAAGAAACAGAATTATTGGCGATCGGCAGTCTCGGTCTAATTCCTCTTACTCTACAGCGACAGTTCGCAAAAAACCCAGAAAACGGACAAAAGAAAACCGACAATCTCGACTTAATTTTAGACATTTTAGTCGGTCACGGTTTGCTATTTTTGCTGCGGGAAGCGCCAGAAGACCGCTATCAATTGGTACACGACTATTTAGTGCGGCCGATCCGCCAAAGATTTGGCTTAGAAGCCAGACTACACAAAGCAGAAGCCGACAAAAAAATGAGTCAAGCACAGCTCTACCGAGCCAATACTTTTCTCAAACAACTGCTGGGAGTAGCAGCGATCGGCGTACTACTGTTAACCAGTTCCACGATCGCCGCCGTCAACTTTTGGTGGCGCGCTGTCGGTCAAAAACAGCTAGCTGTCGCTCAAACTCAGCGAGCCGAAATCAGTACGCTCACAGCAGCTTCAGAAGCACTGTATTTCTCAAACAACAAATTTGACGCCATGATGGAAAGTTTGAGAGCGGGGAAAAAATGGAGACAGATGGAACAATCACAAGAAATACACACTCTCAAGGACACCGAAATTCTGATTTCTGCTGCCCTCCAGCAGGCAGTTTATGGCGTCAAAGAACTGAACCGCCTGGAGGGACACGGCGATGTAGTTTGGGGTCTGAGTTTCAGTCCTGACGGCCAAACAATAGCTTCTTCGAGCGTCGATAAAACTGTCAAACTTTGGCGACGCGACGGCAGTTTGCTGGCAACTTTTAAAGGCCACACTAACAGCGTCGCCAGTGTCACTTTCAGTCCAGACAATAAAACGATCGCCTCGGCAAGTTTAGATAAAACTGTCAAACTTTGGAAAACAGACGGCACTTTGCTGGCAACTTTTGCAGGTCACACTGATAGTGTTACTAGCGCTGCTTTTAGCCCCGACGGCGAAACGATCGCCAGTGCATCGAGAGACAAAACAGTCAAACTGTGGAAAACTGACGGTACTCTGCTGAGGACGATCGAACAAATAGCTCCAGTAAATTGGCTCAGCTTCAGTCGCGACGGCAAAATCGTCGCTGTGGCGAGCGATGACGGTACTGTCAAACTGTGGAGTTCTGACGGCAAGTTAATCGCTAATTTGTGGCATAGCGAAAACAAAAAACCCTCGAAAGTTTACACCGTCAGTTTCTCCCCCGACGCTGAAACGATCGCCACTGCGGGTGAAGACAAAACGGTAAAAATCTGGAACATCGCTGCACTAACACACCCAGGAACCCAAAAAAAATCAACACAGGCTAAGGGCGAACTGCTAGCAACTTTGCGGGGACACAGCAAGTGGGTATTTGGGGTTAGTTTTTCCCCCGACGGTCAAACACTGGCTTCTGGAAGTGCAGACGGAACTGTCAAACTCTGGAGTTTGGCTAATGTTGGCGACAAACGCCCAACGGATGCTAGCAATATTAAACCAGAAAGCCGCTTGCTGAGAACTTTTGAGGGACACGCCGATCGAGTTACTCAGGTAAGTTTTAGCCCTGACGGTAAAACCCTAGCTTCGGCAAGTTTTGACAAAACTATCAGGCTGTGGCGGCTCGATGATGTGCCGCTCAAAACCCTCGACGGACACCAAAACCGGGTGCAAAGCGTTACTTTCAGCCCCGACGGCAAAAGGCTGGCTTCTGCTTCTACGGACAAAACTATCAAACTCTGGAGCCGCACGGGAGTCTTGCTGGAAACTTTGGAAGGACACACTCAGAGAGTCTCCAGCGTCAGTTTCAGCCCCGACGGACAGCTACTGGCTTCTGGGAGTTACGACAAAACGGTGAAAGTCTGGAGTCTGAAAAAGGATGGGATGAGTAATATTCTCCCTTGTCCTTCGGCTCCGCTGTTCCCGTGTTCGCCTTCTGTGCTGTTCACTCTCGAAGGGCACGGCGACAGCGTGATGAGCGTCAGTTTTAGCCCCGACAGCGAGATTCTCGCAACGGCGAGCAAGGATAAAACCGTGAAACTCTGGACTAGAAACGGCAGGTTGATTAAGACTTTGACGGGACACAAAGGCTGGGTGACTGGGGTGACATTCAGCCCAGACGGAGAAATGCTGGCTTCTGCGAGCGATGACGGTACTGTCAAACTCTGGAATCGGGATGGTCGTTTGCTGAGGACTTTTGAAGGGGCTCACAATAGTTTTGTGTTGGGGGTTGCTTTTAGCCCTGATGGCAAAATGCTGGCTTCGGCGGGTTACGACAATTCGGTGAAGCTGTGGAAGGTGGATGGGACTTTGGTGGCGACGCTGCTGAAGGGTTCTAGCGATAGTGTGACTAGCGTGAGTTTTAGCCCGGATGGTTTGTTGATTGCTTCGGGCAGTTACGATCATAAGGTGAAGTTGTGGAGCCGCAGCGGGACTTTGCTGAAAACTTTGACGGGCCACAGGGATAGTGTGATGAGCGTGAGTTTTAGCCCGGATGGGAAGGTTCTGGCTTCTGCTGGCCGGGATAATCGGGTGATTTTGTGGAATTTGGATCTTGATGATTTGCTGGTTCGGGGCTGCGATTGGGTGGGGGATTATCTGAGGACTAATCCTAATGTGAGCGATCGCGATCGGCGTCTCTGCGAGGGGGTGGTGGCAAAACCTCAGTTTTAGTCAGTTGGCGGTTGGGGGTTGACTGCTACAAATTATCTAAAGTTGCGCCATTAACCTGAATAAAATTCAAGCCTATAGCTAACAAGTTAATCCTGAATCTTCCTTGGTGGTTCATAATCTCCGGTTTTTAATCTGTGGCCTATCCATTTTTCTGTTGGTTCATAAACAATTGTGTTTTTCTGACTTGGTAAAGGCTCAGTGTGCTTGATTCGCCCATCAACAATTCCCATGGGAATTAAGCCAGGATCAAAGGCTGGACAGGTTCCCTCTGGTCGAAAATGTCGGCAGTAGTTACATCCTTTGTACTTAGTCATTTTGTTTTTACCTCAATTGATTTTCGACTATCCAATAACTACCAGTTGTTCAGGCTGGTAGACTACAAAACATTGTAAGCCTATAATTTCTACAGTATCGATGCCCTGTTTTCTGTGTATTTCCTGTCGCGCCGCTAATTTTAAAGATTAGGTCATTGTAATCTCTGTCCGAGTTAGCGGATGATGCGGGTGATTGAGAAATGCTTGTAGTTGCAGTATTTGAATAAAAATAGTTCTAAAGATACAAATACTCTTACCTGGGATTCTGGTTATAGCAATCCTCAATGATTTGCAAAATTATACGCGAGCAAGATGCTCACACTGCAAGGATTCTGGTCTCGATCGATTTTGCGACTGATTTAGGATCGCTATATTATTATAAATAAATTCTAGGAGATAAATTTATGGAGAGAATAGATGCAGAAGAACTACTCAGACGGTACGCGGCTGGAGAAAGAGACTTCGCAGGCTTTAATCTAAGTGGAATTCTTTTGGGTAGACGTTACGCTGACGAGTTAATCAAACGATATCAAACTGAAGAAAACACCAGAATTGGAGGAGTCAACCTGCGCGGCATAAACCTGAGCGGCGCTAATCTTGAAGGGGCTAACCTAGAAGCCGTTGATTTTATGGGAGCTAATTTGAGTTCAGCCAACTTGACTGGAGCTATATTGCAGGTGGCGAGGCTCAATGAAGCTAACCTGAGCGGAGCTAACCTGAGAGAAGTTATCCTTAGCTCGGCTCGACTGCATCAAACTAACTTGACTGGGGCTATTTTGGAAAGAGCAATATCCTATGATGCCGAATTCATAGGGACGATTCTGAAGCGAGCAAAGCTCAGGGGGGCTAGTTTGGAAACTTCTCGCTTTATTGACGTTGACTTTACCAGTGCTGACTTAAGAGAGGTATATATGGGACCAGCTACCATCGAGCAATGCAACTTTACCAAAGCTAACTGGAACAGAGGCAATATTTATCAATGTCATTTTTTTGACTGCAATTTCACGAACATCTCCTTTAGCAAAGCCAAGATGGATGGAATAAGATTTGTTCGGTGTAATTTTACCAATGCTAAATTGACAGGAATTCATCCTTTTGAAGCCGGTTTTGAGGAGAGCGTTGGACTTTAGAAGATGAGTAAAAAGTGCTATTATCAAAGGTGTAAATAGATACAGGATTTGAATTGTGGAAAAGGAAAGGATTACTATAGAAGAATTACTCAGACGCTATGCTGCTGGCGATCGAGATTTTCCAAACATCATTTTGGAGTACGCTGATTTGAGCGGGGTTGAACTGCAAAATATTGACCTGACTGGTGCTCAATTTAACTACGTTAATTTGAGCAGGCTTAATTTGCATAGGTGCGAGTTGGGATCGGCTAAATTTTGGTACTGTAACTTTACAGAAGCTAGAATCACCTCAAGTCATTTGCAATACAGTAGATTTTTTGACTGTGACTTGAGAGAATTTAACAGCAGTAGATGCGACATAAGCTCGGTTAATTTTACTAGAGTCAATTTACAAGGTGCGAAGCTTGGGGGCTTTGGCGAAGACCCTTGTAACTACTGGGACGTTATTCGCCATGACGGAGTTTTTATTTCTGGTTTCACTTCCAATCTGTATCGCTCTTCCTGCAGCAATACTAACAGGGAAGTATGAGATTATAATAATATCCTAAAAAGTTATGAGAGTATGATTACTTCTGGGCTAAACGGAACTTCCTCCTGTAAGGCCAAGTTCCGTTTAGCCCAGAAGTAAAATGTCAAGAAGGAGGAGAATATCTCCCTTGATTCTTCAGAGCTTACTGAATATCTTCTGGCAGATTTGACAGAAAATCAAACTTAAAGTCATAGTTGCGAACTTTGTTACGTTCGTTAAGAATCTTTGTGAGTTCTGGAAGAGTAACTCGCCAAGTATCTGGGTTCCTCCAATCCGTTGCATTAGTTATGTTACTGCGAGTGCTGTCCAAAAAGGGAGAAAACATATCATTGTTAAGCGGACTAGCAATCCCAGAGGATACATTATTCCAATTTGGTTCTGCTATGTTAGGCGTCATATATGCGAAAGCTTCTATGTTTGACGAAGTAACATCAACTCCTGGTTGTTCCACAGCCATGATTGTTTTCCACGTCCATCTAGGGATGTGAATTTGTCGGTTTGACAAATTGCTAGGGCTTGTATTTCCCTGATTGATATACTCTCCATTGAAAAGGTCATCAAGCAACTCAGGAACATTCGTTTTCTTTTGAGCATTTGGATTGTTGCCGATAGCCCCAGCAAAAATGTAGAGCTCTTGCCCCTGATTGGCTCTTTCATCTACCACTTT
The DNA here is from genome assembly GCA_003003725.1 of filamentous cyanobacterium Phorm 6. Taxonomy (GTDB): domain Bacteria; phylum Cyanobacteriota; class Cyanobacteriia; order Cyanobacteriales; family Microcoleaceae; genus Microcoleus. Next base: position 5,730 of record PVWI01000092.1, on the reverse strand, counting down.
ATCTTCAATATTGAACCAAGCAGAAGCCTCATCTGGATTATCGCTGTCTCCAAAGAAACGATTATTATCCATTGACTGGGCAATCAAATTGGTTGTTAAGTACGTTGCTAATTGGTCTTTGGGGTGTCTTCTTCTATCTCTGTCAGGAGACAAATGACCTCGATCCATTCCCAACCCCGTAAAGATATTTCCATCATAGGTAAACAAGCCACTAGCCAATAAATCTGGATCGGTTATAAATTCAGGTCTTTGTATTAACCCATTGGGTAATTCTCCGGGTTGTGTATCTGGTCTTGTCGCCCATGTTTTGTCTACTTTCCAACCTACCCAGTTGGCAATTTTGGTGTCAGCATTGTAAGACACTGCGTACTGTGGCTTTTCAAGCAGCAAGTTGTTTTGGTATGTACTGTTGCTAGGATTCCATCTAGCTTGAGTGGGATTACCAAATTTGAGATGGTCGCTCTTGAAGAAAACATTATCTATGTAAACGGAATCACCGCCGTCTAAAGAAAAAGTTATTTTCGCTGACTTTCCTCGGAAATCTGCTATTTCTGAATCAGTGAGGTTTAACTTAAGTTGGAAGGCTTCAAATCCTTTTCTGCCAAACCCAATCTTATTTTCAATGTCTGAATAGATGTTGTTAATAGACTCAGTGTTATTTTTGTTGGCTGCATCAATTTGAAAGTTTGCATCTTGTGCCAGATTGATGGTTACATTTTTACTTTGTCCGTCTATCGTTTCAAGCTTGGCATTTAATGTTCCTCTTTGAGTGGGAGCAAAAACATCAAATCGTAAATTTCCCCAATCCGGTACGACAAAGGGATTGTGCGTGATGCTGTCGCCTGTACCTAATTTTAGAGCATAATTGGTTGAACCCGAATTAGCCCCTACTACAGGGCTAGATAAAGTAGTAATGTTGTTCCGATTCACCAAGGAGCTTTGCAACACAGACTTATTATCACCATTGTACAAAGACCAACCCGGAATGGGTTGCGAATCTAATTGAGCCGCTACAGCATCAAAATTCCCATTAAACAAAGTAGGAACCGCATAATCACCCCGCATCCTAGCCGAGTAAGTATTATCTTCTAACACCGAAACCCGATTATTCTTTAAATAATTTTCAAAGTTACCCAACTCATTTTTAGTTTTCTTCCCGCCATCAAAATAAGGTCGTAATTGAGAACCTCCCCCCAAAACAGAGTCGAACCAACCCGTACCAATTCCCTCCCAAGGAGCTTTAGTATCGCCCTGAGTAAAACTAGCATTAGCGTGGTCAGAAGTATACCAAGTCTTAGTAGCATCAGCAATATTATTTTGCTCCAAATCGCCCAAGCGGCGGTAAATTGTGTCACCGTTTTCCGATGGCAGCTTGCTACCTGTGAGATTAGTAGTTCCCGCATACCAAGCCAAAGCGACCCGATGGGAAGAACCTTCTCCATTATCCGGCACAAAACCAGCCAGATTATTGAGTGAAACATTCCGATCAGATTTCCAGTTCGTTCCAGAAAGTTCTCGCCCGTTAATTGTATTCCCAATACCATTTGTTTGGTAGTAATTGTCAGCATAAGTGACATTATTCCACACCTTAATTTTCGGGTCAAGAATGTTAAGGTAAGGCCCAGAAAAAGAATTATTATCGTAATCGTAAGGGTCAATTGTCGTCATCTGAAGGTCGCGATTTGCCCGACTTGTACCTCCAGCATCAGGGAAAAACGTACCCAAACGCTGGACAATTTCACTATTAACAACTGCCCCCTGACCGAAACCAACAAAATGTAGCGGTGAATTGAAAACAGCTCCTTGAGTGCGGATTAATTTACCCGTACTATCATAAAGCTGACCTGGGCTACCGACACCACCACCCTGATTTAGATCCAATTGCACCATTGAAGCAAATAAAGTATCAGCCGCCGCCTCAGCAAAACCAGAATTATAAAGTTGCTTTGGCTCAATCCCATCCATTCCATTCATCCCATCCATCCAATTAGCTAACAGCACTAAGGGTTTGCCATAGACAGGAGGCTGAAGGCTAGTATTAGATATCCAACTATTTCCGCGAGGAATAACTGACTGCCACTTACCAGTTGCCGACTGATATTTCATGACCGTACCACCAGTATCAAAAATGTGTTTAGCAACTCCATTAATTTGCCCATCAATCAACTGGCTATTTTCGGATTTTCCTGGTTCTAAGCCTCGCGTTAAAACAGTAACGCTGCTGAAAGTATTACCACCAGAAATGGGAGTCGGCAGTAAAGTTTTAAACTGATTGGTAACAACTTTTTTTACCCCTTTCTTCGTCACAGCTTCCACAGCCCAATGATATTGCTGACCCGCTGTCAACATTCGATCGCTAGAAAGAGTAAACTCCTCTGAAGAACCAGCCTTAGTCCCCCCATCCCAAGTCCACGTACCGTTTTCCCATTGAGCAGTCAGGATACGATTCGGATTGTAATCTTTGTCGGCAGTCGAATTTAACCCCGACCACTTATCAGTTGGCAACAAGCCGTTACCTTTCGGGAAAACACTCACATAAAGATTGACCTCATCGACATCAGTATTAGGATTAAAACCAGGAAGACCGCAGGGTTCATTCTCACCCTTCAAATCCCACTTAAAAGTAGGAGTTAGAGGATTGGTGTCACTTTCGCTAGTACCAGTCGGTCCTTTTAATTCCAACCAGTTTTTAGCAGAAGCTATTGCCAGTCCCCGAGGATTTCCGCCGATACTAATGGGAGCGCGTTTCGTGCCTTCCGGGACGCTGAAGGCAAAGTTATTAATCCAATTTCCCCCTGTAATTTCGTAATCAGCCGCAATACTGACTCTAGGGTTGATATCATCAATAGGCACGCGGGCGAGGTCGGCTTGGGTCGCATTTCGCTCAGTGTTAGTCACGAAACCAACGCTACCAACACCCCTGTCGCGTGCGTCAAGCTTGTAATTGCCCGGATTCTCTATAGCCTTAATCATTTCCTCAACATCGAAAACGTAGGAACTTCCTCCCAAACCTAAGGTGGGATAGGAAGCAATCAAATATTTGCCGTCGCTCGAAAGCGCTACGTTGTTAGTTAAGCTGCCCGGAATTGGTCGAGTCGCAGCTACCAATCGAGGATTGGGCCCCAGGGGGTTTGCGATAATGCCTATATTTCCACCTTCGCGCGTATTTATTACATTTGCCCTAGAGTTGCGACCGGCAACAAACGCATATTTCCCGTCTTGCGTTACTGTTACAGCCACTGCCTCGTTGACATCAAAATAGTCAGTGGCCACGCCCAGCGACAAAGGAGCGTAGTTGACTTTAGCACTAAAATTGAGGGGGTCATCAGACTCAATTTCGAGTACCCCGAAGCCCTTGCCGTCATCCTGAAGCTTGATCTCCTCCCCATTACTTATGGCGCGGATACTAGCAAATCCGTTGGTGAACACCATTTTTTTCGGATCGGAAGTAGCAGCTATGCCCTCTGTCTCTGATGTGGTGGGAATTACTCCAATCTGCTGGTGCCACTTCCGCTCGTTAGAGCCCTGAGCGCTCGGTTTGTCGCGAGGATCAATGTTGACAGCGTAAATGCGGCGGTTAGGTGTTTGTTCGTCATTGTCGGAACCTGTGGCGAACAGTCGCCGCCCGTCGCTGCTGATAGCTAACTGGCTCAGTCCCAGGGGTGATGTGACGTTAATTGTCTGGATAACAGTATGATAGGTTGCCGAATTCGGGTTAATGTCGAGGACGTAGATGTTCGGTCGATTCTGGTCGGCAATGTAAGCGTAATTGTCTTTGGGGTCGATCGCAATAGCTTGCGGTCTGGCTCCAGAGGGCAAGCCAATCGCATCGACAGTCGCCGTTTCGGGAGTAGTATCTATCTCTCGCAGCGCTATCAAATCCACCACAGACACGCGACCGGTGTCCCGTAGAGTCACGTAGGCGCGGGTAGCATTGTTAGTAGCAGCGATCGACTCCGGCCGGTCTGATGGGATATTGGGATTACCCACAGGAATGTTAAGAGCGAGCGCCAATTTATTACTGCCCTGAGTTTCAACAGTTGATAAAGCATCTTTGAGGTTAATAACGTTGATTTTGTCGCCCGTACGTTCTGTTACCAGCGCCAATTCAACGCAGGTAGGAGCGAGGCGGATATTTTCTTCACTTTCTAGTTCGATAGTCTCGTAATCTCCAGTACCCGGCCCGAAGCGCTTTTTCTGCTTCCTCGATACTACAATGCTGGATTCGCCGACAGGTACGGTAATCGGAATTTTGACCGCAATTCTGTAGCTATTTTCTCCCAAATCGGTGTTTTTATCCGGTATCAAAATGCCTGGATAAGTTTTGTCGCCAACGCGGAAACTAACTGTTAAATCCTCGAATTTACCGCCCAAATCATTGGAGTTATTCAGGAAATTGCTACCTGTCAGCACGACTGTTGGATCGCCATTTTCTAACTTAAATTCAGCGGATTGAAGCACTGGAGGTGCGAAGGGGTCTGCTGGGAATAATGTCGGTATATTTAGAGTCGCTGTGACGCTGGGAATCCCTTCAGGATCGAGTTCGACACCCGCCGGAGTGACTACAGGTAAACCGACTTGTGGAATGGCGATGACTTTCAATCCAGATTGCAGATATTTAGCTAAGTAAGCAAGGAGTAAGATTGTAGCGGCGAATTGGGCTCCGGTGGCGGCGGCGATACCGATTAAACCTGCATTTGCTGCTAAAAATGTGCTCTGGAGACCGAAATTAGTTGAGAGGCTGAGGGCCCCAGCAGTTTTTGTGGTAGCATCTAAAGTTGCGATATTGAGCAACCCTTGCAGTGTTGGAGCTCCTACTAACCCCAGAGCTGGCCATACAACCATTACGTGTTCGCCACTATCCAAAACACCAGGCAATGGTGGGGAATTGGTTCGGATAGTACCCGAAGCATCGACGTAGCCGGATTCTTGAATCAGCCAAGTTGGGTTTTGAATATTGTTAGCATCTGGCAGCGAACCTTTTCGCATGAATAAAATTTCGGTACCAGGAGATAAGCTGGCAGGGGCAGGAATTGCTAATTGAGCGGGAATTTTCAAGGAGTTGTCGCCCAAGTCTAAATTAAAGCCTCCGGCAAACTGCAAACCGTCTGGAAGTTGTAGCGATAGAGCATTGCTGGTTAGAGATGTCAAGCTAATAGCTGTATTTTCGGCAAGAGCACCGGGTGGCACCATCACAATTGAACCGTCACTGCCAGTAACTGCACCGCCATTTACTCCTAAAATTGTTCCGGCGACGGCGGGAAGGGAGACTCGTACTGGCACGACTTGTTCGGCGGCTCCGTGAATGACAGTGACGTTAGTAACTCCTTCTTTTATAGCGGTAATAATGCCGTCTGAATTCACTTGCAACAAATTTGAATTTCCAGGGAAATAGCGAGTTCCTGTAGAGCCGAATTTCAGATCGGGGGATTTGATGATATTTTCAATTCCTACTAAAAGCGAACGTCCCATTCCGGCAGTCATGGTGACTGCTTTGGGATAGACATTCAAACCGTTAATCTCGGCTAGTGATCCATTGAATTCTGCATCGTTGGTTGGGGCTGGCAATTTTCCGACTCGCACTGCTGTTACTGCTTGCAGGTTGTCGCGACTTGCGCTCAAAATCGAAGTGCCGTTGGTTAAACCTGTTACTTTCCCGGCTGCGTCTATTGGTGCTACTTCTGGATTTATTGAAGTGTAAGTTAGATAAGAATCTGGGAGCACTACACC
>PVWI01000395.1 GCA_003003725.1 filamentous cyanobacterium Phorm 6 | reverse complement strand
AAGTTACATCATTAAATATTTTTAACTGGTTTACACACTGTTGTTATTGTACCTCACCTTTGTGAGAAAGGCTATATAGTCAGTCCAGATAATTTTAACCATATGTCTAAATATAATCACATAACCGCGTTCTTTTCCCCATTCTATCCACGCTTGAGTCATCAGCTTCATTCGATCGATCGCGCTTTTCAGGTTTTACCACCGGATTATCACCAGTAATTGCCCTCAACGCCCAAAACCAATGATCGGGTTTTTGTTCGAGATCGCGCAAAATCAGCGGCACAACAGCCGGGCCCATACCAATAATTCTCTGATAAGCTGCGTGGATTGACTTTTGTGTAACCAATGACAGCATCCTCGTTTCTGCACGCCATTCTTCGGCGAGGCTATTAAACTCCGCTTCGAGTTCGAGCTTACTTTTTATGGGGTATTTATAAGCAGTAATAACGAATTATCTCCCCACAAGGCCGGAATCTTAAATCTCGCCGCACAGTTGGGGTATTCCGATCGCACTTTTAACCAATCCCGATACCAATCTCGTAAGCGAAGCAGACAGAAGGTATCGCACCCTGAATCCCAACATCATGTCAAATCCGATCGCCCAGTAGGGACACGGCATCGCACCGTGTCCTTAAACGTAACCTATCGACGACAGCCTTCAGCGATCGCCCTTAACACCGCTAGCCGCACTTCAGGATGAGCTTTCTCCAGCCCGTTAGCCCGAAAAATCCAGTGTCCGCCACCCGCGTGCTCGATCGCAATCTTCTGTCCATCAGGCAAAACTATTTGCCACCAATTCAACACAGTGGCTTTAATCAGTTGGCACTGAATCTCGCTCAATTGAGCCTCCATCAGTTTCAGTTGACGCATGATTGGATTTTGGGCTGATGACTTCATGATTTTTCTCCTTAAATGAATTTGACAGTTTTTCTGCTGGGATTTCAGTTTGCTTATTTTTCAACTTAATTTCACTTTCTGGGCTTTTAGCCTTAACTTTACCTTCCGAACTTTTAGCCTTCACTTCCCTTGTACCACCTTTATGCTCAATTTTCACTCCAAAACCTTTAGATTTAACTTTATTTGGAACAGAAATTGAACTTTGTTCCGCTGCGGGCTTCTTAAACTCCGCGTCTAATTGGTCTAAAATCTCCTCTTGTTCGGGAGTGTGTTCCGCTGGCTGCTCTAAATTTCTGGGATTATATTCGTCAACCAGCCTCGCCAAGAATTCCGAAATTGACTGTCCCGCAGCGGCTGCTTTTTTGGTTAAAAGGGCGTAGGTGTCGGTTTGAATCCGAATTTGTTTGAGCCGAAGGTTGGGATTGTTGTCAACTGTTTCGGCAATAGTGACTGCGGTAATCCTTTCTTTTGGTATGACATCAACAACTTCTTGCCACTTTTCCTGTAAAGCACAGTCGCCGTATTGGTCGGTTACTGCGTGTTTAAATAAAGGGACAACTTGAGCCACGCAGCTAGGCAAAATCTCAAATCCGGCTTTAATTAAGCGCAGGCAAATGGCAGCCGATTTGATAATTTGCGTGCAGTAAAAATACTGCCTGCCTAATGCTTGTTCGCAGTAAATTTTAAAAGTTTTGAATTTGTGTTTGTACAATCGCAGTTTTCGGATCGCGTCCAGCATGATTCCTTGCCGCACGTAGTCTAGGAATCCCCTTTTAATTTCGCCTGTGAGGTAGTCTAAATCGTGAAAGGGAGATTGATTCTGGATTTCTTCTTCAAAGTCTAGCAGCGGGCCTGCAAAGTGAAAGTTGGAGGCGATATCGCCTAGGTAGAAGTTTTCGGTAGATGTGGTCACGATCGGGAATGGGTGGAGAAATGGAACGATAGCACGGAAGTTGTGCGATCGCCAAGTACAGAGAATTCTTGGTCTGGATGTTTGATATGGTGTTGAGTTGGGCTGCAAGGTCGATCGACCTTTTAAATGCCACTACCTCATCGAGTGCATCTCAATGAGTGGAAGGGCTCTCGCATTCCGGGAAACAATTTATTAGACATATCCCAAAAACATCAAAGTCACTCTGACATTGGGTTTTAATGATGTTTGCCTCTTTTTCTAATTTATCTGAATTTATTACATTCCTGGACGCAAATTTTAAATTTTTACACTACCAATAGTGTAAGGTGCGCCCTAAGCACCTTACAAATTAGATTTCAAGGAAAACAGCATTTCCAATTGAGCAATTGAGGGTTCTGGGGAAGTGGTGGCAACACTAACTCCTCGAATAGAATTGAGGACTTCGGCGGTGGGTGGGGACACTAAAGTCGGTACTGCTTTGAGCAGGTATTGGTTAGCCCAAGACATCGTTTTGTCCATATCCAAATAAAAGTAACCCCGATCGCCCGGCGAGACAGAAGTGGCGATCGCCCCAAAACTCGGACTACTGCTTAACGGCTGCGGCGGCTGGGCAATCATGACATCCACTAAAGGCCCGCCGAAAGCGACAAACACCGTATTTTGATTCAGCCAGCCGTGTCCGAATAAAGTCCCTTGCTGGGGTATTGTCCACTCTGTAACCTCCTTTCCCTGGACTTGTCGGGGGGCGATGCTGACTGTAGGATTGCTTTTGGCGATCGCATCGAGTTTTTTGAGCATCGTTTCTGCTGCGGGGCGATCGTTCGTTTCAAAAATCATCGTCGCGCCCATGCCAAACTGAGACAAAATACCTTGATTAGAAGCGATCGCCCCGATCGCAAATTCCCCATTCATCCAACCAAAAACCTCTCGATCCGCATCCAAATCCAACCGCTTAAAACTATCCTGAACCTGCTGAATAATGCCGTTAATTTCCGGGCTATCTTTCGCCTCAGCTTTCGCCTGCGACCAAATTTCATCTATGCCCTTACCACCAACTAAAGCAATAGTTTCACCGGGAAATTTCGGCAACAATTTCGATGCAGCCTGTGGATTTTTGCCAGCTAATTTCGGGTCTAACTCAGCAATAGTTTTTACCCTCAAGCCCGCACTATCCGCCCCAATTCCTGCAATCAAAGACTTAACTTGTTTGAACTGCCGCATCGCTGTCAAAGGCAACTTCATATCTTCGGGCAAATTTGCTTTCAATTGCTCCATAGCCGCCGGATAGTCAGCAATATAAATAGTTGCGATCGGATTTTCTACTCCTGCACTTTCAGAGAAAAACTTACTTGTACTCTGCTGCGTGGCGAGGGAAGGCTGTCCTTTAAAAGTATCTATCGCCAATTCCACAGGCTTTTTGAAAGGAGCGATGACTAATTGCTCATCGAGCAAAGCTACACTATAACCCTTGCCACTTGGTTCTGAAATCTCAGAAATTTTCACCCCTTTGTACTCGCTTTCCTGAGTTTTTGCACCGGGCTGAGATTTTAATCGATTAGCAAAATTCCAAGCGCTAATTTTATCTTTGACACTTACCACCAGCAGCAGTTTCGGCGGTTCAGTCTTCGCCTCACCGTCAGGGGGAAGCAAAGCCACCATCACGCCGCCCAGCCAAGGCTTTAAGTCCTTGTCATAGTCAATTTCAGTGCCTGCCAAGCTTTGTTCTTGAAAAGCCTTCAAACCCTGCCTGACCAACTTTTGAGCCCCTGGGGTGCCAAATTGCTGCAACTGGGACAGCGCTTGGGGATTGGGGGAAATGAAGGCGGCCATCATTGCTTTGTCGGGTACAACTTTGGCACTTTCGAGAGGGTTGGATACTTTTTGGGCTAAACCTTTGAAGTAAAAGTATACCGCGGCGCTACCCGCTGCGACGACGATCGCGGCAGCAATTAGAAGCTTTGGTTTTTTTCCAGGCATTGTTTGTGATTCTTGCATCGCCTATCAGTTTAACCAGAATATGGAAAGCTTGTGGGGAGTCGATCGGGCTGGCTCTCTATTTTTGTACAATCTAAGACACAAGTTTGGACGATCGTCTAAACTACTAAAAATGTGAATTATTGGTTAAAAATGAAAGTAGCGATCGCGGGAGCAACTGGATTTGTAGGTAGCCGCTTGGTAGAGAGGCTGCATTCGGAAGGGCATAGCGTGCTGGTTTTAGCCCGCGACTCGGAGCGAGCTCGGCGAGTTTTTCCCGCTTCAGCTTATCCGAATCTGGAAATTGTCGCCTATACTCCGGCGGAGTCTGGTGATTGGCAAAATTCGATCGCGGGCACAGGCGGTGTGGTAAATTTGGCTGGAGTGCCGATCGCCGAGGAAAAATGGACGGCGGCGCGAAAGCAAGCAATTCTGGATAGTCGTAAATTAACAACAGCAAAATTGGTCGAGGCGATCGCACTTGCTAATCCTAAACCTTCTGTGTTGGTGAGTACAAGTGCGATCGGCTACTACGGAACCAGCGAAACCGCCGAGTTTGACGAAACTAGCCCTGCGGGGGATGATTTTTTAGCAGCAGTTTGCCAAGAGTGGGAAGCAGCGGCGCAACCCGTGAAAGATTTGGGTACAAGGCTGGCAATTTTGCGGTTTGGGATAGTGATGGGAATGGGAGGAGCCCTCGCAAAAATGCTACCACCTTTTAAATTATTTGCTGGTGGTCCGATCGGCACAGGGAAACAATGGTTTTCTTGGATTCACCGGGATGATGTGGTTAATTTAATCTTGTACGCTTTGCAAAATCCGCAAATTGAAGGTGTTTTGAATGCGACAGCACCTAATCCAG
>PVWI01000394.1 GCA_003003725.1 filamentous cyanobacterium Phorm 6 | reverse complement strand
TTGTGGGAAGAAGGAATTAACCGACTGAAAATGGTTCCTGTCGATAATCCGGGCTATCTTAATGCTCAAACAAAACTCGCTGAATATCAAAAAAATTCAGGAATTGCTAAAATTAGGCTGCAAGCAGAAACCGACTCGGCAAAAGCTTTTCAAGAATCTAAAAGCTTGTTAGCTAGTTTGCAAAACACTGTAAATTCTACCAGTCAAAATCCCGGTTATGCCGTCAGCCAATTGCAGCAAATTATCAACCAGTTAGAATCAGTAAAACCGGGAACAACTGTTTATCCAGAATCCCAAAAATGGCTGCAATCGGCTCGTAAAAAACAGCAAGAATGGCAAAAGAATTAAATAGTATTCGGTTTGTAGTGAGGACTTTAGTCCTTCTTGATGCGGACTAAAGTCCGCACTACGAACCGAACCGCCAAATTTCCCTTCATCGGCCCAGCACTTGATACCTTCAATATAGCAAATGTGGCTGGGATATTCTTCTTGAGAATCCACTAAGAGCGCCTGAAAACCTCCATCCATTGAGACATTGAAAAACTTCAGTTGTCGCCCTCGATCATCACAGGCTTTGCTGCGGCAAGTCGAACAGACTAAACGAGGATACCTTTCCCAGTACAGGGATGGAATTGAACAAATAGGGCATCGGTGAAGTTGTCTATCGCTCATAGCAAGATGCAATTAAAAAATAGATCGATTACCAAACTGGGTCAACATACAGATTAATTGTAACTTGCTCTTTTCCTGAAGGTACGCCGGAAATACAAGCACAAATTGTATCCCCGCCGTCAATTTCTACTTCGCAAGCGTGACAAGAACCCATCATACAGCCAGTAGGAATAGAAATGCCTGCACGTTTAGCTACATCCAGCAAAAGCTCTCCCGCTTCAGCTTCAACTGTCACATTATCTGGCAAAAAAACAATCTTTGTCATGCAATTTTAACTCCCGATATAATACAATACGGTTCATTTAAGACAGATCCCCCTAACCCCCCTTAAAAAGGGGGGGACAAGAAAGCTCTTAAAGTTCCCCTTCTTAAGGGGGATGCGAGGGGGATCTCCGGGGCATAAATAGTGTTAAGTGAATTGTATTGCGATATAATACCATTTTCACAAAATTTAGCTATACAACAAGTGTTCGGTTTGTTTGCCAGGGCCATGTTTTTCAGGTGCGTCGCTGTGAGATTTTTGGTACTTAGTTAGGTATTTTTCATGGCGACGCACCCTACGACTTCCTCATTCCTTCTTCCTTCTTCCTTCTTCCTTCTTCCTTCTTCCTTCTTCCTTCTTCCTTCCTTCTAACCCAAAATATGCTTGATATCTAAATGCTTTTCCACTGTATCTGCTAAACTCTCTAACAGAGCTTCTCGGTGTTCTCGGTAATTCGGAATACCTGTAGGCAATGCACGGAGTCCCCGCTGTTGGCGCAAGTGATTTAACCAAGCTCGCCGCCAAGCTCCATTATCAAAGATGCCGTGCAGGTATGTGCCCCAAATTGATTGAGAAGTGTTGACAATTCCTAAACTCGGATCGTCAAATAGCGGTTGAGTCGAATTAGACTCCAGCATTTGCGTTCTTCCTTGATGAATTTCGTAACCGGAAACTGGCAAACCCGGTTGAGGATAGTTAGATGTTGCGATCCGTTGGCGGGCAATTTTGTGCGGTGCGATCGCAGTTTTCAAAGGTAGCAATCCCAATCCTTCAAATTCTCCCTGTTCTCCTTCAAGCCCTTCTTTATCGGTGATACTTTTTCCCAGCATCTGAAAGCCGCCGCAAACTCCCATGACGGTACCGCCTGCTATTAAGTAATTTTGAATCGCTTTTGCCATACCTGTTTGCCGCAGCACGTGCAAATCGGCAATTGTAGTTTTAGAGCCTGGTAAAATCACGGCGTCTGGATGGCCTAACTCGTCTCTGGGGCTGACATATTTGACTGTGACGGTGGTTTCCGATTCCAGGGGGTCAAAGTCGGTAAAATTGGAAATTCGGGGCAAGCGGATGACGGAAATATTGATGTCGGTTTGAGAATTGGGAGAACGCCGATCGAGCAAATCGAGAGAATCTTCTGAAGGAAACACTTCGTCTATCCAAGGAATCACCCCAACTACGGGGATTCCCGTTCTTTCTTCTAGCCAAGTTAGACCCGGATCTAAGATCGATTTTTGTCCTCGGAACTTATTAATGATGAATCCTTTAATTAAAGCGCGTTCATCTGGATCGAGCAATTCCAAAGTACCGATGATATGAGCAAAAGCGCCGCCGCGATCGATATCAACTACTAGCAAAGTTCGAGCATTTAAATGTTTGGCTACTCGCATATTTGTCAAATCGCGGTGTTTGAGATTGATCTCAGCAGGGCTACCTGCTCCCTCGCAAACAACCATGTCAAACTCTTGCCGTAGAAATTCTAAAGATTCTTTAATGGCTTGCCAACCGATATCAAAATACTGTTCGTAATATTGAGCTGCTCGCACATTTCCGACGGCTCTACCTTTGATAATCAATTGAGATGTCATGTCTCCTTGCGGCTTGAGCAAAATCGGATTCATTTCTACCCAAGGCGCGACGCCCGCAGCCCAAGCTTGGACTGCTTGAGCGTAGCCAATCTCTCCGCCGGCGGCTGTGACATAGGAATTCAGAGCCATATTCTGACCTTTAAACGGAGTTACCCGCCAGCCCGATCGAGAAAAGATGCGACACAATGCTGAAACCAGTAAAGATTTTCCTGCGTGAGAGGTTGTTCCCACGACCATAATTGCTTTCATAATATTTAGGGTAAAAGGTAGATTGCACAAAATAGAAGTTATGTCAATTCCGGTTGCACCGTCAGGTGATTGTTGACTGTTGACTGTTTGAACAATACCGATGCAACCAGAAACGATATTAGAAGGCAGAAATAAGAAGGTAGAAAACAGAATCACAAAAATTCTGGTTTCTACTTTTTGCTTTTTGTCTCAAGATGAGGGTTGATCTTTGTCGGATATATTATCGGAATTGGATTCATCGACCAGTTTAGCAGCTTCTACTAACTCTGAAGTTGGGGGATTTGGGCGAATTAATTCCGGTTTTTCTTCCGTTTCAGATGGTTTTTGATCTGTGGATTCGATCGACATAACTGTTACTGAAACCGTTTCTACCACGCTCAACTCGGGTTGTTCCGATGCTTCCATTTCCACAGAGGCTACTGAAACGATTTCCATTACAGTCATTTCTAGAGATACAGCAGGGGCTTGTGCTTCTGGTTCACTAGGCGCAGTCGGCGGTGTCTGGGTTTCAGTGGACGATCGATCTTCGATCGAACTTTCTTCTATTTTGGCAGAACTTGCGGTTTCTGCCGCTATCAACTCGGCCATTGCTTCTACATCGGTGGGAAACGAGACTCCTTGGCTGGTTTCGGCTGTCACTTCGGCGGCGGCTTCGGCTAATTCTGTTTCGAGAATGGAGTCGATATCCGGTGCGGGAATTGCCGTTATTTTAGGTTCAGGGGCGATCGAATCTCTCGTCTCTTTCGGTGTTGGCGTCTTGGGAGTTCCATCAGACTTGTTTTTACCCGTACCCAGTCCCAACATACCGCCGAGACTATTTTTGAGATTGCTGAACAGACTTCCGAAACCTGCGGATTTTTTATCGACTTTGGCAGGAGTTGAGCTTGCCTCTGGGACTGCTGTTGCTTCCACCGTTGGGGCTGCCGTTGGTGTCGCCGTTGGATCAGCAGGCTGGGTAGCCCTCGCTCTCCACATTTCGTCAAAATCATCATCATCATCATCAGTCTGCTGTTTCACCTCTGGCTGAGCCTCTACTGGCTCCACAGTTGCTCCGGCGGCAATTTCTGAAAAGTCTAGAGGTAGAGGGAGAGGAGTGAAGCTGCTGGCTAATTCTGCTGTTGCTTCTGAAGTCTTAGCATCAGGAGTTTCGACGGAAAATACTGGTATTTCAGATATTGCAGGTGCGCTATTGTCGGGAATTTTTGAGTCAGGGGCGATCCTCTGCGAGGGCTTCGCCAACGAACTTTCGGCAAGAGTTTGAGGTATTGATGAGGGAATCGGCGGCTGTTGTTCTACTTTCACCTCGCCCCCGGTAACAGGTGCTGAAACAACATCGGCTTTCGGTTTGGGCGATCGAACAAACTTCGGTTTTTTCGTGGCCGGTTCTTTTTTCTTACCAAACAAGCCTGCAAACGGCACGCCCGCCACCAAATTCGCTGGCCCAGGAATCGGCGTTTGCTGAGCAACGGGCGCCACCAACCTGCGTAAAGTTAGAGTTTCCCAGGCAAAGGAGCCCAACATAGCCACCCCCGCCATTTGACCCAGCAGGAGAGCACCAGTAATTCGCCCCGCACAGGCCCATAAAATTAACGCATAAAAAAGTCCTACCCCGCTCCAGGTAAAATCACTTTTGCGGTGAACTTCTGGAAAAAAGAAGGCCGCCATGTAAATACTGAAGCTGCCTAAACCGACCGCCAACGCCAGAATGTATGCAAGCATCTTGTCGGTACCTCCGCTGTGTCAAATAAACTTCTACGCGCTAATTCTACCTTTGAGAGAGACTCAACGGCTTCTTTCTCAAGGATAATTCTCAATTTGCAACGACGAAGCAGAGGGAAAATTTTTGGGATCACCCCATTTTTGTAAATATATCCGTAGGGG
>PVWI01000393.1 GCA_003003725.1 filamentous cyanobacterium Phorm 6 | reverse complement strand
GTACCAGCGCCACCAACGCCACCAGCGCCACCGACGCCACCGTTGAGACCAGTTCCCGCCAATCCGCCAGTTCCAGGGCCACCATCACCGGCTGTACCGCCGGTGCCGCCGGGGCCGCCGATGCTTGGCAAGCCGGGAAGGCCGACTTGACCCGGGCCACCTGCGGCAACGAAGGGAAAGAGTCCTGCAAAGTCTGTGTTGCCACCGGGGCCGGCTACTGCGGGAGCGACGGGAGCAGCACCGCCAGCACCGCCGATCGCGCTGTTGCCATTGAAGGTAACGCTATTAACTGTGACAGCACCACTGTTGATAAATAGTGCGCCTCCCATGCCGGCTGCACCACCGCCGCCGCCCGTACCGACACCGCCGGTCGATACACCACCGGTCAATGTCAGGTTGGAAAAGCTGACTGCGGCTGCCGCGCTGTCTACAAAAAAGCCTCGGTTACTACCGAAATTTAGGCTAAAACCACCGCCTGTAAAGGTGATTGGACTGGAAATTCTGGGCAGAACTTCTCCCGCTGCTAGGATGATGTTGCCTGTGATGGGGATGGTGTCAGCATCGGGCAAAGCATTAGCTAGGACGATCGCATCTCGCAGTGTCGCAAATGTGGCGACTAAAACACCGCTGTATGCTTCCCTCGCCTCTGCCGAAAATGCCAAAGCCGTCTCTATCTTGCCTGTGGAAACTTCCAACACCCAGTCTCCACCCAAGGCGGCATTCCCAGTCAAGTTATCGGAAGCAGCAACTTCTGCTCCGGTGAGCTGGCTCAGCCTTTGCACGAAAGCGACACCGGCTTCTGTGGCTGCGACGTTGCAACCGTAAAGTAGAATTTCTGGTTTAGCTGTAGTTGAATAGTTCGAGTTTGCTTCCGCTGCTGGCAAAGCAAACCATGTTTCTAAATAATTTCGATAGCTTTCAATGTTGCTGAGATTGAGTTCTGTGGTTCCCAGTTGCAAGCTGGCTGCTGCGCCGTGAGATAAAATGTGGACGGCTGCAATGTTTGTCCGCTGCTTAAGTGTTTCGGCGATTTGCTCGATGCCGTCGCGATCGCCCTTCAGGATAACAACTTCTGTATCGGAATTTGTAGTCTCTGTTAAATTTTGGTATTCGTTAACGTTTGAATCTACAAAAAGTAACTGGTGTTTCCGTTCTTTATCAAATTCCATGATTAAATTCCTCTGGTACACGCACACATCAAATTCATAGCACAAACCAAGCGCAGCCGCGATCTATCTTTTTCCGGTCAGGATATTGTCGATCGCCCTTGCTTAACCTAAGTTTATTATTGACAAAAAAACATTTTTATGCTTATTGAAAATAAATCGCTGAATTTGATCGTTGAGAAGCCTTAAGAGGCGATATTGTTCCGGCTTTTACAAAAAAATTTTTAGATTTGCACGCGCTTTTTGACTGCTGTAAGCACAGCTAGACAATATACCACAATCAGTTTTAAATGTAAATCATTATTTTTGGTTGTTTCAGGAATCAAGCAAATTTTAAATTTTGACACTACCAATAGTGTAAGGTGCGCAGTGCGCACCCTACAAATTAGAGTTTGTGCGTAAGTCCCGATCGATCATTTGTGGGTTATTGATAGTTAAAGTAACCAATAACCAACTACCAATTAACAATTACCAACTTTCCTCAGATGGGTTATTGGAATTGCTCCAGATTTCCACATCTAAATCGTTCAGGTAAATCAAAGCACTTTCAATCTGTTGACTTGTACCATTAAGTTCCAAATCAAACCAACCGTCATCGGTAGTTTTAGCACCCAATAAAGCTGCATTAAAATTTACCTTCAAACCGTGTTCCGAAATCAGGTTAGAGATTACAGGTTCCTGATGGTATTCTTTGGGAATGCGAATGCGAATGCGGGTTTGAGTTGGTCTGGTGTCGCCGCTGTCGGATTGAGGGATGTCTGATTGTTGAGTTTGGTAAAAATTGTCGATCGATTCAAATTCAACTTCGCTATTGTTCTGGTTTAACATTTGAGCCTCCTAATGTTTGTTTCCGAGATAAGGTGCGTAGTGTACACCCTAAATTTACTCATTTATAGCCAAGTCTAGATCCCCCTAAATCCCCCTTAAGAAGGGGGACTTTGATGCTCTTGTCCCCCCTTCTTAAGGGGGGCTAGGGGGGATCTGGGCCTAATACTCAAACAGTAGACTGGTACTACGTTTAACGTTAAGTTGAGACCAATGGTGCGCACTGCGCACCCTACGTTTACTGAGAGTTGCGATTGGTTCGCCATCACAAAAACACATCATTCTATTTTATTCCTCAACCTCTTTAATGCTAGTTTTCTTTTCCAAAATCTCCTGAAGCACGAGAGTAACAACTGCTAACAAACCGAGAACTACCGCAGCAGAAAAAGCCGATTGCGTCGCATACTGCTTGTAAGCATCCTCTACAAACAAAGGCAAAGTTTGAGTTTTTTTAGCAATATTTCCCGACACCACAGAGACGGCTCCAAATTCTCCCATTGCTCTAGCATTGGTCAAAATTACTCCGTAAAGCAAGCCCCAACGAATATTCGGCAGCGTGACATTCCAGAAGATTTGCCAATCATTTGCTCCCAAAGTTTTCGCCGCCTCTTCTTGCTCTTTTCCCACTTCTTCCAAAACTGGAATCACTTCACGGGCGACAAAAGGTAGAGTGACAAAAGCAGTTGCTAGTACCATTCCTGGAAAGGCAAAAATCACCTTGATCCCGGCACTCTCCAGCCACGGGCCGAACCATCCCAGGCGACCGTAAAGCAGTACAATCATTAAGCCCGCTACTACGGGAGATATGGCAAACGGCACGTCTAAAATGGTGATTAATAGGGTGCGTCCGGGAAATTTGTTGCGACCGATAACCCAAGCTGCACACAAACCGAATACCGTATTTACAGGTACAACTATCAGAGTAATCACCAGGGTAAGTTGTGCTGCAAAGAGAAAATCTGGCGAGGTTAAGTTGCTCAGAAATGGCTCAAATCCCTTTTTGAAAGCTTGGTAAAAAACGTTGAGAGTCGGGATAAATAAGATGAGAGCTAGATAGCCGATCGCAATTCCGATTAAAGTTGGTTTTACCCAAGCTTTTTCCTGACTCCGACTAGAACCTGCGGGCGGAAATTTGTAACCAGCGGGTGAATTGATATTAGCCGTCATAGCGTCTTCTCCATGCTTGTAAGAGATTAATGGCGAACAGCATTGCTAGGGAAATAGCTAACATGACAGTGCCGATAACTGTTGCTCCTGCATAGTCGTACTGTTCCAACCTTTGGAAAATTAAAACGGGGGCGATTAAATCTTTGAACGGTATGTTAGAAGCTACAATTACAGTAGAGCCGTACTCGCCCACCGCTCGCGAAAATCCGAGTGCTACTCCGGTTAAAATGGACGGAAATAGCGGCGGCAAAACTACTCGCCAGAAGGTTTCAAATTGAGAAGCACCTAAGCACCAAGCTGCTTCTTCGATATCTTTTTCCATCTCATTTAAAACTGGCTGTACGGTTCTAACTATAAATGGCAAGGAAATAAATATCATCGCTATACCTACGCCCAAGCGAGTAAAGGATATCTTGATTCCCAAGGGTGCAAACAGCGAACCTATCCAGCCGTTATCGCTGTAAACTGTTGCGAGGGTTAAACCGGCAACGGATGTCGGTAGTGCAAAAGGCAAATCGACGATTGCATCGACAATCCGTTTTAAGGGAAAGTCGTAGCGGACTAAAACCCAGGCGATCAATGTGCCGAATAGTCCGTTGATTAATGCGGCGATTAATGCGGTAAAGAAGGTGACATCGTAGGCGGAAAGGGCGATCGGGCTTGTGGCTATTTTCCAGAATTCACTGGGGCTTGCGGTGCTGGCTTTCAGCAGCAATGCTGTGACTGGAAGCAATAGCATGAGGCTGAGATACCCGAGGGTGATTCCC
Organism: filamentous cyanobacterium Phorm 6; assembly: GCA_003003725.1. Lineage (GTDB taxonomy): Bacteria > Cyanobacteriota > Cyanobacteriia > Cyanobacteriales > Microcoleaceae > Microcoleus. The sequence continues at coordinate 725 of PVWI01000393.1, read as the reverse complement.
CAAGGTAATGTTATTTTGCCGATCGCTCTTTTGATGTTGGCGATCGGAGATTGAGGGTTGGTTGCTGGAGATGATACTGTCATTTCGCTTGAGTATTTATTTGTTTGTAGTAAGGACTTTAGTCCTTAAAAAGCTAATATTTGGGGAGGACTAAAGTCCTCACTACGAACCGTTTGGAGAGGACTGAAGTCCTCACTACGAACCGTTTGGAGAATTAGCGTTGAATTGAACCTTGAATTTTGTCAAAAGCGGCTCCGTCATCAAAGAATTTCTTCTGAATTTCTCCCCAACCTCCTAAGTCTTGAGCTGTAAATAGGGTTTTGACGGGGGGATATTTTTGGACAAATTCTGCTTCTGCGGCGACAGTCGCATCTATTGGCCGAAAACCTGCTTTAGCAAATTCTCGCTGAGCTTCTGGGGTGTAGAGAAACTTGACAAATGCTTCTGCGACTTCGCGGGTGCCGTGTTTGTCAACGTTTTTATCGACGATGGCGATCGGATTGTCGATCGACACATTCACGTCTGGAATAATATAAGTCGGTTTTTCGCCTTTCTGAGATGCCAGAATAATCTCGTTTTCGTAGTTAATTAAGGCGTCGCCTTGCCCTTGTTTGAAAAATACATCAGTGGCTTCGCGGGCATCTTTAGTCAGAATGGGAACGTTTTTGTAGACTTTGCTCGTAAAATCTAATGCTTTGGTTTCATCCCCTCCGGTTTTGACAACC
>PVWI01000392.1 GCA_003003725.1 filamentous cyanobacterium Phorm 6 | reverse complement strand
CAAAAGCACCAATTTGTCTCAAATTAGTGAAAGCTCGTGCCCGCGAAAAGGAGTTTTCCGAATATGTCTTTAACAGATACTCAAGTCTATGTAGCGCTCGTAATTGCTTTGATTCCCGGAATCTTGGCTTTCCGGCTGTCAACTGAACTGTACAAATAGTTTCCAGACACCAGTCGCGAACCGCAAAATGCCTGCCTAACCAGTTAAATATCTCGAAATTACAGACAATTGCTGCGACAGTGGAGTAGATTGTTTGTGGTCAACAAGATGAGACTGCAAGGGCAGGCATTTTTATGGAAAAATTCCGTCTTAAGGCGTCACCTTTGTTTCAACAATTTTGGCTGTCAGCACCCTGACGAACAGGGGCTGCATGTACGTTCAGCTCAGAATTTTCACGTCGTTCAGCTCTAAAACGTCAGTCTTAGGTATTAGAAAAAAATTATGCAAGCGATTCAACCTACCGTTAGCCCACTGCGTCCTGTAAAAAACTCCCCTCGGATTGCTCCTCGCAGCAGCAGCAGCAGAAGCAGCAGCCGCCAGCGTTCCTACCCTCACCAGATGCTCGCTGCTGAAACAGGAGTCAAGTTAGCCGTCAACGTGGTACTTTGTGTCTGTGCAACTTCTGCTTTGATTCAGCTTTTGCCTCACTACCGGGCGGTGCAAGAAAAATTGCAGGAAATCCAAGCTGAAGTCAATCTTACTCAAGGGCGAGTCGATCGATCGCGATCGGACTTTAACCGCTACTTTGACCCCAGTCTGGCTAAAACTGTGATGCAAGAGCAAAGTAATCGAGTTGACCCCCAACAGCGTCCCGTGATTTTGCAGGAACCGGCATCACCCGAAGCTGAGGAATCAACCCCGCAACCTTAATCGTGACATAGCAACCTTAAATCTGAAGATTGTTGTAGGATGTGTACCGCGCACACAGAAGAAAGAAGAGCGCAAAAATAAGAGCGGGCGAATGGAATTCGCGCCTATACAAATAAAACCCGCCTCCGCGGGTTGAAGAAAGGAGGGTTAAAATTACCTTATTTTCTTGCGTCGGCGGAGGCGGACATTGTTTGTGTAGTTTAAGTTCTAACTCGCACCCAGGGGCGCTTCGCCACATACGATTTAGAACTCAAAAGCGGTTGAAACCGCCGTCTTTGCCATCACGGTTTTTTCTTTGAGCAGTTCCAGCGCAGCTTGATATTGCAAGTCTGCGGAGGTGCCGATTTGATCGCGCGTAATCGACTCTAGTGGTACTACACGATCGGGCGCAATCCCCAGTTTGTTAATATCTGTGTGATTGGGCGTCTCGTACTTAGCAACAGTCACGGCCAAACCGGAACCGTCAGACAAATCAAACAGCGACTGAATCAGCCCTTTGCCGAAAGTTTTTTCGCCCACCAGTTGAGCTCTGCCGTTATCTTGCAGCGCACCAGCCAAAATTTCGCTAGCACTGGCTGTTCCCTTGTTTACCAAAACGATCAGCGGATCGGCCGTCAGTGCTCCTCCAGAGGCTTCAAAACTGCCGGTAATGCCTTGTCGGTTGACGGTGTAGACGATCGTCCCAGAATCAATCCACAGGCGGGCAATTTCAATCCCTGCTTGCAACAGCCCGCCCGGGTTGTTCCGCAGGTCAAGAATGTAGGAGGCGGCGCCTTGTTTTTCCAAACGGTCGATCGCGTGGGCGACTTCTTGAGTGGCGTTAGCACTGAATTGACTCAAGCGAATGTAGCCCAGCGGTAACTTGTCCGCCCCCGACTGCAATTCGGCATAAACCGGATTCAGAGCAATACGATCGCGCACGAGCTCAATTTCCTCAGCAGCGTCCCTTCCCTCGCGCCCCAGGGTCAAGGTAACGGGAGTGCCGATGGGGCCGCGCATTCGAGTTGCTGCTTCGTCTAGGCTCAATTCTGACGTGGGAGTGCCATCAATTTTCAAAATGCGATCGAGCGGTTGGATGCCGGCTTGATCCGCCGGTGAGTCGGCCAAAGGAGCAACCACTGTCAGGGTGTTGGTTTCGGGGTCGATCGCAATTTGCAGCCCGACTCCCGTCAATTCCCCGGAAGTGTTGACCTGCAAACTGCGGTACTGTTCGGGTTTCAGCAGTCGAGTGAAGGGGTCGTCAAGATTCGCCAGCATCCCCTGAATCGCCGTGTAGGTTTGCTGTCTGTCCTTGAGCGGTTGCTTGACGGCTTTTTCGCGAATCGACCACCAGTTGTTCGAGTTGAAGCTGTCGTCCACGTAGGAACGGCTGACAATTCGCCAAGCTTCGCTCAAAAGCTGCTGTTCGGGAGTTAGGGCTGCCGCAGGCTGCGCCCACGCGCCTAAAACTAGGGCGACTTGGAGCAACAGTACAATTGCAGTCTGGAAAACTCGTCTGTGCATGATTTTTCTGTAAAAGTTAGGCAAGTATGGCATTTCCCGTATTTTCAGTTTGTAAGCTTTTACGCAGTTAACCCTCTCGAAGGCATTCGTCAAACGTCCGCCTCGAACAAAAAATTATTCAAATGTAACATTTAATCTGAGAATCAGTGAAGTTTTATCATCAATATTAATTTACGCTCCAGCGACACGTAGGGTCTGGTCGGACTTTGCTTTGTAGCTCGGTTCTTGGCTGTATGCCAGCTTGAGGCGGATGTTGAGCTTGCAGAAAATGGTATTTAAGACTTGGCAAAAGGATCGCTCCGTGAAATTTACACCGCAATTATGTTACATTTTTTATCATAGTCTGGAATTCGATCGAGCAACGCCAGCGAGTAGGGACAAGCGACCGCTTAGTTTCCAAGCACTCGCGGGCGATCGCACAAGAGATTTCCTTTCGTCAGCTCCAAATTTTAAAATAGCATCAGGCATTTGCTACTAAAAGCCAACTGCTCGGCGCGGGGCGACAAAAAACCTTGTGGCTGCTGCCCGCTTATCTCAACCACAGCAATATTCTTTTAGGAATTCTAGCTCTATGTTTTCTAAACAAATCACCGAATCAAAAACCTACCAGTGGTTTGATGAACGCCTAGAAATTCAGGCGCTCGCAGACGACATCACTACTAAGTATGTACCTCCCCACGTCAACATCTTCTACTGCTTGGGCGGGATTACTCTAGTTTGTTTTCTGATCCAGTTTGCCACCGGCTTCGCCATGACCTTCTATTACCGTCCCACGGTAGCAGAAGCATTTTCTTCAGTGCAATACCTGATGAATGAAGTCAATTTCGGTTGGCTGATTCGCTCCATCCACCGCTGGTCTGCCAGCATGATGGTACTGATGATGATTCTGCACACATTCCGGGTTTACTTGACCGGCGGCTTCAAAAAGCCACGCGAATTAACCTGGGTGACAGGAGTCATCTTGGCAGTGATCACCGTTTCTTTCGGTGTCACCGGCTACTCGCTGCCTTGGGATCAAATCGGTTACTGGGCAGTTAAAATCGTTTCCGGCGTACCCGAAGCCATCCCGTTTGTTGGTTCTACACTTGTGGAACTGCTACGCGGCGGTGTCAGCGTTGGTCAAGGTACTTTGACTCGCTACTACAGCTTGCACACTTTTGTGTTGCCTTGGCTGATTGTAGTCTTCATGCTGGCTCACTTCTTGATGATTCGCAAGCAAGGCATTTCTGGCCCGCTGTAAGTTTTGAGTTGTGGGGGCGGTATTTTTTTGCCCCCCGCTTAATTTTGAGTTGAAAATTCAGAATCGATCGCTCATCATGCTTATTAGATCCACCAATACTTGCTGCGATCGCCCCGCTGATTCGGACTAACGAATACAACGGGATACCAAAGTAAAACTAAAAAGAGAGCACTGTTACTATGTCTATTCTCAAAAAACCAGATTTGAGCGATCCAGTATTACGCGCTAAGCTCGCTCAGGGCATGGGTCACAACTATTACGGCGAACCCGCTTGGCCCAATGACTTGCTCTACGTTTTCCCGATCGTGATCATGGGAACGATTTCTCTGTGCGTAGGTTTGGCCGTACTAGACCCGGCTATGATTGGCGAACCTGCCAATCCTTTTGCTACTCCGCTAGAAATTCTGCCGGAATGGTATTTGTGGCCTGTATTCCAACTTTTGCGCGTTTTGCCTAACAAATTGTTGGGTATTGCTTGCATGGCTGGTGTTCCCGTCGGCTTGATTTTGATTCCGTTCATCGAGAATGTTAACAAGTTCCAAAATCCGTTCCGCCGCCCTGTTGCTACCACAGTCTTCCTGTTGGGAACTGCGATCACTCTGTGGTTGGGTATTGGTGCTATTTTCCCGATCGACAAATCTTTCACCTTGGGTCTATTCTAAGATTTAAGCTTGTTTGATTTTGACGCCCGTGGGTTTGCCGTAAAGTGCTTTTGTACTGGTGGGAAACTTTAGCGGGCGTCATTTTATTTGAGATTTGAGATTTGGGATTTGGGATTTATCGCTCTAAAGCTTAATAATTATCAGTAATAATATCAATTCTGAAAAGTCTTGCGACATATAGATTTTAGGCGATAACAGCCGTTTCGATTGGAACGCAGAGTTCTCCAGTTTGCGTAATCAGTTTTAGGAGTTGCTTGATTTTGCTTAACTCGTTCTAGCAATCCAGAAATTGCCAAAAGTTCTTGAGTTGCAGCTTCGCTTTCAGTATTTGCTAAGTAAGCCGCAAAATCAGTAAGTACCTGTAATCGTTCCGGTGACAGTTGCTTGAGTAAG
>PVWI01000091.1 GCA_003003725.1 filamentous cyanobacterium Phorm 6 | reverse complement strand
ACTCTACACCATCTTGTCGGATTTGCAGCAAAAACTCCGCATTCTCGAAAATAGCGCCCTTAGAGAGCATGATTGGGAAAATGTCAACGTCCGATTTTTATTGATGGACGAAAAGTTAACTGAAGTTAGAACTATTACGGCTCAGTTGCAGGAGCGATCGACTGAAGTAGACTTGGATCAAATCCAAGGTTCTCTGAAGCAATTGCAGGATTTGCTCGATCGACCGACAATAGACACAGAGATGCTGCAAACCGAGATTCACCGTTTGCAGAACCAGGTTTCCGAGTTGCAGCGCCAAAATCAAGAAATTGTCAAGCCTTATTTGCAGCGCCTGACTCGCGCCGTCAAGAAACTTAGTCAGTAGTCAACTGTCATTGTAGTCTTAGCCTTGTTCCCAGGCTCTGCCTGGGAATACATACCCGGAGACTCTGCCTCACCAATAACTAATAACCAATAACTAATAACCAATAACTAATTCTGAAATTTTTGCCAAGCTTGCCAGAAAACATAGAGCGATAATACTGCCAAGAGCGATCGAAAAGCTAAACTAATAGTACGATCGGACAATCTCGGCAAAAAGCGCGTACTAATTTGCGCGCCCAACAAACCGCCACCCCCCAGAATCAACCCCACAACCCACAAAACATTCCCCCGCGCCGCGTGGCCAGCAGTCGCCGAAATTGCCGTGATCACGATGACACCCAAGCTCGTTTGAATTGCTTTTTTAATGCTTTCCCCTAACAGCAAAATTTGCAAGGGAACCATAATCACGCCGCCGCCTACGCCGAACAAACCTGCTAATAAACCCGCCGCACTGCCTGTCACAATTTTAGCAAAAGTTGGATTGAATAAAATATTTGAATTATTTGGTAATTCCTGACTTGTACTAAGGGTAGCCGAAGTATTAGCAATTGGTGATTGAGCATTTTCTCCTTGTGCTTCTTCGGCTTTTTTCGCTGTCAGGCGCTTGCGAACTTCAATTAAATAAATATTCAGCCACAACAACAACCCAAAAGAAACTAATAGCAAGTAAGGCGGAAATATCCCTGTCAAATAAGCACCGATTTGTGCTGTGATGACGGCGGGAAATCCGATACCGGCGACTTGATTCAAGCTGAGGTAGCCCATGCGCCAATTCTGGATGCTGCCAGAAAGAGCTGTAATGACGATCGACAAACCGCTAGTAGCAACCGCTTGCACCGGGGTGTACTTGAGAGCCACCAACAAAGGCACCAGCACCGTACCGCCGCCGATACCCAAAAAACCAGCTAGAATTCCGGCAAAAAGTCCGGCCGCACCCAAAATCAATAATTCGCTGACAGTCATTAGTTAATAGTCATTAGTTATTAGTTATTAGTGATTTGTTAACAGTCAACAGTCAACAGTTAACAGTTAACAGTCAACAGTTAACAGTTAACAGTTAACAGTTAACTATTAAGACTCATTAGTTGAGCCATCAGGCATAATTGCCCGCCTCAAATCTGCATCGCGGAAGTTAGTTCGATTGAGATTAGCGTCAATCAAAACCGCTTCCACCAAAACAGCCCCGCTTAAATTAGACCAGCATAGCTTTGCCCGGTACAAATTAGCACCGCTCAAATTAGCTCTTGCCAGCGTTGACCAACTCACATTGGCAACTCTCAAATTAGAATTGCTCAGATTAGCATCGGTGAGATTAGCTCCAACCATCGTTACTTGGCGCAAGTCTGCACCAGTAAGATTTGCGCCGCTTAGCATCGCCCCGCTGAGGATAGCAGTTGTCAAGTTCGCTCTTTCCAAAAGCGACTCGCTGAGAATGGCATTTGTCAGGTTTACCGCTTTGAGAGTTGACCAACTCAAATTTGCTTTCATCAAATTAGTGCGAATCATGCTAGCGTCCGTTAAGTTGGCCGCAAACAAATTCGCTTCGGTAAAGTTGGCTTCTGTCAAATTAGCTTCGGTCAAGTTTGCCTTGCTCATATTCACTTCCCTCGCCATTGAGCCACGCAGGTTCGAGCCGGTCAGGTTTGCTCCGCTCAAATTGCCCCGGCTCAAATCGGTACCGATGAGATTTGCTTCGCTGAGGTTGGCTTCCGTCATGTCCACCCCTGCCAATTTCACCTCGCGCAAGTTCGCTCCTGTCAGGTTAGCGCCTTTGAGGTTTGCATCTTGGAAATTCGCTCTGGTAAAGTTAGCCTCGCTGAGGTTTACCCCTTTTAAGTCGGCCCCGGCGAGGTTAATTTCTCGAAAATTTCTTTCTCCGGCCGCATATTGCCTCAGAATTCGATCGGCCTCCATGTCATTCGCCTCGCAATTTTTTTTCAAACATTAGAGTGATGGGTTTTACCACATCATCCCAGTTGACACTCCCCGGCCGTACCGAGGGATTCTTTGATCTACGACATGACTTGCTTATGCAGAATTTCTTCAGCAAAAGTAGAGGACTTATCTCCCAAAGCGTTGCTTGCATTTAATGCAAAGGTTCCGGTATGCCCTACCGTACCCAATCCTCGACTCAGGATATTTCTAGCTGCATTGAAATCTCTATCCATTACACAACCACACTGACAAACGTGAGTTCTTGTGGATAGCGTTTTCTTCACAATTACACCACAACTAGAGCATTCTTGGCTAGTATATTGCGGATTGACCGCAACTGTTACTTTTTCAAATACCTTTCCAAAATATTCAATCCAGATACGGAACTGATACCAAGATGCGTCATTAATTGACTTAGCAAGACAGTGATTTTTTACCATATTTTTAATTCTCAAATCTTCGTAGGCTATCAAGTCGTTGGACTGAACTACGCACCGTGCAAGTTTGATTGCATGATCTTTGCGCTGCCTACTTATTTTGAGATGGCGTTTTCCTAAAATCTGTCTAGCTTTGCCTCGATTTTTTGAACCTTTTACTTTTCTTGATATTCGACGTTGACAACGCCTCAGAACTTTTTCACTCCGGAGCAGAAACTTAGGATTTTCAACCATTACTCCGTTTGAATCGGTGTAATATTCCTTCAATCCAACATCTAAGCCGATGGTGTTTCCAGAGGGGTCTGTGTTTTCTTTTCTGTCAACATCAATGCAAAATTGAACATATACACCCGAAGCCCGCTTTACCAGTCGAACCCGTTTTATTTGGCTAATTTGGTAAAAGTGTAAGTCGCGTGTTCCTTTTAGCTTGAATTTCCCAATTCCTTTCTTGTCGGTAAATTTGATTGATTTACGATCTTGGGCCAGTTTCCATCCAGTTGATTTATACTCAACAGAGCGACAGTCTTTCTGAAATTGTGGATATCCCTTTTTACCGGGAATTCCTTTTTTGCAGTTTTCGTGGAATCGGGAGATAGCAGACCATGCTCTCTCGGCGCTGGCTTGTCTAGCTTGAGAATTAAGTTCGTCGGCAAACGGAAAATCACCAGCTAATACAGCACAGTATTTGTTTAAGTCGTACTTATTCATTTTTTTATTGTCCATCCAATAGCGCAAACAACTATTGCGGACAAACTGGGCTGTACGAATCGCTTCATCTACTGCTGTGAACTGACTCTTATTTCCGTAAGCTTTAAACTCAAAAACTAGCATTGCTTTACCTCCTGCCTTATGCTACATTATTTAGCACAAGACATTCGTATTGCAACAAAGGTTTACAATTAAAGCCGTCCTTTTAGGACGGGGTTTGAAACCCACTTTTCTGATAACCACCGTATTCACTCTCGATCGCTCCAGTATCTGTACAATCTTGGCACTGCTGTGCGAATCTATTCTAGAGGGCCTCACAAATGTCAGCGCTTCTGAGAAAATTAAAACTACCGTAAACTCTCGGCACAGGGCAGTCAACAGCCAACAGCCAAGAAAAACAGACAACAGACAACACAACAACACACAAAGGAAATTTGAGAATGCCTGACAATTTGAGAAGCCAAGGTGTGACTGGGGGCGTGCAGCGCGCGCCCAATCGAGCCATGCTGCGGGCCGTCGGTTTTGGCGACGGCGATTTCACTAAGCCCATTGTGGGAATTGCCAACGGCTACAGCACGATTACGCCCTGCAATATGGGATTGAACGAGCTCGCTTTGCGGGCTGTTGCGGGTGCAAAAGAAGCCGGCGGGATGCCACAGATGTTCGGTACGATTACTATCAGCGACGGGATCTCGATGGCAACTGAAGGGATGAAATATTCCCTGGTTTCGAGAGATGTGATTGCAGATTCGATTGAAACTGTTTGCAACGGCCAAAGCATGGACGGGGTGCTGGCTGTGGGCGGTTGCGATAAGAATATGCCGGGGGCAATGATTGCGATCGCCCGCATGAACATTCCTGCTATTTTTGTCTACGGTGGCACAATCAAACCGGGATACCACAACGGACAAGATTTAACCGTTGTCAGCGTTTTTGAAGCAGTCGGTCAATTCAGCGCCGGCAAAATTGACGAAGCAGAACTCACCGCAGTGGAAAAAAAAGCTTGTCCGGGTGCGGGTTCTTGCGGCGGAATGTTCACCGCAAATACGATGTCGAGCGCTTTTGAAGCGATGGGCATGAGTTTGCCTTATTCTTCGACAATGGCTGCTGAGGATGCCGAAAAAGCTGACAGCGCTGCCGAATCTGCGACAGTTTTGGTGGAAGCGATTCGCCAACAGTTGTTACCGAGCCAAATTTTGACACGCAAGGCCTTTGAAAATGCGATCGCGGTAATCATGGCAGTCGGCGGTTCAACCAACGCTGTGCTGCATTTATTGGCGATTTCAAATACGATCGGCGTTGAACTGTGCCTCGACGATTTTGAAACAATTCGAGCCAAAGTGCCAGTCTTGTGCGACCTCAAACCAAGCGGCAAATACGTAGCCGTCGATTTGCACAAAGCCGGCGGCATTCCGCAAGTCATGAAAATGCTTTTGGAACGCGGCTTGCTACACGGCGATGCGCTGACAATTACCGGCCAAACTATTGCTGAAGTGTTAGCAGATATTCCCGCCGAACCGCGCGCTGACCAAGATGTCATCCGCCCTTGGAATAACCCGATGTACGCCCAAGGACATTTAGCAATTCTCAGGGGAAATTTGGCAACAGAAGGAGCCGTTGCTAAAATTACAGGTGTTAAAACACCAAAAATTACCGGCCCGGCGCGGGTATTTGAATCGGAAGAAAATTGTTTAGATGCAATTTTAGCTGGAAAAATCAAAGCCGGAGATGTGATTGTCATCCGCTACGAAGGGCCCAAAGGCGGGCCGGGAATGCGCGAAATGTTAGCACCAACTTCGGCAATAATTGGTGCAGGTTTAGCCGATTCTGTCGGCTTAATTACTGACGGCCGCTTCTCTGGCGGAACCTACGGCAGGGTAGTGGGTCACGTGGCACCAGAAGCGCAAGTTGGCGGCACAATTGCTCTGGTAAATGAGGGCGATTCGATTACGATTGATGCTAACAATCGCTTGTTGCAGCTCAATGTTTCTGATGCAGAATTGGAGCAGCGCATGGCTCTTTGGCAGCCTCCTAAACCTCGCTATACTAGGGGCGTTTTGGCTAAATACGCTAAGTTGGTTTCTTCTAGCAGTGTTGGTGCTGTGACTGATTTGGGTTTGGGTTGATAACTGTTGTGATATCCCCGACTTCTTAAAGAAGTCGGGGATATGCGTATTATGTTTTTAGGTTGTGCTTACCGTAAAGGTGGTTGTTTCCTACAAAATACGATATAGCGGTTCTCAAGCGTGGTGAGGTATGCCCTATGCCCTATGCCCTATGCCCTATGCCCTATGCCCTATGACCGATAGCACCTCATCTTTCTGAGAAATGCTATATGATTTAGTTTTTGGTAACTCACATGAAAAATAAATGATCAGAGATCCAGAAGATCCCGATTTAAGTTGGGAAGATTACGAAAAATTACTTGCAGCCAATCCAGACCGACCGTTTTATGTCCCTGGCAAAACCTTTATAGAACAGTTTTATAAAGCTCAAGAGCGCTGCGACAAATACGAACGCCGAGCACAACATCACAGTGATTGTACACTCGGAATTTACTGGACTTGTGAAGAGGATAAAACTGATGAATAAACAACAATACAGACTACGTTCGCTGCCAAAAAACCACTGGATACTGGCACTGTGCCTAAACCTAGTGTACAAACGAGAAATGACCCCAGATAAGGCGATTGGTTGCATAACTGAAGCCAATATCCCATTCGATTTGATGTACCAGTGGAGTGCCAAACGGGAGGAGATTGATGTTTTGGCAGTATTTTATATAGCTAGACTTGAAGATATTCCACTTACAGACGAGCAACATCTGTTTCTGTGGGATTTGTTTGGTAATGAAAGCTTGTTAGGAATGGGAGCGGGTAGTATTCGAGACTACGAAAATATTTCGGTTCGCGCTCACATAGAAAAAGTCAATGACGCGCCGTCAAAACCGAATTGGTATGTCAACCTTGGAAAATCCCCGCAGACTGTATCCTCACACTAACAATACCATAAGGTGACTAGAAGGAACGGATTTAATCAATTTATAAAATTGGTATATAGCAACCTTCTTGGTAGTTAGGATGTTTTTAATTGCTGAAACCATTGATTTGATTGCTTCTTCCTTATTCCTTTAAATCCCCGATTTCTTCAAGAAGTCGGGGATACGGGTGTTATGTTTTGTCAACCATCAACAATTAACTGCGCTGATTTAAAAACCGACTTGCCATCGAAATTGTGTCAGTAATATCTACATCCCCATCTCCATCTGCATCTAAAAACGCATTCAAAACTGAATTTCCGCCTTGAGATGGATTTTGGGTGTTGCTGCCAGTTTGCAGCAAATTCAGCACGATCGGCACCAAAACAGGTATCATCGCTTGCACTGTGGAGTTATTCAAGCCAGTTTTTTGAGCGATATCGGCCACTATTTGCGTTAGTTTGCCGACTCCGAACAAACTCTGTACCGCTTGTGGATTGGGATTTGTGCCACTAAATTGGTTGACAACTTGTTGAGCTTGTGCATCTCCAGATTCCGATCGCACGTCTTGCAAAGCCGATCGCACGTATCCGCCCAAAACCGACATCGCTAGCTGAGTCGTACCCGTATTGACGCCCTGGTTGCCGCTCAACTGCTCTACCGCACCGACAATGTTGCCCAACTGATTGGGGTTTGCTTGTTGGTTGGGATTGTCGATCGCACCTAAAATTTGGTCAAATAGTCCCATAATTTTTGCTCCTTTTTGTGATTGCCAAACTTTACATTATAGCAAATCCTGTTTTTCAAGATTATGGAAAATGGTTTTTACCAGCTATTATCACTCAGTAATTTCGCGACCAATTGCCAATCTAAAATCTAAAATCTAAAATCTAAAATCGATTGACTCTCTGGCGCTATTCCCATACCGTTATCAGAAATTCGCACTACCATTGATTCGTCGTCCAAAAGTAAATATAATATTGAGAGAATGTCGTGCAGTTTAAGAAAATAATCAGCAATAAAACCCTATAAACTCATGTTCAGTCGTACTACGGCTCTCACTCTAATAGAACTCAGGACTGCCATCGTCCGGGAACCCTTGGTGGTTTCGCCCGATACGACGGTGATGGATGCGATCGCCCAAATGAGCGGCGTGCGATCGCTCTGCAACACCGCTAGAACCGCAGACAGTCAACAAGACGACCTCCACCTAGAGGCGCGATCGAGCTGCGTGTTGGTAGTGGAAAACGAGCAATTGGTCGGCATACTGACCGAGCGAGACGTGGTGCGGCTGATTGCCCGGCAGCGTTGCTTGGACAATTTGGTGCTCCGGGAGGTGATGACACATCCAGTCGTCACCCTCCGCGAGTCCGCCTTCACCGATTTATTTTTTGCGATTAATCTGCTCCAACAGCACCACATTCGCCATTTGCCCATCCTGGACGAGTTCGATCGCCTAGTGGGCCTAGTAACTCACGAAAGTCTGCGCCAAATATCTCGACCCCTCGACTTGTTGCGGTTGCGTCTGGTAGCAGAAGTGATGACCCGCGAAGTGATTTGTGCTGCGCCAGATTCTTCCCTACTGGCGATCGTCCAACTTATGGCAGAGCATCGCGTCAGTTCCGTGATGATTGTACACCCAGGCGGAATCTCTACTGAACCGCTACAAATGCCAGTGGGGATTGTCACCGAGCGGGATATTGTGCAATTTCAGGCCTTGGGCTTGAAGCTGGAAACCTGTCGGGCGGAGGCGGTGATGAGTACACCGATTTTTCAGGTCAAGCCAGAGGAGTCGCTCTTGACTGTGCAGCAGATCATGGAGCAGCGATCGATCCGTCGGTTGGCGGTGACAGGGGAACAAGGGGAGTTAGTGGGTATTGTCACCCAGATTAGTTTGCTGCAAGCCCTCAACCCGCTGGAGCTATACAAGCTGGCCCAGAAGTGGGAAGAGAAGGTGGTGTGCCTAGAGGCGGAAAAGGTGGCGCTGCTGGAAAATCGCAACCTTGATCTCGAACAACAGGTGGAAACTCGGACAGCCGCTCTCAACACCAAGGTACAACGAGAGAAATTAGTCGCAGACTTGGCTACCCAAATTCGCTCGTCCCTAAGCCTGCAAACGATTTTGGATACGACTGTGCAGCAGGTGCGGCAAGTGCTGGGCTGCGATCGCGTCAATATTTGGCGGTTTGAAGCCGATCGGGAAATCATTGTCGTGGCAGAATCCACCGACTCGTCCCTGTCTCTGTTGGGCGAACGGGTCAATGATACCTGCTTTAAGCAAGACAATCCTGAGATTGATCGTCAGGGATATGTTCGCGTCGTACCAGATATCTCCACAGCCAACATATCAGAATGTCATCGGCAGATGCTGATCCGCCTCCAGACAAAAGCCAAAATTTTGGTGCCGCTACTGTGTGGCGATGAGTTATGGGGCTTGCTCAATGCCAGCGAAAGCCAGCACGCCCGCGACTGGCAACCAGAAGAAATCGAACTAATACAAGCCTTATCAGTGCATCTGGCGATCGCCCTTGGGCAAGCCACGATCCACCAAAAATTGCAGAAGGAACTAATCAAGCGACAGCGGATCGAAGCCACCCTGATCGAGAGCGAAGAACGCTACGCCGCCCTTGCCGCAGCCGCTCCGGTGGGGATTTTTCGCACCGATGCGGAGGGGCTATGCACCTATGCCAACGATCGCTACTTTCAGATCAGTGGACTCACACCAGGAGCCACTATCGGAGACGGATGGCAACAAGGACTGCACCCCGACGATCGCGATTGGGTCATTGCCCAATGGGAGCAATTCATGCAAGGTGACGACTCTTTTGAACTCGAATATCGCTTTCAACGTCCCGACGGTGAAGTAACGTGGGTTTATGGGCAGTGCGTCCCCGAACTCGATGCCAATGGACATCGGATCGGCTCTATAGGCACCATTACCGACATTAGCGATCGCAAACGAACAGAAGCCTTCCTGCAAGAGAGCGAAGAACGCTACGCCACCCTAGTGGAAGTCGCACCAGTGGGGATTTTCCGCACCGATCCTGGGGGCAACTGCATCTATGTTAACGATCGCTGGTGTCAGATCAGCGGACTCACCCCAAAAGCCGCCATCGGGGAAGGATGGCGACGAGGGATGCACCCCGAAGATCGCGACTCGATCGCCCTCGAATGGGAACAATCTGCCCAACAAAATCGCCCTTTCCGGCTCGAATATCGCTTTCAACGTCCCGACGGTGCTGTGGCTTGGGTATATGGGCAGTCCGTTGCCGAACTGGATGCAGACGGGCAAGTAGTCGGCTATGTAGGCGCTATTACAGACATTAGCGATCGCGAACTTGCCGAAACCGCCCTGATCCAGAGCGAAGCCCAGAGCCGAGCCATATTAGCAGCAGTTCCAGACCTCATGTTTCGCATCGGTGCCGATGGTATTTATCGGGGGAGCGTGACAGCCAATCGTCAGCTCGACTTTCTGGGTACAGATTTCGATACCCCTGGTGTGGCGATGGTGGATCTTATTTCAGGAGACATTGCGACCCGACATCTACACCACCTAGAGCAAGCCTTATGCACAGGAGAACTGCAAGTTTTTGAACAGCAGGTGCACATTGGCCCACGCCTGCAATATGAAGAGGTCAGAATTGTCAAGAGCGGCGAAGATGAAGCCTTGTTTATGATTCGAGACATTACCGATCGCAAACAAGCCGAGCAAGAACTGTACCAACTAAACCAACAGCTAGAAGCAAAAGTCGCAGAACGCACCCAAGAGCTTTGGCAAGTCAACAGCCTGCAACGCGCCATCCTCGATGGTGCCGATTACTCCATCATCTCCACTGACCTAACTGGCATCATCCAGACCTTTAATGCTGGAGCCGAAAGGATGCTCGGTTACAGTGCTGCTGAAGTGGTCGGCAAAGGTACGCCCGAACTCATCCACGAGGCAAATGAGGTTATTGACCGGGTAGCATCACTATCTGCCGAACTAAGGCAAAATATTCCCCCTGGCTTTGAGGTTTTTGTTGCCGCATCACGCCAAGGCTTGGTCAGCGAAGAAGAGTGGAGCTATGTCCGCAAAGATGGCTCTCGATTTCCAGTGTCGCTATCCATCAGCACCCTCAAGGATGTCAATCAACAAATTATCGGCTTTTTAGGCATCGCCAAAGATATTAGCGATCGCAAACGTGCAGAAGCAGAACTACAGAAAGTATCGGATCGCCTCGCTTTGGCGCTCAAATCAGGGGCGCTCGGTTGTTGGGAATGGGATCTTGTACAAAATACCCTGTTTTGGGATGAGCGGATGTACGAACTCTATGGAGCCACTAAATCATCTGATAGTCGTTTGGTCTACGACGTTTGGGTAAACGGGCTACATCCTGATGACCGCAACTCTAACGACACATTGATCCGCCAAGCCGTATTAGGACAGGCAGAATTTGATACCGAGTTTCGAGTGTTGCATCCCGATGGCAGCCTCCACTTTATTAAAGCCTATGGTATCGTCGTGCGAGATGCCCAAGGCAATCCCCACAGCATGATTGGGCTCAACTTTGATATTAGCGATCGCAAACAAGCTGAACTCGAACGACAGCAGTTAATTCAAGAATTATCAGCCTTTAAACAGGCCTTGGATCAGTCGGCCATTGTGGTCATCACCGATGCTAAAGGGGTGATATCCTACGTCAACGATCGCTTCTGTGCGCTCTCTGGCTACTCCCGCGATGAACTCATGGGCAAAACCCATCGCCTAGTCAACTCTGGCTATCATCCCCCTGCGTTTTTCCAAGACCTGTGGCAGACCATTACTAGCGGTCATGTTTGGCACGGTGAAATTTGCAACCAGGCAAAAAACGGTAGCCTGTACTGGGTTGCCAGCACCATTGTCCCCTTTTTGGACGAAGGCGGGCGACCTTTTCAGTATCTAGCCATTCGCTTCGACATTACCGATCGCAAGTTGGCTCAAGCAACGCTCCAGCAGGAAAATACTTTCCGTCAACAAATTGTAGAAAACATGACCGAAGGGCTGTGCGTTTTCTATGAAGTTGACGAGTTTCCCTTTCTGTGCTTCACAGTCTGGAATCAGCAAATGCAAGCGATTACGGGTTACACCCTAGAAGACATTAACCGTCTGGGGTGGCATCACAGCTTGTACCCGAATCTAGAAGATCGAGAACAGGCGATCGCCGACCTGAAAAAGATGGGACGGGGCAACTTAATCGCCGTGGAAAGGGAAATCCAGCGTCAAGATGGACAGCGGCGCACTATCTCCATTTCCACCTCTATCCTATCGATTGATGATGAACATCTCTATGTGCTTAGCCTGATCCAAGACATTACTGAGCGTCAACAGACAGAGCGAGAAAATAGCCTGTTGAAAGAACGCCTCGAATTTCTTCTGGCATCGAGCCCCGCCATGATCTATAGCTGTAAGCCCTATGGCGACTATGGAGCAACCTTCATGAGCAAAAATATCGAAGTTATTTTGGGCTACAAACCCGAAGAATTTTTATCGGAACCGGGCTTCTGGGCTAACCATATTCACCCAGAAGATGCCCCTAGAGTTTTTGCACATTTATCGGCTCTCTTTGAACACAACACTCATCAGCATGAATATCGATTTTTGCATCGCGATGGTCACTACGTTTGGCTACGGGATGAGCTGCGTCTGCTGCGAGATGAAGAAGGCAAGCCAATCGAGATTGTTGGCTATTTTGCAGATATTAGCGATGTCAAACAAACCGAAGAAACCCTAAAACGACAACTGGCAGCAATTGAGGCGGCGATCGACGGTATTGCGATTATGCAAGGAGATACCTACCTCTATTTGAATCAAGCCCATCTAAAACTGTTTGGCTACGAACATCCTCAAGAACTGGTAGGCAAAACCTGGAAATCTTTGTATTCCCCAGAGGAGTTAGAACGGTTTGATCTGGAAGTCTTTCCGGTGCTGGGGTACGATCGCGCTTGGGAGGGAGAGGCGATCGCCACCCGCAAAGATGGCTCTACCTTTGCCGAAGGGCTATCCCTCACCCTGACAGAGGATGGATTATTGATTTGTGTATGCCGCGATATCAGCGATCGCAAACAGGCCCAGAAGGCTTTGCAAGAATCTCAGCAGTTTCTGCAAACGGTACTCGATACCATCCCCCTCGCCGTGTTTTGGAAGAATCGAGAGTCTGTTTTTTTAGGATGCAATCATCAGTTTACCAAAACTCTAGGCTTGCCATCTACAACTGAAAGTATAGGTAAAACAGATTTAGATATTTGCCACGCAGAAGTCGAGGCGAACGGTTATCGTGCGATGGATCGGCGGTTAGTAGAAACGGGTGAAGCGATATTAGGGATCGAAGAAATGCTAACCCTACCCAATGGTAAACCAATATTTCTCGAAACCCACAAGGCTCCCCTGCGAGACTGCTCAGGTAATATTATTGGTCTGGTAGGCACGTTTCAGGATATCACCGATCGCAAAGAAGCCGAAGCGAGATTGCAACAACAAGCAAAACAGGAACGTTTGCTGGGAGCGATTACTAAACGGATGCGATCGTCTTTGCATCTGGAGGAGATTCTCAATAGCACTGTTGAGGAAATCCATCAGCTCTTGCAATCAGACCGAACGCTAGTTTATCGGGTTGATCCTGAAGGGACGGGGACTGCCATTGCTGAATCTGTTTCGCCAAATACGTCTAAGCTCTTGGATATCCTCTTCCCTGACGAGGTTTTCCCCAAAGAGAATTACGATCGCTATCTCCAAGGAAGAGTTTATGCCCTCAACGATAGCAAAGATGAAAACGAGTCAATCTTACCCTGCTTGGTTGAATTCCTTGCAGAAATCCAGGTCAGAGCCAAACTCGTAGTTCCAATTATTCAGAATCACACCCTCTGGGGATTGCTGATTGTTCATCAATGCGATCGTCCGCGCCAATGGCAAGAGTGGGAAATCAATTTACTTAAACAAATTGCTAACCAATTAGCGATCGCCATTCAGCAATCTTACCTCTACGAACAGGCACAATCAGAACTGGCTATCCGCAAGCAAACAGAAAAGGCGATCGCTTTGCAACTGCAACGGCAGCGAACTTTGGGAGAAATCACCCAGCAAATTCGCGAATCGTTAGATATTAAGCAAATTTTGGCGACTGTGACACAGCAAGTCAAAGAAATCTTGCAAGGCGATCGAATCATCGTAATCCGGCTATTTGACAATGGTAGAAGTCAAATAGTTGAAGAATCTGTGTTGACCGAGTTTGCCGCGCTCAAAAACCTTCACTGGGACGACCAACTGTGGTCTCAAGAAATCCTCAACCACTATTGCCAGGGCAAGCCCCGTATCGTCCCCGATATAATGACCGATATGGGGACTAATTGCTTGGTGGAATACGCAAGCGTTGGTCAAGTCAAGTCCAAACTGGTTGCACCTATCCTGCAAGAAGTCCGAAGCAGTGAAAGCCATAGAGGGGTTGCCCCTGGGCAAACCAACAAGCTCTGGGGGGTTTTAGTTGTCCATGCTTGCCGAGAAAAGCGAGTCTGGCAAGAGTCGGAAGTGCAACTCCTGCAACAAATTGCCAACCAGTTGGCGATCGCGGTTCAACAAGCTAGCCTATTTGAGCAGTTGCAGCAACAACTCACCGAACGGCAACAAGCCCAGCAGCAACTCACCGAGCGCAACCAACAACTGGGAGCCTCTAACGAAGAACTGGCCCGTGCTACCCGTCTCAAAGACGAATTCCTTGCCAACATGAGCCACGAACTCCGCACTCCCCTTAACGCCATTATGGGCATGAGCGAGGGGCTACAAGACCAAGTATTTGGCATCGTCAACGAAAAACAAATCAAAGCTTTACAAACCATTGAGCGCAGTAGCTCTCACTTGCTAGAGTTAATTAACGACATTTTGGATGTCGCTAAAATTGAATCCGGTCAAATGGAACTCGATTGCACCCCCGTTTCCATCAATCATCTCTGTCAATCCAGTCTGCCATTTATTAAACAACAAGCCCTGCAAAAACGCATCCAGCTAGAGATTAAAGTGCCACTCAATCTGCCCGACTTATTGATTGATGAACGGCGGATGCGCCAAGTCTTGATCAACCTGCTCAATAACGCGGTAAAATTCACTCCTAACGGAGGACGCATCACCCTAGAAGTCAGCCGTCAACAGCGCCGGGCCGACCCAGATTCTGCCGATTCCCCACCCCATTTTTTGGTCAAAGAGAGTCTGCGAATTGCGGTCATCGATACAGGTATTGGTATTGCCCCAGAAGATATCAACAAACTTTTTCAGCCTTTTATCCAAATAGATGGCGCGCTGAACCGCCAATATCAGGGGACAGGCTTGGGGCTTGCCTTGGTGAAACGCATTGTCGAACTCCACTGCGGGCAGGTGGGACTCACCAGCACTGTGGGTGTGGGAAGTTGCTTCACGATCGACCTTCCGTACACTGGTTGTGCGCCATCCTCTGTTGCCCTGGAATCCCAAACAGAGCCCCGCACCGAACCCAGCGAGCCCGAACAGCAGGAAGGTTCTCCCTTAATCTTGCTGGCGGAAGACAACGAAGCTAATATCAGTACGGTTTCAAGCTACTTGAAAGCTAAAGGCTATCGCATTCTCTTGGCTAAGAATGGAGAGGAGGCGATCGCCCTGGCTAAGTCGGAAAACCCCAATCTGATTTTGATGGATATCCAAATGCCTGGGATGGATGGAATAGAAGCTATGCAGCAGATTCGTCGCAATCCAAACTTAGTGGATCTGCCGATCATTGCCTTAACTGCTTTAGCCATGACGGGCGATCGCGATCGTTGTCTTGCCGCCGGAGCTAATGATTATCTCACCAAACCCGTTAAGCTGAAGCAGTTAGCAGCCACCATTCAGGAGCTTTTAGATGCCGTTAGATCGTAAACTATGAGTAGATCAATTTTAGTTCTTAACTGTCAACTGTCAACTGTCAACTGTTTCCTTCTCCTAACACTTTTATGACGCAAAACATTCTAAAACGAAACAATGTAAGAGTATGTGGACGAGGCTCCCAGGCAATGCTATTTGCTCATGGCTTTGGGTGCGATCAAAATATGTGGCGTTTTGTCACACCAGCCTTTGAAGATAACTATCAAATCATTCTTTTTGACTATGTAGGTTCGGGAAAATCTGATTTGCAAGCTTATAGTCTCGAACGCTATGGAGAGCTAGATGGTTATGTTCAAGATATTCTTGATATCTGTGAAGCCTTGAATTTAAAAGATGTGATTTTCGTCGGCCATTCTGTCAGCAGTATCACAGGAATTTTAGCATCCATTCAAGTTACTAAACTTTTTGAACGGCTGATTTTGATTAGTCCATCTCCATGCTACATCAACGATCCACCTAACTATTTTGGTGGATTTGAGCGCAAAGACATTGAAGATTTGCTAGATATCATGGAAAGAAATTATATTGGCTGGGCAAACTTTTTGGCTCCTGTCATTATGAAAAATGAAGATCGCCCTGAGCTAACTCAAGAGCTAGAAACTAGCTTTTGTTCAACCGATCCTGTAATCGCCAATCAGTTTGCTAGAGCAACTTTTTATGGTGACAATCGTAAGGATCTAGTCAAAGTTACAGTACCGTCATTAATTTTACAATGTGCTGAAGATGCGATCGCTCCTATCGAAGTAGGAGAATATATGAATCGTCATCTAACCCAAAGCACTCTAAAATTGATGAAGGCGACAGGCCATTGCCCACACATGAGCCATCCTCAAGAGGTAATCGATCTGACACAAGAATATTTGACTAATTCATAAAACATAAAACTATGTATCTATCCTAGTGAGCCAACAAATTAACGAATTACTTAACAACGCGCCCTGTGGGTTTCTTTCGTTTAATGACGATGGCTCGATTGTGATGATTAATTCTACGTTGTCGGAACTATTGGGATATGAGGCTGATAGCTTGTTGGGCAGAAAATTTGAGCTAATTCTACCGATTGCTAGTCGAATTTTCTATCAGACTCATTTTTTTCCACTTTTAAGGCTGCATGGAAAAATAGAGGAAATCTACTTTTCCTTGAGAGCAAAACAGGGAAATGATATCCCGATGCTAATCAATGCAGTACGTCGAAAGCAAGAAGAAAGCTTTTTTAACGACTGTATTATTCTTCCTATTCGTCAACGTATCAAGTACGAAGATGAAATCCTGAAAGCTAAGAAAGTGGCGGAGGCTGCCACTCTTGCCCAAAAGCAAGCAGAATTTGCCTTGCGACAACAGTATGAGCGATCGATTTTACTTAGAGAAATTACCCAACGAATTAGGCAATCTCTTGATTTATCTACCATTTTTGAAAATTCTACTCAGGAGATCCGTCAATCCATTCATGCCGATCGCGTTGGGATCTTTAAATTCTACCCTGACTCCAATTTTAATGATGGTGCATTTGTTTCGGAATCTGTAGTAGAGGGATTTGACTCGGCGATCGCGATTAAAATTCACGATCGTTGTTTTGGCGAACAATATGCCGCTTTTTATCACCAAGGACGCATCCAAACAGTTGATGACATCAACGATGCTGAACTCACAGAATGTCATAGAGGTATTTTGGAGCGATTTCAAGTTAAGGCGAATTTAGTTGTGCCGTTGCTAGAAGGAGAGCATTTGTGGGGTTTACTCTGTATTCATCAATGTTCTACACCTCGACATTGGCAAGATGCTGAGATTGAGTTTGTGCGGCAACTTGCCAATCAATTAGCGATCGCTATTCAGCAAGTAAGTCTATTTGAGCAATTACAGAAAGAACTGAACGAACGAAAGCAAGTAGAAGCTCAGCTAACCGAGCGCAACCAACAACTGGGAGCCTCTAACGAAGAACTGGCCCGTGCTACCCGTCTCAAAGACGAATTCCTTGCCAACATGAGCCACGAACTCCGCACTCCCCTTAACGCCATTCTGGGCATGACTGAAGGGCTACAAGACCAAGTATTTGGCATCGTCAACGAAAAACAAATCAAAGCTTTACAAACCATCGAGCGTAGTGGCTCTCACTTGCTAGAGTTAATTAACGACATTTTGGATGTCGCCAAAATTGAATCGGGTCAAATGGAACTCGATTGCACCCCAGTTTCAATCAATCATCTCTGTCAATCCAGTCTGCCATTTATCAAACAACAAGCCCTGCAAAAACGCATCCAGCTAGAGATTAAAGTGCCACTCAATCTGCCCGACTTATTGATTGATGAACGGCGGATGCGCCAAGTCTTGATCAACCTGCTCAACAACGCGGTAAAATTCACTCCTAACGGAGGACGCATCACCCTAGAAGTCAGCCGTCAACAGCGCCGGGCCGACCCAGATTCTGCCGATTCCCCACCCCATTTTTTGGTCAAAGAGAGTCTGCGAATTGCGGTCATCGATACAGGTATTGGTATTGCCCCAGAAGATATCAACAAACTTTTTCAGCCTTTTATCCAAATAGATGGCGCGCTGAACCGCCAATATCAGGGGACAGGCTTGGGGCTTGCCTTGGTGAAACGCATTGTCGAACTCCACTGCGGGCAGGTGGGACTCACCAGCACTGTGGGTGTGGGAAGTTGCTTCACGATCGACCTTCCGTACACTGGTTGTGCGCCATCCTCTGTTGCCCTGGAATCCCAAACAGAGCCCCGCACCGAACCCAGCGAGCCCGAACAGCAGGAAGGTTCTCCCTTAATCTTGCTGGCGGAAGACAACGAAGCTAATATCAGTACGGTTTCAAGCTACTTGAAAGCTAAAGGCTATCGCATTCTCTTGGCTAAGAATGGAGAAGAGGCGATCGCCCTGGCCAAGTCGGAAAACCCCAATCTAATTCTGATGGACATTCAAATGCCTGGTATGGATGGTCTAGAAGCTATGCAGCAGATTCGCCTCGATCCAAACTTAGTGGATCTGCCGATTATTGCCTTAACTGCCTTAGCCATGACGGGCGATCGCGATCGTTGTCTTGCCGCCGGAGCTAATGATTATCTCACCAAACCCGTTAAGCTGAAGCAGTTAGCAGCCACCATTCAACACCTTTTAACTTCCCTGGGAAGATAATTCATGAATGTACCATCTGTTTTGGTCATTGACGACGAACCTGATAATTTTGATGTGATTGAAACTCTCTTGAACGATCGAGACTATAAATTGCATTACGCTGCCAGCGGGCAAGAAGCGATCGATTGCTTAAACCTCTTTGAGCCAGATGTGATTTTGTTGGATGTGATGATGCCAGGGATGGATGGCATTGAAGTTTGTCAACGCATTAAAGCTATGCCCAAATGGGAAGCTGTGCCGATCGTTATGGTGACAGCCCTGACAACCAAAACGGAGCTCGCAAGATGTTTGACGGCTGGGGCGGATGACTTTATCAGCAAGCCCGTGAATCGCTTGGAGTTAACAGCAAGGGTGCGATCGATGTTACGCATCCATCGACAATATCAGCAATTAGTAACCTTCAATGCCCGATTAGAAGCAACGGTGCAACAGCGAACCGCCGAGTTGCAAACCATGCTTTTTCAGGATGCGCTCACAACGCTACCCAGTCGGACTTTCTTACTTCAGAAGTTGGCTGAGATTTTACAAGCTGGGGAATCCTCGTTTGCGGTGGTTTATCTAGACTGCGATCGGTTTAAACTGGTGAATGGTTCCTTTGGCTACGCTATTGGCAATCAATTGCTGATCGCTATCACAGAACGGTTACAGCATCATCTGCGCCCCGGCGACGTGTTAGCGCGTATGGGTGAGGATGAGTTTTGCTTTTTGCTGCACCAAGTTGATGATGCGATCGCCCTTGAACCATTTATCCAAGCTATTCTACGGGGCTTTGACACATCGTTTGTGGTTGCCGATTTTGAACTCTTTATGACTGCTTGTATCGGCATTGCTCTAGGCAGTAGTGTTTATAAACAACCGGAAGAACCCTTGCAAGATGCTGATACGGCAATGTACAAAGCTAAACTTCGAGGTAAAGGCTGCTATCAAATCTTCGATCGCCAGATGTCTTTGGCAATGCTAAACCGCCTGACGCTGGAAAATGATTTGCAGCGAGCGCTGGAACATCAAGAATTTGTCACCTACTACCAGCCGATTGTGAATCTTCAAACCCAAAAGCTCGTTGGATTTGAAGCGCTGGTACGCTGGCAACATCCCGATCGACACATGGTTTCACCAGGAGAATTTATCCCCTGCATGGAGGAAACAGGGCTGATTGTGCCCGTCGGGATGCTGGTGTTGAAGCAGGCGTGTCAGCAACTGCGTGCATGGCATCAACTGGGCTGGACGCAGTTAACCATGAGCGTGAACCTTTCTGTGCGGCAATTTACTTGCCCGACTCTCTTGGCTGATATCGATCGGGTTTTGGCAGAAACCGCCGTCAACCCCGCTCACCTGAAACTGGAAATTACCGAAAGCGCGATCGTGGACAATGCTCAAAAGGCGATCGCGCTGACTGAACAATTGCGATCGCGGCAAATTCAGATCAGCATTGATGACTTTGGCACGGGGTATTCTTCCCTGGGTCAATTGCACTGTTTTCCAGTAGATAACCTCAAAATCGATCGCTCTTTTGTCAATCAGATCCAAGCAGGAAATCGCAACTATCAAGTCGTTAACACCATTATTACTCTGAGTAATCAACTCGAACTTTCCGTCATTGCCGAAGGCATTGAAACGACTCAGCAACTTCAGTGCCTCCAACAACTGGGCTGTGAATTTGGACAGGGTTATTTATTTTCTAAACCCCTCACGGGGGCTGAAATTGAAAGGATTTATCTCAAATAGGTTTTCTACATTATTGGACTCGTTAAAATTATGTCTCAATTCTCTATCTTAATTGTTGATGATGAGCCGGATAACTTTGATGTGATTGAAACCCTGTTATCAGAGCAGGATTATCAATTGCATTATGCTGCCAGCGGGCAAGAGGCGATCGCATCCCTCGATATATTTGATCCGGATCTTATTTTGCTGGATGTGATGATGCCGGGAATAGACGGCATCGAGATTTGTCGGCAAATCAAAGCCATGCCAAAATGGCAAGCAGTTCCCATCATTATGGTGACAGCATTAAACAGAAAGTCAGACCTTGCCAACTGTCTAACTGCCGGAGCCGACGACTTCATCACTAAACCTGTAAATGCTATTGAAATGCGTGCTCGCGTGCATTCAATGCTCAGAATCAAGCAACAATATGATAATATCCAGAACTTATACCACATCCAAGAAAATACCATCAATGCCTTGGAAAGCACCCTCAATGAGCTGCGTGGCAACTTAGCTTCTACTCTATCCCACGAACTGAATACGCCCCTCAATGGCATCTTAGGCACGATCGGGTTGCTCAAGGACGATATCGAAGACATGGATATCGCTGAAATCCGTGAGATGTTAGGGTGGGCCGATGAATCTGGTCGTCGCCTAGAAAAATTAACGAAAAAATTCCTGATTTATTTAGAATTAGAACTATCTGCAAGTCGCCAGCAAAAGATCGAATTTACCGGGACTCAATTTTCAGCTTCCGCCATTGAAGCCGCGTTGAAATCCCAGGCTCAGAGCGTCAACCGTAACAACGATCTCGTGTTGGCACTTGAGGAAGCGGAGATCGGTCTATCAGAGCGATATCTATCAATGATTGTCTATCAATTAGTTGATAATGCGCTGAAATTCTCCTCACCAGAGACAACCATTAAAGTTAGTAGTAAAGTTGTAGGAAAGATGCTGAATTTATCTGTGCATGACTCAGGGCGGGGCATGACAGAAGAGCAAATTGCTAAAATCGGTGCTTTTATGCAGTTTGAGCGCAAGACTTATGAGCAACAGGGCACCGGTATCGGCTTAAAAATTGTCATGAAAATTGTCGAACTGGCAGGAGGAGAGTTCTCAATTACCAGTATCTATCAAAAGGAAACAACGGTACATCTCACTCTGCCGATTGTTGGCAATTAGCATGAGTTTTTATGTCAGATCGATTTTTTATGAGGCTGCATAGAATGTGATTCCCCCTAGGGCGTGTTTTCAAACCCGGAGATCCCCCCCAACCCCCCTTAAAAAGGGGGGAGAAAGAAGCTCAAAGTCCCCCTTCTTAAGGGGGATTTAGGGGGAT
>PVWI01000391.1 GCA_003003725.1 filamentous cyanobacterium Phorm 6 | reverse complement strand
CCGCTCGATTAAACGCACGCGCTCTTGGCTTGTAGTGCGGACTTCAGTCCGCTCTTATTGCGGACTGAAGTCCGCACGCGCGAACCAATCGCGAGATCGGTCAATCGATCGCTCTACGATTCCTATCCTGTCCGCTCGATTAAACGCACGCGCTCTTGGCTTGTAGTGCGGACTTCAGTCCGCTCTTATTGCGGACTGAAGTCCGCACTACGAACCTTATTTAGTCCGGCTAATCAACCGGAAACTATATCTCTTGTGGTTCCTTTTCTTGCTTCAAAACGCTCTCACCAAAATTACATTGCAGTTGCTTTGGCGAGAAATCACGGCTGGAATATTTCCCTGTTTCATCTGTTGCAACAATCCCTCTCGACTCGCACCCAAAACAATCACATCGCTTCCATCCTGCTTGGCATAACTCAATACTGCCGCCGACACAGAATCAGCACATACAGAAGTCGTCAAGATAGAGGCATTCACTTGGGGCTTGAGAAACTCAGCGGCAGCTTTCAAGATTTCTTCGGTTGGTTCAAAATCAGCGCGATCGGCTTGGCGCTCCTCAGAAGCATCGTACACATGAAATAATCTGACTTGCGCGGTTTTGGTCAGAGAAATCAATCCAGGTAGCAACCGAACTGCTTGCTGGGCATTGGGGCCGCCTGCCATTGGTACTAACCACCGCTCAAATATTGCTCGATCGGTTAACTTCACCAACACTACTTCACAAATAGCCTGTCGAATCATAGTATCGACAACTCGACTAAAAACCCGCCCCGGTGTTTTAGTGCTGCCTTTCCACCCCATGAAGACGAGATCGATATGTCGCTCTTCGATCGTTTCGAGAATGGCACTTGACAAATCATGCGCCACTAAAATCTGGGTATGGATCGGAACTTGCCACGCTTGACACAGACGGATTGCCTGCTTTAGTAGCTTTTGACACTCCGCCGTTTTTACTGGAGTTTCTGCAAGCACGTGATGTCTTGGCACAACAATCACCTGCAAACATTCAATTTCATAGTTGCGATCGCGAGCAATTGCCACTGCCATTTCTAACAGCGTCAGGGATGTTTTTGGATTGCTCAACGGCACGAGGATGCGCCCTTGTCCCGTTTCTGGCGATTTGGTTTGGTGAATTATCCGAGCTCGTTCTACCTTGGGTTGAGCGAGACTTTCGTTGTTGAGATAAGCTGCTTCAACGCGAATAATATCGCTGCGGGTAATAATACCGACCAATCGCCGTCCTTCTACGACTGGTAAGCTATGGAGATTGTGTCGATCGAGCAAATGCAGCACATAGGCAAGCGTATCTTCTGGGTTAATGCGAACCGGCTCTGGTGTCATCAGCTCGCTGACAAGATTATCACCATTCAATCCTCGTGCAGAAAAGTTGGCAATATCCTTTTGAGTTACAATGCCGACAAGCTTGCCGCTTTCTACCACCGGAAACGTGCGGTGGGAAGACTGAGAAAACGCCTGTAACGCTTCTTCCAGCCGAATCCGACTAGAAAGCGTTTCTACTTTCGGCTGCATCACATTCAATGCAGTTAAATCTGTCCAAGGATCTTGAGCGCTCGTTTCTTTCGTCAGGTGAATGCCTTTAAAGGCTAGCAAGCGATCGTAAAGCGAACCCTCATCAAGCAATTCTGCAATCAGGTAAGAAGTCACAGATACGATCATCAGCGGCAACACTAAATTAAAGTCAGTAGTCATCTCAAACACTAGGATTACCGCAGTAATCGGAGTGCGAGCAACCGCACAGAAAAATGCGGCCATCCCCACCCGTGCATAAGTGGTTGCCAGACTTAAACCCAAAACTTGGTGTTCTGCGACTCCTACGAGGTATCCTAACGCTGCACCGAGTACCATGCTGGGAATCAGCAACCCGCCCGGTGCGCCAGAACCGTAGGTGACGACGATCAGAAAAAACTGGATGCAAAAGACGATCGCCACGAGTTGCCAGTCTGCATTTCCGGTTAATAGTAGTTCTTTGAGTCCGGCATTGTCTCGAAATATATCTGGCAAGGCAGCGAATGCAATTCCCGTAATCAGCCCAGCAAATCCGATTCGCCAGGGTAAGCCGACATGGAAAAAGCGGCGGTACAACGTCAAACTTGTCAAGATTGAGCGATTGAACAGCACGCCAAGTCCGCCTGCTAGGATTCCCAGCAGCAGGTAAAAGGGAATCTCAGCAGCAGAAAAGCTGGTATTAAAGACAACAAGATTCAGGTCTAAATCGAGATTGTGCGAACCACTGATCCGAGCGACAACTGACCCGATGAAGGAAGCTAGGATCGCGGTTCCCAAGGTGATTCCAGACACGTCTTGCAACAGTTCTTCGACCACAAATAAAACACCTGCGATCGGCGCGTTAAATGCGGCTGCAAGTCCGGCTCCGGCTCCGGCTGCGAGGATCTGACGGCGATGATCCGGTGAAGTTGGAAACCATCGACTCAGTTGACTCGCTAACGCTGCCCCAATCTGTACTGTCGGGCCTTCTCGTCCGAGGGGTATGCCGGCACCGAGTACGAGGGTGGCGCTGACCAACTTCACTAGGGCAATTCGTAAATTCAAAGGCATCGGAACGTTGGCGAGTACCGCCTTTACTTCGCTCATGCCGCTCCCACTGGCGGCCGGAGCCAGGCGATCGACTATGAATCCAGACAAGAATCCGCCTAGGGCCCCGATCGAGGGCAGTGCAATATAGGCCGGGATTAAATGCGTTGCTTGTTGCCGCCAGCCGCCGAGCCAACCTACTCCTTGTGCCAACAGCAGCGCAGCCAGTCCTGACACTAGCCCAATCAGGCAGGCTTCAAAAATCGCTAATCGCTTGGGACGCAACAGTAGATGGGAAAAGCGACTCCAGATAAGTTTTCCGATGCGTATCATTTTGCCTTTGGGGAAAGTGCAGACGTTGACGATCCCGCTTAAAGCAGCGGTTTGGGGGATGGTGGATTGAGACCCGCAGGCTGCTCGGTGGGCGATCGCCAAAGCTGTTGTGGGTGATGCCTAAACCAGTAGTCTATCGCAATGCCACCGACGAACAACAGCAGCAATAAATATAATTCTGTTCGCCCAAAAATAAATTTTGAGCGATCGGCGGGAGAAAAATTTCTCTCTTTGTCATCAAATTCGTCTTTCATATTTCTGTACACAAAACTATAAAAAGGCTCCCATTCTGAGTGAAGCGGCTCCGATCTTCCTTCTCAACGATCCTAGCGTTTAAAAGTCTAGGAGACGCTTGCTTGTAACTGAAGTTCTAACGGTCGATCGGAGCGAATTTCTAAGCCTGGTAAATCGTGTTTTACTAATATTTTTTCGTCTGTTTTAGCAGTAGCGCTCGGCCAGAGCACCCAGCGGCTGCCTTGGGAAAGAGTGCTTAAACTTGCAGAGTTTTGAGTCAGCCAAATTATCGACAGTTTCGATCGACTATCGATCGCCTCTTCCCCAGCATTAACCGCCGCTAAAGTTTCCAAAACTACCCGGTTCCCCGACACAAGTCCAGTCCCGGCAGTCCAAAGTTTGACGTTTAACAGGCGCTTGCTAGCATAGAAGTACAGGGATGCAGCTACTGTCACCGCTCGTTCAAATTCCTTTGCTTCCCACAAAGCGCCGCTGTCGAGAGCAATAATAATGTCTTGACCGCCGGCGGCAACTTCTAACTCTCTCACGCGCAGTTCTCCGTAGCGGGCGCTGGTGCGCCAGTGAATCAGACGGGTGGGGTCTCCGTGGCGGTAAGGTCTCAGGTTGCGGGTGAGGCCTTCGGTTGCAGTTTGCGATCGACTGCGATTGTACAATTGCGGGCTGTCTTCTTGACCGATGCGATCGATCAAAGGGCAAGTGCTCAACGGCAAAACCTGCGGGTAAACAACCGCCACCGCTTTCGCCGGACGGCTGCGGCGGCACCAAAACAACCCTAAAGGCGCCGCAGTTCTCAAGTGCACCTCTTGCCAGCGATAGAGGCCACGCTGCCGGGCTTCTAAGTAGTATGTATGATTGTATGTACTCTCAGGCTCTATAACCTCGATCGGGCTGACAACCGGTGCTCCCAATACAAACGGCAAGATATCTACGACTTGCAACAAAGTCTTAGGTTCGCGGGCGCGATTTTCGATTTCTAGTTCGATCGTGATTTGATCTCCCGCACTCACCGGTTCGATCGGGCGGCGGCGCACTTCCAAGGAACGGAGCGATTTTGCTGGCAAAACCGCCGCGACTACTAACAGAGCCAAACTCCCACCGCTGAGCGCATACAGCCACCCAGCCATTGTATTAGTAGCAGACCCAAAAAAGAAAACCGTCATTCCCGAGAGCAGCCCACCCGCGTATGCGGGGGTTACAGCGCGATTTTCGAGCCAGTCGGCAATTTTTTGACTGATATTCATACAAGTTAAAATTGTTAATTAGTCGATCGTCCCACCAAGCCCAATTGTAAAATATTCTCAGGATTTAGCACCGAATTAGCTGAGAGCGACTAGATTAGAAATCGGGCATTTTTTCGCAATTAATCTACATTGACCCCGCCCAAAAACGGATACCGTGCCACGTACACTCAATCACGGTCGATCCCCAAATTTTAGACTCAGAGTTCCTGCTCCCAGATTAATCTGTGGAGTAAATCTAAAATCTAAAATCTAAAATCTAAAATAGACTGATTGGAGACCAAAAAATGAACCCATTAAAC
>PVWI01000390.1 GCA_003003725.1 filamentous cyanobacterium Phorm 6 | reverse complement strand
GCACATATCTCGATCCCCCTCGCATCCCCCGAAAGCAAGGGGGACTTTTATCGGAATCTTGTCCCCCCCTTATTAAGGGGGGCGCCAGGGAGATCGGATTCTATGCAGCCTCATAAAAAATTGGTATAACGAGATATCTACTCATAAACCTGGTTTTTGAGATTTTTTGCGAAAATTATAATTATGTATTCACTTATCTAGTTAAACTTAATCTGAAGAAGCGATAACTTTAGGCAAGCGGATAAAAAAAGTTGTACCTTTGTCGTTTTCCGACTCATAAGTAATTTCCCCTTTGTGAGCATCAACGATCGACTTAGCAATCGCCGTTCCCAACCCAGTACCAGTCCGCTTTCCGTAAGTCACAAACGGTTCAAATAACTTTTCCTTAATTGACTGCGGAATGCCAGGGCCATTATCATAAATGCTAATTTCTGCCCACTCCTCGCTTTGTCCTACAACAATCTCTACCAAACCTCCGCGCCCGCCAAAAGCTTCAACAGCATTCCCAACTAAATTTTGCAAAACGCGCAAAATCTTATTTTCGTCCGCTTCCACTATCACTTCTGTCATGCGTATAACCAAATTTACTTTTGCCGCCTCAAAATAAACTCTATTCAACTTTTCAAACTGCTGCAATATCTGAATTAAATTAACGGGTTTTTTATTTAATGCAGAGTTGCCGCGCGAAAATTCTAACACTTCTTCAGCCATCCCCAACATTCGCTGAACCTGCAATTGAATAAGTTCGCACCACTCCTGAGTTTCCTCATCCGGGTGCATTTCTTTGAGCATTTCGCTGGAGAGTTTAATCCCAGTAAAAGGACTTTTGAAATCGTGAATAATTGTACTCACCATTTCTCCTACCAATACCATTTTTTGTTTATGTACGAACTGGCTAACATATTGATCTGTGGTATTCCGCAAATTCTTAATAATGAAATTAAACATTTGGAGTACCGAACTGCCTTTAGCAAACTGGAGAGTTGCTATCAGTTCTTCCCGGCCTATTTTGGCCAAAGTCGTGCCGCCAACTGCCACAGCTCTAGCACTTCGCGGTTCTCCGTCTAAAACTCCGAGTTCGCCAAAAAAATCGTCTGGTTTAGCGACAGCAATAGTTTGATATTTATTGTTTTCAACCTGCTTGCTAAACTCGACTTCACCTTCTAAAACTAGATATAAAAAATCTGCTGCTTGTCCTTCTTCAAAAACCATTGTTTCCTCAGCAAAACTCTCCAATACAGCTATTTCGCACAGGTGAGCAGCTTGCAGAGGTTCAAAATAAGACATAAATCGATGAGATGCCAGATCCATGTGAAAATACCCGAGGCTTAGTTGAAACAGTTTCTTTCTTCTATTTTCGCCGATCGGCATTGATGCGTGGATTAACATACAATACTGTTTTAAATGCCGATCGACCTAATTGACCAAAAATTAACGATCGCCAGATAGAACTATCGCAGCATTCTGCCCGCCAAAGCCAAAACTCAAACAAAGCGCATTTCTCACAAGAGTTGCGCGCGCGCAGCGCACAAAATCCAATTCAAACCCCGGTTTGTTCATTCCGGTGCAAGGCGGCAGCATCTGATGCTTAATACCCATCAAACAAAAAGCCACGCCCAAAGCTCCCGAAGCCCCCAAAGTATGACCGGTAGCCCCCTTAGTCGAACTAACCGCAACTCCTCGGTGAAACAATTTTTGAATTAACAGTGCTTCATGTCGGTCATTTAAATCAGTTGCAGTACCGTGAGCGTGAATAAAATCTATATCAACCGCTACTAAATTGCTACGTTTCAAACATTGATTTACCGCCGCGATCGCACTTTCCCCCCCCAGATCCGGCGCGTTAGCATGAGTTGCATCATTTGTCAAGCCAAAACCGGAAATCCGACCGTAAATTTTAGCACCGCGACGCTTTGCCAACTGAGCTGATTCTAATACAAATAAAGCCCCGCCTTCGCCGAGCACAAAGCCCTCCCGGTGTTCGTCAAACGGATAGCAGCGAGTGTTTGCCAAAGCACCCATCCGGTTAAATCCAGCCACAGTCAGCGGTGTAATTGGGGCTTCTACAGCACCTGCGATCGCCTGCTGACACTCACCGGTACGAATTAAATCAACAGCACGGGCGATCGACTGTATGCCCGTCGCACAAGCAGCCATCGGTGCTAGGACAGGCCCCGTCGAGCCAATCGCCCTCGCCGCCGCGATCGCCCCCATGTGAGGCAAAAAATTCATGAATTGAGAATCGGGAATTAGTAATTGGCGATCGGTAATTGGCGATCGGGAATCGGCAATTGGGAATTTTCTTCCCTCTTCCTTCTTCCTTCTTCCTTCTTCCTTCTTCCTTCTTCCTTCTCTTGCCAACTGTTCCAAATTTCCCTGGAAACCGCGGCTCGAACCGATCGCAATTCCGCAATCAGGAATCGGCAAAGTCAAATTAGCATCTTCCAAAGCATCTGCCAAAACCTGCCGAATCAAAGTGATTAAATCAGCAGGTTTTGTGCCAATCAAAGCCAAAGGTTGCGGTTCGATTTCTAAAAAAGGTTGATGTTGCCGAATCCCCGAATCCCCAGCCAACAGTCTTGTCCAGCTCTTTTCCAGAGTTCCCAAAGCTGAAACAAGACCAATTCCAGTAACGACAACATCCATAAGTATCAGGTAGAAGGCAGTAGTTATTCGTTAGTTGTGATTAGTTATTCGTAATATATTACTTGTTGGTTGTTGATGCGTAATATATTACTTGTTGGTTGTTGATGCGTAGTTATCAGGTATTAGTTTTGGCTTGTTACCAATAACTACTGCTTTCCTCCCAACTCCCAACTGTCAACTGTCAACTGTCAACTGTCAACTGACTAACTAACAGCCTTAAAATTTTCCAAACCCTGAGTAACAGTAGCCTTTTCAATCCGATCGCCCGCTTCAATCTTATCAACCACATCCATCCCCTGCTTCACGTAGCCAAAAACCGCATAGCTGCCGTCCAAAAACGGCACATCGGTCAAAGTAAAGTAAAACTGAGAAGACGCGGAATCAGGACTCTGCGATCGAGCCATAGCCACAGCCCCACGACTGTGCATTAACACAGGTTTTTCCTTAACCCCAGCTTCCTGTAGCGTCGCGCTATAAGTCGGACTCGCGGCACCTTTAGCTTTAATTTCCAGAGGAATCCTGCGTTCGACAGATGTTTTCGGGTCAATAAAACCACCAGTTCCCAGTCGCGCTGTCGGGAATTTAGGGTCTTTTCCCTGCGGGTCGCCGCCCTGAACTACAAAAGGCTGAGGTTCCCGGACGACTCGGTGAAATACCAGCCCGTCGTAGACACCTTTCTGAACCAAATCGACAAAATTGCCCGCAGTAATTGGCGCATTTGTGCCATCAAGTTCGATCGTAATCGGAGCACCTTTAACCGTCATCACCACCGTTGCTTTTCCTTCTAAGCGCGCCAAATTGCTAAATTGCGAACTTGCCGCCACAACAGCACCAGACGGAGACGGAGACGGAGACAAAGAAATGCTTTCACCCGATGCCGGATTCGGTGTCGGAGTCGAGTTCGCAGCAGGAGAACTACCGCATCCCCCGACAAACAGCGCGCCAATTATTAAAAGTGAGAAGAACCACCGCTGAATTTTGATTTGCATTTGCATTTGTATTTTTACTCAACAACGTAAGGTGCGCAATGCGCACCCTAGATTTATCGATTTACCAGGTATGATAGTGTGCACAATTTCATGCGCACGCAACAGTTATCGATTTGCAAGCGTTGCACACCTTACGAGAATCTCTAAAGTCCTTCTAGAGGAACTTGCAAAAATCGAGCCAATTCCGCCGCTTGATTTTCCACCTCAGACAAAGCAATCGGCTGTCCGACTCTAGTCAGGGGAAACTGACGGCGGTCTTTGAGCTTAAGATAAATACTGCGACGGGGATTGAGACCTTCCTTAATGTCCACCCGCACAGATTGCACCTCGGATGTTTTGCAATTAAAATCAAGTGTGCGGTTTTTGCCAGGAAATCCCCAGCGAAAGATCCGAACGTTGCCAGTTTGTCGATCGAACTCATTGTAGCCACCGCCCACATCCCAGAGAATAGTCAGCCACAGGTAAAGCGCCAACAGTACGCCACAGACCCCATAAAAACCCATCGCGATGCCTTGAGGGATAAAAATGAGCTTAGTCGGGTCAGCAAAAGGCAGCAGATTAACGTGCAAGTAGCTGGAAATGCCCGACAGCAGGAAACCAGTCCCGCCAATGCTGACAATTGTCCCCCACCAGAAATTGCTAAAGCGGCGGGAGCCCAAAACCTGGTAGCGCAGGACAGAATCGATCGAAGTCGTCGTTTTTGCAGTCATAAAAGTAAACAGCCTTAAACCCAAATCTTAATTCAACTAGCCCGCACCTGCGTCAAACTTCGCGCGATCGCCCTTGGCCTGCGATCGGCCCAAGTGTATCAAGTCTTGCCAATTATCTTGAAAATTTATCAAAATCTCATGTATACTTATGTTAACTTTAATTAGAAACCTTAGTTTTTTAACAAGCAAAAGGATTTTACCGCTGTCAGGAACTCCGAGGCTCAAGCCACGATCGCTTGTAAGAAATTACAAGCTGTTCTGACCAGACCCCTTGATCGCGAGGAGACGTTATTTAGGTCACGACACCGGCGAATGCGACGCTAGTTTTCCGCTCTGTCATCTGCAATTAAACAGTTTTAAAGTCA
>PVWI01000389.1 GCA_003003725.1 filamentous cyanobacterium Phorm 6 | reverse complement strand
GTGCGGTTGGAACCGGTTCGCCCACAAAATCAGCAACCCCACCAACTAACACCGCAACAAAACCAGCAGCAGCAACCGCAGCCGCAACAAAACCAGCCGCAACCCCAGCCGCAACCCCAGCGCCACCTCCGCCGCCCAAAGCCCCAGTAGACTCCGTGGCTGACGGATCTTGCCGCCGAGCTCAAGGATTTATGGACAGCAAAAATTACGCCAAAGCAAGTTTGGAGTTGAGGGAAGCCCTGAAGCGCGAGCCAAAACACAGCCAAGCTCACGCTTTGTTAGCAATGTGTTACTTTCAACAAAATCAAGCCACAATGGCAAAACTTGAGGTGCAAAAAGCTTTGGCATCAAATCCTCAAGAACCGACGGCTTTGGAAGTTAAGAAAAAGCTGGAACAGGCAGCAGCTTCGGGGGCAAAGGAAAAGAAAAATGAGAGCAAACTGGGCGCATTTTTTGGGGGTTTGTTTAGCGGGAAGAAGAAATAAGAAGATAAGACGGCGGTTGAAACCGCCCGGTCTTCTTTAACACGGTCTCTCAAGGTAAGCTTCTAATGTCAATCGAAAATCTAAAGTCTAAACTCTAAAATTGATATGGTTCACCAACCCCCATCGGGTGCAAGAGATTTATTGCCCCTTGATGTTGCTCAAAAAATTTCGATCGAACGGCGCTTGCAGCAGGTGTTTCACCGCTGGGGCTATCACCGGATTATTACCTCTACTCTAGAAAGGCTGGAGACCTTGATGGCTGGGGGCGCGATCGACCGATCGACCTTAATTCAACTCCAAGACGCCGAAGATGGAGAACTCGGCTTGCGGCCGGAATTGACAGCATCCATCGCTAGGGCGGCTGCGATGCGGATGTCCGGGACTCGCTGGCAGCCTCAGCGCCTCTACTACAACGCAAACGTCTTCCGCAAAGGAACAGATACGGGTTCCGGTGGGCAACAGGAGTTCTATCAAGCTGGGGTAGAGCTCCTAGGCGCGGGCGGGACGGTTGCGGATGCCGAAGTGCTGCTGCTGCTGTCTGAGTGCTTGCAGAGCTTAGAAATTGATGACTGGCATTTGGTGCTGGGGGAAGCGGGCTTGACTGCAACTTTGTTGGAACCGTTTCCGCTGAATGTGCGTTCCCAAGTTCGGGGGGCGATCGCGAATCTCGATCGAATAGCCTTGGAAACTTTGCCGCTTTCTGACGAATTGCGAGAAAGAGCTCTGCTTTTGTTTGACCTGCGCGGTCGCCCAGAAGATGTATTCGAGATTGTGGCGAAGCTGGATTTAGATGTGCCACAGCAAGCCGCGTTAAATGAACTCAAAAGTGCGATCGAACTGCTGCACAAATGTCAAGCAAAAATCCCCAATTTGAAATCTCATATCCACCTCGATTTGAGTTTAATTCAAACATTTGACTACTACACTGGCATAGTGTTTGAAGTTGTCAGTAGCAGCAAAAGCGGACAGCGAGTTTTAGGACAAGGCGGGCGGTACGATCGACTGTTGGGACTGTTCGACCCCCAAGGGCAAAACTCCCCCGGCATCGGGTTTTGTCTGAATATTGAAGATTTGCACCAAGTGTTGCTGACAGAGGGTAAATTGCCCACGGAGACAGCAGCCAGCGAATGGTTAGTGGTGCCTCAAACACCTGAAGCGGCAGCAGCGGCCTTTGATTATGCCCGCAAACTCCGAGAGTCTAGTCCCCTAATGCGGGTGGAGATAGATTTGGAGAGTCGGGAGACAGAGGAGGCTGCTAGGGACTACGCGCGCGATCGTAGAATTGGTCAAATTGCCTGGGTAAATGTCGAAGGTGCTGCAACAATTGAAACAGTAAATTAATATTTGCTACAGAACACCCATAACCCCGATTTCTTAGAGAAGTCGGGGTTCTCACAAATATTGTACACAAAACTTGATAAAAATGATTTTCGCTCCTAAATCCATTGCTGTAGTGGCGTTTTTCCATAAAAAAACAAGTTCCTGCGTCCCCGAGTAGGATACTCGATCGGTTTTCGTTATTGCTAGCATTGTGAGTGTTAGTTTCCGGTTGGAGAGTAAAACTCAAAAATGCTGTTTAACTCCACACTGTTTTTGGGATTCCTGGTGGTTGTGGTGTATGTGTATTACTTATTGACACCGCACTACCGACGTTGTTTTCTGTTATTGGCCAGCTACTGTTTTTATTGGGCTTGGAGCGTACCCTACTCAATTTTAATGGTTGGCTATACCCTGCTGGCTTATACAACAGCTCGCATAATTGACTCATCGACTAAACCGAAAAACCGAACTACTGCTTTAATTACTTTTTTGGTTGTAGTTATTAGCACTCTGTTTGTGTTTAAATACGCAAATTTTTTCTTAGATTCGAGCTACTCGCTGTTAGGATTTCGCCTTTGGCCTCAACTAAACCTGCTCTTACCTTTAGGTATTTCTTTTTACACGTTTTCAACAATTAGCTACATAGTCGATGTCTACAAAGGCGTTACCAAGGCTAGAGAGTCAATCCTTGATGTAGCGCTGTACGTGATTTTCTTCCCTAGTTTATTAGCAGGGCCGATCGTCCGCGCCGAAGTTCTGATGCCCCAATTTGCCTGCAATGCGTCGGTAGACTGGATGGCGATCCGCAGCGGTATTGCTCAGATTGTCTGGGGGATGCTGAAAAAAGTTTATGTAGCTGATTCTATCGCACCAATAGCCAACGAAGTTTTCGCCAGTCCCGAAAATGTTTCCGGGCTGGGGCTGGTGTTGGGTACATTGGCTTATACCGTTCAACTCTACTGCGACTTTTCGGGTTATTCCGATATTGCGATCGGCTCAGCTCGCCTATTGGGAATTGAACTGCCGAAAAATTTTGAGAAACCTTATTTAGCCTATAGCATTACTGATTTCTGGCGCAGGTGGCACATTTCGCTGTCAAATTGGTTGCGCGACTACCTCTACATTCCTCTAGGCGGCAATCGGGGCGGCAATCTCCGCACCTACGCAAACCTGATGATTACCATGCTGCTGGGAGGCCTCTGGCACGGTGCTGGATGGAACTGGGTTGTTTGGGGAGGTTTGCAAGGAGCAATGCTCTCCATTGAACGAGCAACTAAACTTTCATCTAAGCCAACTTCTCAAATCAATTATTTAATTCGCTGGCTGATTACCTTGTGTCTAATTTGTACTTCTTGGATCTTCTTCCGGGCAGCGAATTTGAACAGTGCCGTTGTCGTATTGCAGCGGATATTGACCTTTGCTGACGGGCGGATACCGATCGACTATCGGCCAGTGTTCTACATGGCTGCACTTCTGCTAGTGGAATGGTTTGATTTGAAGCAAAAGTGGATGAGTTGGACACAAAACCACCCAAATTTGCTCAAGTGGATTGCTTGTGTAATGGCGATCGCGCTGATGTTTACCTTCGCCGGTGCCTCAAGTTCAAATTTCCTTTACTTCCAGTTCTAAGGGGCTTGAAAAAATATGAGTCAGATATTTAATGACAAGGCAATTGCCAATTTAAAAACCACAGTTCGCTGCATTGGTGTGGATTTGTCGAAGGTATTGTTGGCAGTTGTATTGTTAGAAGCACTCCTGCAAGTTATTGCTCCTGAGTATACCAATAATATTTTCGATCGCGAATTCACTGGCGGTCGTCCAATCGCCGTCAGCAGCGCAGGCAATCGCGGCCCGCTGCTGCCGATTAAAAAAGCTCCAGGCGAGTTGCGAATTCTGGGAATGGGAGATTCCACCACCTTCGGTACAGGGATTGCTGCTGAACATACTTGGCCAGCCCAGCTAGCAACGGTTTTTCAGAAAAACGGCAAAGCGGGAACCTACATCAATAGCGCTCTAGAGGGTTATTCCTTGAAGGAAATCAATTCTGTTTACCGCAGCCTCTGGTCTCAGTACCAGTCAGATTTAGTAGTGCTGGCGGTAGACAACAACTTAATCTCGATGACGTGGTTTCGGCGCGATGACAAATCAGTGACTACAAACCCCTATCTGGAACAAATACCCCACTCCAAGCTGGCAGGTTTGAAAAACCATTTGAAAATTTTTGCTACCCCGTCTTGGCTGAAAATCAACTCTCAAAAAGCCTTGCACTTCCTGGGTTTGGCAAACAACAACCTCAAACCAGATGTTCCTTTAGGCGCAACATTAGCCTTGGGTTGGCAGCAGGCTGATTTGCCTCCTGATGTCGCCGATCGTGCTTGGAAGCAATTCGAGATTGATTTGAGCGTACTCCGGGACTCTGTGGCTGCTGACGGCCGTTCTTTGGCTGTAGTTTACTTGCCTCCTCGCTTTATCGCTTTTGACGGTTTTTCTGACAATGAACAGCAAGTACCTAGACAGCGACTGACGATGGATGCAGGGAAACGACTTGGGGAAATTAGTAAGTCCCTAGGTTTGCCCTATGTCGATTCTACTGAAGCAGTTCGTCGCGGGCGATCGCAAATTGCTCAACAAGAAAATCGTTTTGCCCCGATGTATATTAAATTTGATACGGTTCACCTTGACAAGGACGGTCACAAAGCTGTCGCTGAAGATTTGTTTGGGCTGCTGGGAAAATCAGACAAAGCCCCATAAAGTAAACCTTCAGTGTTAAATTAGAGGAAAAACGGATTCGTCTGCCAAACCTGAAGAAATTGAGAACACTGTGTCACATACTATCGTTACAAATATTTGCGAAGGAGTAGCTGATTGTGTCGGCGCTTGTCCAGTTGCTTGCATTCACCCAGGCC
>PVWI01000388.1 GCA_003003725.1 filamentous cyanobacterium Phorm 6 | reverse complement strand
GTGCAGGAGGCGCTGGAGGCGTTGCCGGCAGTGGCGCAGCAGGTGCTGCGGGCGCTGGCGGTATTGGTGGCGCTGGTGGCTTTGGTGGCGGTGGCGGTGGCGGTGGTGTTGCTGGTAACGGTGGTGCTGGCGGCTTCGGTGGCGGTGGCGGCCGCGGTACAACAGGCGGAGCCAGCACGATCGTCGGAGCTTTCACCGCAGGTGGCGCTGGTAGCGCAACAGGCGGTGGCGGCGGCGCTGGTTTGGGCGGCGCAATTTTTGTGAATACTGGCAGTTTGACCCTGAGCAACAGCACTTTATTCGGCAACACAGCAACCGGCGGCGCTCCGGGCGCGGCTGCGACACCGGGTGCTGGGGCTGGTGCGGCGATTTTTGTTAACAGCGGCGCTACTGCAACTCTGACTAACAACACGATTACTGCTAACGCTGCTGCTGCAA
This sequence comes from filamentous cyanobacterium Phorm 6, assembly GCA_003003725.1. Taxonomy (GTDB): domain Bacteria; phylum Cyanobacteriota; class Cyanobacteriia; order Cyanobacteriales; family Microcoleaceae; genus Microcoleus. The sequence goes on along the minus strand of PVWI01000388.1, from coordinate 4,306 downwards.
CTGCTCCTGCTGTTGCTAACGGCGGTGGTATTGCGACTAACGGCGGTATTGTCAATGTCAGGAATTCGATCGTTGCTGGCAATACTGGCGGCTTGAGTCCTGACGTGTTTGGGGCATTCGCAGCCACCAGTAGCAACAATTTGATCGGCAGTCTTGTTGGCAGCACGGGCTTCCCAGCGGCTAATCTATTGCCGGCGACAGTTCCTCTCACGAGTGTCATCATCAGTCCTGCTGGATTGAACCAGGCGACAGCCGTTCCTTTCACATTCGCTTTGGCTGACAGCACGGCCACGGTAGTTAATCCGGCTATCAACGGCGGTAGCACTGCACTGGCGGTGGGGACTACTGACCCACGGGGTACTGGCTTTCCTCGCACGATCGGCACTGCGATCGATATCGGCGCCTATGAGTACGGCCCGATCGTCACAGGCTTTAAATACAACGACCTTAACGGCGATGGTGTCAGACAGGCGGCTGAACCAGGTCTCCCGGGCTGGGTGATTTCTGTAGGCACGAAAAGCGCTACCACCGCAGCCGACGGCAGTTACACTATCCGCGACGTAAAAACAGCAACTCCGATTACAGAAGCACTTCAAACTGGTTGGGTGCAGACTGCCCCCCTGACTCCCGCTTCTACAGGTGTAATCGATGTTACCGGTGCTAACTTCGGAAATTTCCAGAAAACCACGATCGCGGGCAAAACCTACACCGATGTCGCAGGCAACGCCGCCTTAGACCTTCCCACCGACACCGTATTAAACGGCGTCGTCGTCACTTTATACAGAGACACCAACGCCAACGGCACGCTGCAAGTTGGCACAGATACAGTTGTCGGCGCGCCAGTAACGACAGCAGGAGCCGGAGATTACCTGTTCCCCGATATCGGCCCCGGTAATTACCTGATCCAAGCCACGCCCCCAGCCGGCTCCAGCATCTCTTTCCCCGCTCTGCCAATTCTCGTTCCCGCCCTCAGTGGCACTCCCATTACCGGGCAGAACTTCGGTGTTTTCCGAAACATCACCGTCAGCGGTCAGAAATTCAACGACCTCAACGGGAATGGCGTCAAAGATGGCACGGAACCTGGATTACCTGGCTGGAAAATCTCACTCGAACCACAGATATTTATCGGCACAGCAGCGCCACCACAATCGGCTACCACTGATGCTTCTGGGAATTACACCTTTACTGACGTTGGCGCTGGTTCATACATCCTGCGGGAAGAGCAACAGACTGGTTGGCAGCAAACTTTCCCTGTCCCCCCAGCAGCCACTAGGCTTACCGCCACAAGTGGGGTTAACATTGTCAACACCGCCGCCCTTCCCACGGACTTCGGGAACTTCCAGGTTGGCAAGATCAGCGGGTTCAAATTTAACGATCGCAACAAAAATGGCACGCAAGAGGCTAACGAACCAGTTCTAGCAGGCTGGACAATCTACTCCGATGCCAACAACAACGGCATCAAAGACCCAACCGAAGCCAGCGTCGTCACTGATGTTGCCGGTAAGTACGAGTTCACCAACCTGCCATTCGCCACCTACAACATCCGCGAAGTATTGCAACCGGGCTGGATACAAACCGCGCCCGCCCCCAACCCAGCCACGCCTGCGATTTCTGGCGCGTTGACGATCGCCCTCACCAGCGGACTCGACTCCCAAAACAAGAACTTCGGCAACTTCTTTGAGTCGAGCACCATCAGCGGTCAAAAATTCAGTGACGCTAACCAAAACAAAATCAAGGATGCCGGAGAAGTCGGGCTGCCAAATTGGCAAATCTTCATCGACAGCAACCCAACAAATGGAGTCTTCGATCAGGGCGAACTGACTACCATCACCGACGCCAACGGCAACTACACTCTCACGGAGGTACCCGCAGGTACTTACAAGGTAAGGGAAGTCCAACAAAAAGACTCGATACCGACGACTGCGCTCCCCGCCGACATTACGGTGAAGGCCGGAGATAAAATCACGGGCATTGACTTTGGCAACTTCCTGCCCCAACCGGGTACGATCCGAGGTTTGAAGTTCCGAGATAGCAACAATAATGCCACTCAGGATGCCGGAGAACTAGGTGTACCCAATTTCCAAATTGTGTTAACCAAAGTAGTTGTAGCTCCAACCCCTGGTACTCCTGCTCCCGTTCCTGTGACTACCACCACAGACGCCAGTGGCAACTACCTATTCGCGAATCTAACGCCGGGAACCTACCGCATCCGGGAAATCAACCAAGCTGGGTTTACCCAAAGCACCCCCGACCCGGCGGACATCGTGCTCACCTCGGGTGCTATTGTCAGCGGCATCAACTTCGGGAACTCCCCGGCAGTGCCCATAACGACACCAACACCGGCGACGACACCAACACCGGCGCCGACACCAACGGGTGTAACGCCGACGCCTGTCACCACGCCGACGCCGGCACCAACCCCCGCAACAACACCAACCCCGGCACCAACCCCGGCACCAACGCCCGCACCAACGCCCGCACCAACGCCTTTACCCGGGCCGACTCCAAGTCCACAACCAACTCCGAGTCCAAGTCCAGAACCGACTCCAACTCCCACCCCAGAACCGACAAATCTGGTTTGTCCTGATGACTTCCCCAGGATTGCGGCTCCTAATCTGCCTGCAACTCCTTCACGGGGTAATGTGATCAATGGCCCTAACGGCGACGATACGATCGTCGGTACGGCCAACAGTGACTCGATCTTCGGATTGGGCGGCAACGATTTGATCTTTGGGCAACAGGGCGGCGATTACATCAATGGCAATGTCGGCAACGATACTGTCTACGGTGGCATCGATAACGATACTCTCTTCGGTGGCAAAGGCTTTGACTTGATCTTTGGCGATATCGCCGACGATACTATCTATGGCAATCGTGGCAACGACTCGATTTCTGGCGACCAAGGCAATGATGTATTGTACGGTGGCAAAGGCGACGATGTAATGTTGGGAGCTTTTGGCGATGATGTGCTATTTGGCGATCAAGGCAATGACACTCTCTGTGGCGGTGAAGGTAACAATACCTTGCTTGGCGGCGGCGGAGACGACTTGCTCTTTGGTGGCACTGGCGATGATTTGCTGTTTGGTGGCATCGGTAATGATACCCTCGTTGGCGGTACTAACATCAATCGCTTTGTCTTGGCAGCAGGCGCAGGAACTGATACATTGATCAACTTCACGCCAGGACTTGATTCACTTGTGTTGGTGGGAGGCTTGGACTTCAATCAACTGTCAATTACCCAAACTAACGGCTCAACTGCGATCGCCAGCAACAACCAGATTCTGGCTATAGTGTCGGGCGTGCTTCCTATCCAGTTAACGGAGAGCAGTTTTATTTCACTGGTTTAGTCCGCACTCCACAGTAGCCCTGGAGACGGCATTGCCTTTGGTAGTGTTAACTTAAGGCTGAAACCTCTTCAGAGACTACTGTTTGACTATCAAGGCCAGATCCCCCCTAGCCCCCCTTAAGAAGGGGGGGACAGGAGTGTTCTCAAAGTCCCCCTTCTTAAGGGGGATGCGAGGGGGATCTAGACTTAGGTAAAAACGATATTTATCAAGGCTTTCAGGCGATTGTTGACACCTATGGATACGGCGCCGTGCCGTCTCCTGACTGTGGGTGATCGCTAGAAGGGGAACGAATTCCGTTCCCCTGTTTTGGTTAAATTTGTTCTAGATATTTCAGCAAGTCAGCCATTTCTTGCGGGTTCGGCTGAAACTGTGGCATTGGTGGGGTTCGCCCGCTGGTGACTTGGCGGATCAGCTCGAATTCGGATTTGCGATCGGACACTCGATGCAAGTTGGGCCCGACTTGACTGTCTGCAACGGATATATGACAGCCCGCACAGTTCATTTGAAAGATGGCGGAACCCTGAAACTGGTCGCCCGTGAGGGATAGTACGCTTTTGACGTAGGGATCGGCGACTTGAAACTGACGAATTGTCATACTCACCAAGATGATGGCAAGCAACAGGGCGATCGCAAATATGGCAAGTCGCTCGATCGGGTTTTTAATTTCATTCCTGGCAAGTTGGTTATTCAAAGCAGTTCAATTTAAAAATAGTATCTACAAGAAAATTTATTTCTCATAACATAGCTTAATCCTTCCCAGCGGGGAGATCAAGGCTTAACTAGGCTGGAAGGTAGCTTTTGCGAAAATTCATCTGTGTAAGTGCTGGTAATATTAAAAATAGGTTGTTAAATCTTAACGTTAAGGAGCTCTCATGGTAGAACCGCTACTTTCAGGTATTGTTCTGGGTCTGATCTTTGTTACTCTGGCGGGGCTGTTTTTTGCTGCATATCAGCAGTAC
>PVWI01000387.1 GCA_003003725.1 filamentous cyanobacterium Phorm 6 | reverse complement strand
GTCTCCCCGTCTCCCAAATCCTCTGGGTCGATGGGGACACCGTAGCGTGCTGCGACTTTTGCCCAGATGTGGTCTGGGACTTGCAGGAAGAAGGCTCTGGTGGGGCTTTTGGGGGGGTGTTCGTATTTGACGGGTTTGATTTTGCCTTTGGGGTCAAAGGCATTTCGGGGCTGATAGGGTTTGAAGCAGCCCCAATACATGGGCTGCCAGTTGTTGAGGGGGTCTATGCCATTGCACCACCAGCCGCCGTGTTCGATGTGGCTGTAGTGCTTTCTGGCCCACCGCCATTGTGCGTCGGGGTGGACTCTGCCGGAGGCGGCGTTGATTTCGTACAGGAGGTACGGGTAGGGGGTGTCGCCTGAGAGGGTTTGGATGTTAAGGGCGATGAGGTCGGGGTCTATGCCTGAAGCCAGCCATTCGGACAGTGGGGAGATGGGCGCGTTCATAGCGCACCCCCGGTGTTGGTGGAAGGTCGGGGTGTGAGCCTTTGTCGGCTAGGCGGGGTTGAGTGGGCTTTTCGTCTGCACAGGGGTGCTTCTTTGATTTCAGTGAAGCTATGGACACTTCCCGTGCGCTTGGTTTGACGGCGAGCGTTCCAGCGCCTCTGACAATTTTCTCGTGTCACGTTTTGCGTTTTGCAGGATTTAGACCAATCCTTAGCCTGTCAGACTCGGCTGCTGTGGTTCGTGATGCTCTCTCAAACTACTCAAACTAATCAGGACAATTTTCGAGGATGAAAGCCATACGGGGTAAGGCTTTTAAAATTTAAACGATCCCGAATGAACACGAAACGATCCCGAATGAACACGAAACGATCCCGAATGAACACGAAATGTTTACGCGCTGTAAGCCTTATCATATATTGATTTGAAGCCAATTTTGGCAAAATTTTTGCTGTTTACAAGTTCGTGAACAGTCTGGGGTTGGTCTGAGGTAGGGCATGAAAACAAAACCCCCTGTATTTCGAGGAGGTTTTGTGAGATGCGAGATTTTTGTGAGTGGCTAGTTACTCGTCAGTTAAGCCCAGATGCTCCAATATCTTGGTCTTCAAGCTAGGTTTGAGGGTACGCGGATAGCACCCGTTTTCTATCTGGGATAGTTGGGATGGTGAAATCTCTACCCTCTTTGCCATCACTCTTAAGCTTTCTCCCATAGCTTTCCGAGCTTCCCTTACCTGTTGACCAAAAGCTATAGGTTCGGCCAAATTGGGTGTTGGTTGAGCTGACTTCCGCTTGCAACGAGTTTTTTTTGCCTGTTGCGGTTGTTCTGGTTCTGGTTTCAGGCGTTTAGGCAGCGCTTCTGGCTGGCGTAAAGTCCCGTTAAGTTGCAGCCAGGTTTCAAACCAGTGATTGGGCTTTTTGACTTTGCGATCTGGATGCACCCAGTCTGGAACATCAGGATCGTAGTCAAAACGGTATGGGGACTCAAAGTTCCCCAGTGTTTTCAGTCCTCGATCAAAGCTGCGTTTGAGGTGTAAGGCTGCAACTCGGTCTGTCTTGGCTGCCACTATCTCCTTGCCATACCCGATGCGCGTCAGTAGTGTCTCTATTTGATACCGACCGCTTTTGTGCTGTTGCAGGGCAAATACGGTAAAGTAAGCTAGCCTGAGCGCCAGTTTTTCCCGGTAGGGGTCTAGTTTTAATGCTTCGCTGGTGATGTAACCAAATTCCCGCAAATAAGCGTGATTAGCAAACTTGTTAAACCATAAGCCAGGGCGGAAGGTGATTTCAACGTCAATAAAGGTGTCTTTACCGTCCAAAGATGGCTGGACAATCTCGTGAATCTCAAAGATGTCCCACAGATGCGACATTCTTACTGACAAGATGTTTTTTTCCTTGTATCGCCATTCTCTTACACAAACTTCTATCCGTCTGAGCAGTTGCGCTTGATGGCTGATCTGCTGAAGTTTTTCTGTTTTGGAAAGGTATTGGGTAGGCTTGCTGTCTTGACTTCTGTTGGCTTTGCGGATGTAGTGATTTCTTTTCTGAGCTTCACCAAAGTCATCTAGAAGTTTAGAGGCTGATACTGTAATTTCTTCTCTCCAAGCTTCGGGTTTGCGGAAGGCAATTATTGCCAGTGCGTAGTGCAGTTTGAGGATTTCTTCTCCGAATTTCTGGGCAATGACTTCCTTGGCTTGATAGGCAATTTCAGCAAAGTCTGTTAGGTCAAAGCGATCTCGGATTTGCAGTTCAACTCGACCTTTGGAAAAATCTTTGCCGCCATTCAAACTGGTTTCGCTTATTTCCCAGAAATCCATACCAGTGACTCCAGCCGTATAGATCGTATCTGTGATTGCACTACTGGGGCATTCTTCGTAGAATTTTCTTTGGCAGAGGCGGGGTTCTGTAGATGACTTATGTGACCGTTGCGATTGCTTTGGCTCCGCGTAGGAGCTGTTGCTAAGGTTATTAGAGTCTATATTAACCTCAAGGTTTTGATTATCGCAGATTTTCTTGCCAGACATGGGGGTGATCTGTCTCCACCTGTTATGGTCGGTCCATCGTGCTTGTCAGGTTGATGGGTTTGCTAATTACAAAGTTTTATCGTCGCATCACGAAGTAAATCGCTCTTCTGTGGGTAAAACCATTTGGGAGCCTGGGTCTAAATATTACAAAATAGCCCAAAACCAGAACTGGTTGTGTCCAATCTGTGGGGAAAATCTACACAATGGAGAAGCTCTAGAAACACACCACATAGTACCTCTGGTAAAAAGTGGAACCGATGAAATCGACAATCTTCAACACCTACATAAAATTTGCCATAAGACGGTACATAGTGGTAAACGTTCTGTGAAGGCAAAGGCCCCGGCCGTATGATGCGACGAGTAGCAAGTACGGTTCTGAGGGGAGGAGATACGGTGACGTATGCTCTCTTGCCCGACAGTCGCAAGCACGGTTTCGGATGGGAGGGGTGGAGTAGTAATACTCCCCTCGACCCTAACCGATTTGGTGGCGTATGAGGACTTGATGGTTCGTAATATGGTCAAGAATAGACACTCTTGCAAATCGATCGGTGATGCAGCATGGACTCAGTATTCCGAATCAGTGGTGGGAGGATGTCAATCGAATGTCCGAATAAACCTGCAAGCCGCTTTGACGCAAGCTCCCCATTGACTCTATCAATCCGAGTGCACTTTGATCAAACTAATGCAGGAAAATCGATATAACTGAGCCAAAAAAATTAGCTAAAAATTGGGAGGAAAAAAGAGGAAAAAACAGCACATTTTTTACTCATTACACCTCCTATTTCGTACTTTTAGCCTCATTTTAAGTATAAATGCTTATGAGTTTTTGTAAAGAATTGTTGCTTTTGGCGTGATTTTCTGTACTCCGACACCTCTTGAATCCTGCTAAATCCTCGTAATAAGTACGGTAGTCGCATAGCAAGCCATGTCAAATAGACGTAAGAAGGGGGTAAAAATGATCAATTTATGGTTTTTATGGTTTTTGCAAGACTGCTATGAGAATAGCTGCAATTTGGAGTTAGCTCACGCTCACTCTGGGCAGCTAAGAGGAGAAAGTTTGACTTGCTCGCTGTTTGGATTTTGACGCCCGCTGTACGCTCGCTCTTTGAGTCGATATTGAAGCTCTTGGCGAGCCAGTTGGTGTACAGGAAAGCCGCCTTTACGATGGAGCATCGCCGGGCACGACGCAAGCCCGTTGGTGCAGTTGGGTATTGGCTGGTAACGCCCAACGCGATCGCGCCTTGCCCTCCTGTTTTTAATCTCGCAGCCAGTAAAGATGTTGATGCTCGCTGTTGGACGATCGTTCGTCCGACAGCGAGCATCGAGCTTGGACTGAACTCGCCATGAGAGCCGATCGCTTTTGCTCGTAGGTCGGGTTGATGCCAGCAAATCCAACATCGACCATAGCTTTATCAGTCACAAAGATAGCCAGGAGTCGAAAGTTGGATATTGGCAGTTTAGATTTCAACAGAGTACAAGCGTGAGCAAGTGAGTCTAGGGTAAGAGCATCTCAATCAGGCTTGACACAAGCACTCTTTGAATCTGCATCATATAGTCATCATTCATCGCGGCTCGGTTCTTTTTTTGTCGCAAACTACGTCGGAGAGGCGTTTCTTGATTGATGGCATTAAGTGCCATTCGTCTTAGAAAAGCCAAATTTTGAGGACTGTTGAACGACCGAATCCGGGATTTATATTCTTCATTAAAAGTAACCTCTAACGTCGAATGCACTTGGTTTTCAATGCCCCAATGTTGACGAATAGCACGACCATTCCGCTTTAGCATCTACTGGTAAAGAACTTAGGTAAAACTGCACAGGAGTGAGTGGTTTTGTTCCACAGATGACGAACTCTTAAGGGCGAGCGCTCCGGGTGCACCTTACGCCACAGATAGTCTAAAAATTCCTCAGTTGCGTAAGTCGTATCAATTTTTTAAGCTGTAAAAGCTAATCCAGTTCGATATCTTGGATGCGCTGTTTATACTGTTGGTTATTTTGTTTGTGAGTTGGCTGTTCTTGCTCAATTAATTGTATCCAGATATCATTCCAACTTGACTGTGGATTAACAACTTCTGCATTCGGTAGCAGCTCGCTTGCATTTCGAGCGAGCATATAATCTTCTGCGATCGCTATAATAACGCTATCGAGTTCTTGTAAGAATTGTATAGGCAGTTGTGAAGCTCGTTCAATTCCTAGGTAAAGTGTCGCTGGTGCTGTTGTAGAGTTTTCCTGTTCAATAAGCAAAATTGAAAGGGCTTCTATTGGGTTACAAGCAATCACAGCTCGCTCAATTTCTCCAGTAGTGGCTACCCAGAA